>NZ_JBSAXC010000060.1:0-703 GCF_053427725.1 Burkholderia sp. PU8-34
TTCCTCACGGGCTTCGTTCACCGTGACGTTGCCCGTCGCTACAATGTTTGCGGCACCCGTACTGTTTTCAACGCCATTCGTCACGGCCGCCGTGAGCGACGAGCCCGTCAGTACTACGTTGCCTTTCGACGCGTCGGTACTCGCTGCCGCAAGGGTCGCATCGCCGCCCGCCGTAAATTGCGTGCCGACGGCGCGTTCGTCATAAACGTGATCGATTTCTTGCCGCGTCTTGCTGTCCGCCGCCACGTTGTCGAGCTTCGCGGTATCCGTGACCGTCGTGGCCGTCAGATTGCCGCCCGCAATCGCCGACAAATCCTTACCGGCAGAAACGGCTACCCCCTTGAGCGTCGTATCGTTGCCGCTTTGCATCCCCAAGCTGCCGCCTGCGGCGATATCGCTCGTCACGTTCGTCGTCTTCGATTCTTCCCAATGATGCTGATCGTTCAGATACAGCGACTGGTTCGTCATCGCCTGCACCGTATCGACGTTGATGTTTCGGCCCGCCGTCACGAGCGCATCACCACCGGCCGACAGATTCGCGCCATGAAGCGTGAGGTCTCGACCAGCCTGAACCGACAGATCGCCGGTCGACGCGATCGTGCCCTGCTGGCCGATCAAGCTTGTATTGACCTTGCTTGCGCCGGAAGAACCGATTGCGCCGACTGCATCGACCAGCGTCGTGTTGACGATATCGCGGCCCGCA
>NZ_JBSAXC010000061.1:0-664 GCF_053427725.1 Burkholderia sp. PU8-34
GCGGGATGAACTACAGCACGCACGGAAGCACGTCGGGCAAGAACGCAGGCAAGAACGCGGGCGGTGCGTCGCCGATGCTGGGTCAACACGAGAGCGGCAGCGACAGCGCGACGACGAAGAGCGGCGTCAGCGCGGGCATGGCCACGATCACGGAATCGGCGAATCAGAAGCAGGATGTGGCTGAATTGAATCGTGATACGACGGACGCGAACGGTACGGTGGCCAAACTGCCTGATATGCAGAACCTGCTGAGCAAGCAGGCCGACATGATGTCGGCCGCGAGTGCGGCGGGTGAAGCGGTGTCGAGGCGGATCGGGGACTATGCCGACAAGATGATGAAGAAGGCTGACGCCAATGGTGATCAGGCAGGCGTCGATGCGTGGAAGGAAGGCGGCGCAAACCGGGCGTTGATGCAAGGCGCGGGTGCGGCGCTGGTGACGGGGCTGGCAGGCGGCAACGCGGTGGGTGGCGCGGCGGGTGCAGCGATTGCGTCGATTGCAGCGGGGAAGCTCAATGACCTGAGCAGTGCGATTGCCGGAGCAGATCCGACGGGCAACGCCAGCATGAATCAAGCGCTTGGCAACATCGTCGCGAACGTGATCGCGACGGGGGCCGGTGGAGCAGTGGGCGGCGATGCGGGAGCATTTTCGGGGTACAACGTTGA
>NZ_JBSAXC010000062.1:0-661 GCF_053427725.1 Burkholderia sp. PU8-34
GACGTTCCACGCATACATCGACGTAATGTCGTCCCGCTGATACTGATACAGCGTCTGGCCGACATTGTTGACGACCGTGCCGCCATAGCTCCCGTTGCCAACGGAACCGCTCTGCTGCGTACTGCCGATCCGGATCGACTTGCCGGCCGTGATTGCACTGTAGTTGTTGTTCACCGCTTCGACGTTCGCCATGGTGATACTGCCGCCGGCCACGAGTTGCGCCTGCTGCGCCTGGCTCGTTATCTTGTCTTGCTGAATCGTGGATGTCGTATCGCGCCAGATTTCGACGCGCTGATAGCCCTTATGGCCGTCGCTTCGCGTCGCGTATTCCGTATCAGGCGCGTAGTTGATGTGCGGATCGTAGCCAGCCCAATAGACTGCCGTCACGGTGCCGTTTCCGTTGTCCGTCAGCGTGTTGTAGTAGAGCGTTTGCTGCTGCCCGTTGACGTTCACGACCAGTACGCGGTCGACGGCATTCGTGCCGTTCGATTCGGACACGATATCGCTTGTCGAATACGTCGCCGTCTGCGGCGTCTTGTACGGTCCCGACCATGTCGCATACGAGCACACGCCCCCCGCGGCGTTACCGGTCGGGCAACCGATGAACTGCTGTCGCTTGGTTTCGTGCTTGGTCGTCGTACCGGTCGTTTCGGTCGTGACT
>NZ_JBSAXC010000063.1:0-661 GCF_053427725.1 Burkholderia sp. PU8-34
GGTTACGACCGAAACGACCAGTACGACGACCAAGCACGAAACCAAGCGACAGCAGTTCATCGGTTGCCCGACCGGTAACGCCGCGGGGGGCGTGTGCTCGTACGCGACATGGTCGGGACCGTACAAAACGCCACAGACGGTGACGTATTCGACAAGCGATGTCGTGTCCGAATCGAACGGCACGAATGCCGTCGACCGCGTACTGGTCGTGAACGTCAACGGGCAGCAGCAAACGCTCTACTACAACACGCTGACGGACAACGGAAACGGCACCGTGACGGCAGTTTATTGGGCTGGCTACGATCCGCACATCAACTACGCGCCTGATACGGAATACGCGACGCGAAGCGACGGCCATAAGGGCTATCAGCGTGTCGAAATCTGGCGTGATACGACGTCCACGATTAGGCAAGACAAGGTGGTAAGTCAAACGCAGCAAGCGCAACTCGTGGCCGGCGGCAGTATCACCATGGCGAACGTCGGGACGGTGAACAACAATTACAGTGCGATCACGGCGGGCAAGTCGATCCGGATCGGGAGTACACAGCAGAGCGGTTCCGTTGGCAACGGGAGCTATGGCGGCACGGTCGTCAACAATGTCGGCCAGACGCTGTATCAGTATCAGCGGGACGACATTACGTCGATGTATGCGTGGAACGTA
>NZ_JBSAXC010000064.1:0-581 GCF_053427725.1 Burkholderia sp. PU8-34
GCGACGACGGTCTTGATCGACGTCGTCACCGGCGCATGCACGCCGGGCAGCACGTCGGGCGCGACCGTGTACGACGCGGTGCCGTACCACGACGGGATCAGCTTCGTCAGTGCGAAGTTTGCGACGCCGACCAGGATGAGCGGCGCAATCGCGAGGACCGGATTCGGCAGCGAGTCCGTCTGCACGCGCTCCGGCTCGTTGACGAGCGACGTGCCGTAGCCTTCGCCCTTCGCCATCGCCGAGCGACGGCGCCATTCCAGATACGAGAGGCCGACGATCACGATGAACACCGAGCCGATCGTGCCGAGCGCGGGCGCGGCCCAGGCGGTCGTCTTGAAGAACGTGGTCGGGATGATGTTCTGGATCTGCGGCGTGCCGGGCAGCGAATCCATCGTGAACGAGAACGCGCCGAGCGCGATCGCGCCGGGCATCAATCGTTTCGGAATATTGCTCTGGCGATAGAGTTCGGCCGCGAACGGATAGACCGCGAACACGACGACGAACAGCGACACGCCGCCATAGGTGAGCAGCGCGCACACCGCGACGATCACCGCATTCGCGCGCGAGCGGCCGATGTAGCG
>NZ_JBSAXC010000065.1:0-579 GCF_053427725.1 Burkholderia sp. PU8-34
TGCCGCTGTCGAAGAACGGGATCATCGCGGGCAGCCTGCTGGTGTTCATCCCGGCGGTCGGCGAGTACGTGATTCCGGAACTGCTCGGCGGCGCGGACACGCTGATGATCGGCCGCGTGATGTGGGACGAGTTCTTCAACAACATGGACTGGCCGATGGCCTCCGCGGTGACGGTGGCGATGGTGGTGCTGCTGCTGGTGCCGATGGCGCTGTTCCAGTACTACCAGGTCAAGGAACTGGAGGACGTCAAATGATCAAGCCGAACAAACCGCTGTCGACGGGCGTGCTCGCGCTCGGGTTCCTGTTCCTGTACATCCCGATCATCAGCCTCGTCGTGTATTCGTTCAACGAATCGAAGCTCGTCACCGTGTGGTCGGGCTTCTCGCTGAAATGGTACGGGGCGTTGCTGGACGACGACGAGCTGCTGTCGGCCGCGTGGCTGTCGCTGAAGATCGGCCTGCTGACCGCGTTCGCGTCGGTGGCGATCGGCACGTGGGCGGGCTTCGTGCTCGCGCGCTTCGGCCGCTTCAAGGGCTTCACGCTGTACACGGGGATGATCAACGCGCCGCTGGTGATTCC
>NZ_JBSAXC010000066.1:0-579 GCF_053427725.1 Burkholderia sp. PU8-34
CGACGTGTCCTTCCACTCGCCGGTGCCGACGTTGAACGCGGAGCGCCTGATCGGCAGCACGCCGTCGAAGCTCTGCGTCGCGCCGTTCTGCGTGATCGTGACCGGCACCGTGACGGTCTCGGCCTTGCCCTTGATCGTCAGCTTGCCGGTCACGTTGTACTTGTTGCCGCCCGCGGGCGCGATCGCCGACGACACGAAGGTCGCTTGCGGATAAGCCTTCGCGTCGAACCAGTCCTTGCCGGCGACCTGGTCGTTGTACATCTTGTCGCCGATGTCAAAGCTCGCAATGTCGATCGACACCTGCGCGGTGCCCTGCGCGGCCTTCGCCGGATCGAACTTGATCTGCGCGGCGAACTTCTTGAACACGCCTTCGGTCGGCACGTTCATCTGCTTCGACACGGCGGACACCTTGCTCTTCGCCAGATCGACGTCGGCGAGCGCCGCGCCCGACGCGGCAAGCGACACCGCGGCGAACGCGGCCAGCAGGGGGCGGGAGAAAGACACTTTCATGGGATCCTTCATTTGGCAAAGGGGAGCATCCGCGACAGCAGGCCGTCACGGTCCAGCAACTGGTGCTTG
>NZ_JBSAXC010000067.1:0-574 GCF_053427725.1 Burkholderia sp. PU8-34
CGCTGCCGCTCCAGCAGCTCAAGCAGATCAACCGCCAGATGAGTGCCGCGGAGTTGAAAATGCGGCAGGCCAAGCGCGAGATGATCGAGGCGAATCTTCGTCTTGTCATTTCGATCGCCAAGAAATACGTGAACCGCGGCATGCAGTTTCTGGATCTGATCCAGGAAGGCAATATCGGCCTGATGAAGGCCGTGGACAAGTTCGAATACCGGCGCGGCTGGAAGTTCTCGACGTACGCGACCTGGTGGGTCCGGCAGGCTGTCACGCGTGCGCTCGCCGATCAGGCGCGGACCATTCGTGTGCCGGTCCACATGATCGAGACGATCAACAAGCTGAACCGGATTTCGCGCGAAATCCTGCAACAGACCGGACAGGAAGCGCATCCCGCCGATCTCGCGAAGCGCATGGAGATGTCCGAGGAGAAAGTGCGCAGCATCCTCAAGATCGCCAAGCAACCGGTGTCGCTCGAAACCCCGGTGGGCGACGATGCCGACGCGACGCTCGGCGACATGATCGAGGATGCCTCTGCGAGCTCGCCGGCCGACGCGGCGATTCACGCGAACATGCGCGCCGC
>NZ_JBSAXC010000068.1:0-572 GCF_053427725.1 Burkholderia sp. PU8-34
AGCGCGGCGCTCGGGAACGCCGACAGGAACAGCACCGTCTGCGCGACGTCCTGCACCGTCGTGAACACGCCGTCGACCGTGTTGCCGAGCATCACCTTCTTCACCACTTCCTCTTCGCTGATCCCGAGCTCCTTTGCCTGCTCCGGAATCTGCTTGTCGACGAGCGGCGTGCGCACGAAGCCCGGGCACACGACGTGCGAACGCACGTTGTGCTTCGCGCCTTCCTTCGCCAGCACGCGTGCGAGACCGAGCAGCCCGTGCTTCGCCGTCACGTATGCCGACTTCAGCGGCGACGCTTCGTGCGAGTGCACCGAACCCATGTAGATCACGACGCCGCCGCGATCGTCCTTGTACATGTGCTTGAGCGCGGCCTTCGTCGTCAGGAACGCGCCGTCGACGTGAATCGCCTGCATCTTCTTCCAGTCGGCGAACGAGTAGTTCTCGATCGGGTTCACGATCTGGATGCCCGCGTTCGACACGAGGATGTCGACCGAGCCGAACGTCTCGGCGACCTTGTCGATGCCGGCGTTGACGGCGTCCTCGTTCGTCACGTCCATCGCGACGCCGATCGC
>NZ_JBSAXC010000069.1:0-537 GCF_053427725.1 Burkholderia sp. PU8-34
TGTCGTCGCAGGGCCCGCTGTCTATACAGTCGTCGGGACAGGTTTCGAATCAGGGCGGCACGCTGGTCTCGCAAAGTACAGTCTACGTACACGGTGGCGCGATTCTGAATCAACAGGGCATCGTTCAGAGCGCCGGCAAGATGACCGTCTTCGGTGTGTCGCTCGAAAATTCCAGCGGGCGCGTCACGTCCCTTAACAGCGAAGGCCTGTCCATCACGACGAGCGGCGAACTCACGAACGCAGCGGGCACGACAGCGAGCGGTGCGCAAGGTGGTGTGATCGGCGGTGATGGCAATGTCACGGTGCAGGCAGGGCGTCTTGCCAATCATGGATCGATTAGCGCACGTGCCGATTTGACGGTTGATGCGCAATCGGTGGACAACGGCAGAGGTTCGCTGACGGCTGGACAGAACGCGTCGATTAGTGCAGGCGCATACCTGACTAATGCATCCGGCCGCATTGCTGCGGGAGCACTGGCAAACGTTCGCGCGTCCAAGTTGGACAATAGTTCGGGCTCGGTTGAGGCAAGCCAGTTGT
>NZ_JBSAXC010000007.1:0-356585 GCF_053427725.1 Burkholderia sp. PU8-34
ACCCTTCCGGATCCGCGCCCGACAGCGTGTAGTAGTCGGTGTGGCAAATGCCCGTGGCCTTCACCTCGATCAGCACTTCGCCCGCGCGCGGCCCTTCCAGATCGACTTCCTCGATCGTCAGCGGGGCCCCGGCCTTCCATGCAATGGCAGCTCTTGATTTCATTCAGTTCATTCCGATATAAAACTCTGCATTCCTGATTTTCAACATTGCAATCAGGATTCTGTATGGCTCGCTAACCTCAAGTCACGATCGCTGCGCTTAGAACGTGTGACGGATGGCAGCGCGGGCAATGAACTGCCGGTTATTCGACGAGGCGCCGCTTGCGCCCGTGATAAAGGCATCGTCGAGGAACGTTCCCGTCTCGCCCCCCGCCACTTGCTGGAACTGCCCCTGCAGATAGACATCCGTACGCTTCGAAATGGCGTAGTCGAACATCAGACCGGCCTGATGCCACTTCGGGCGTACCGTGCCGCTGCTCGCCGAGTATTTTCCAAGCGTGTACGTATACATCGCCTGAACGAAAAACGCCGGCGTGAAGTCGTATTTCACATTGAATTCGAAGTTGTCGAATCGGAGTGAATCGGCACCTGTTCCGCTGAAGCTTCCACCGACATACGCGTTGCCGGCCGGGTTCTCGAGCAAGGTATCGCTATAGGCGAACCCGAGCGTGGCAGAACCGATCGCATACGAGAGACCGGCACCGTAGACGCGCTGATGCCCCGCGTAGAAACTGGCGTCGTTCGCGGCAACGGCACCCAAAGCGTTGCCACCGACATGATTGATGTCCATATAGGCCGCGCCGATCGAGAACGGGCCATGGGTGTATGCCGCCCCGAAGCTGTACAGCCGGTTGTCGGAGAATGCGCCGGCACCGTTACTGAACCCATACAGTCCGCCGAACGTCAGGCCATCGAGGTTCGGGCTCGAATACTTGATTGCATTGTTCACGCGGAAAGAATTGTCCGTGTTGTCGTTATCGTACGGATGCGAGAAAAGGTATCCCGAGTACCATCCGTTCGCAGTCAACGGCGCGAGATAATCGACCACCGAGTCATATTGCCGCCCGAACGTCAGGCTCCCCAGCTTGTCGCTTTGCACGCCGACAAAGGCTTGACGGCCGAACATCCGTCCGCCTTGCATCAGTTGTCCGGAATTGACGTCAAAGCCGTTTTCGAGCGTGAAAATGGCGGCCAGTCCGCCACCCAGATCCTCCTGCCCCTTGAGCCCCCAGCGGCTGCCTGCCGCGTATCCGCTCTGCATTTCGTAGCTATGCTTGCCCCCGGTGTTGGTCGTATAGTTGAAACCTTCATCGATAATCCCGTACAACGTCACGGAATTCTCGGCATGCACCAGTGACGAGACAAGAACAAGCCCACCGGCCACCACACGCATTTTCTTCATCAGGGTCTCCATTCTCCGAACCGATATGTGTCGTCGACATCACACACGTTGCTGACGCGATCTCCGCCGCTCGCGAACCACCGTCGCAGCACCGCCTTCCGACACGTGCTTCTCCGGGAAGCCATGAACGCCGATGGCAGTGCTTCGCGACGCTGCCATCCGGCAGTCACACTTAACCCGCGCATTCTCAATGCGCGCGGCCATAAAACCCCATGCGCTCTTCCCCGTGGAACGTCACCCCGGGCTTCTCGTAGTAGGAAAACACCGTCACCATTCGATCCCGCTCGCCCTCGACGGGTGTGACGCGATGTGCGGTGTTCTTGCCGCGGAAAACATTCAGCGTTCCCGCTTTCAGGCGGATGCTCTGCACACGCGGATCTCGCCCTTCCAGCAAGGCCGCCACGCCGTCGTAGTTCGGATCGGAGTCGGATCGCAGGTCAGTCCGGTATTCGAACTCGCCCCCTTGCATCGGTTCTTGCAGCAGGAGCGTCGTCGTGAATTCCGATCGATCGAAATGCCAGTTCAGGGCTTCGCCTTCGCGATACGACATCACGTTGATCTTCGCCAGCGGATCGTCCATCAGGTACAGATTTTCCTTGCGCATCGTCGCGGCAAGGAATCTCACCAACGGCTCGTACGCGTAAATGCTCGCAATGACGCTGTTCGGAATCTGGTCAGCGCATACCGTGTGATTGACCGTTTCAACCTTGCGAAGCGCCGGATGGCCAGGCGCGAGCTCCGGAATGTCGGGCAGGAAATAGATGTTGTGCATCCGCTTGTGCGTATGCGAGTGCTTGTCCATGACCGGCGAGATCTCGGCGACTGCTCGCGATACCACCTCGGGCCGGACGAAATCTTCGAGATTGAACATGCCGTCGCGCCCAAGGTCGGCGGCTGCCTTTTCGACAAGCGCATTCCATTCGCTGCTGCCCTCACGGTCAAGCGGATACCGATCCAGATCAAGAATGTTTTTCATGATTTACCAATGGGATATTTTCAGTAGATACACAGCACCCAACGAAAAAGCTGTCGCTTCGGCGTTTGGGAACAGACCAGCCTCAAGACACACCAGAAATGAAATATCGAACCACACCTTCTCTTTTCGTCATGATGATTCGCATGCCGAAATATATGAAAGACATATTATTTACAAACAAGTCACCCATCAACCGGGTAATTTCTTCCCCGTCATTTAGAAAAACTTGTCGCACGCCCGACAGTCCACATCTTCGACACCTGCATCCCTGGCGTCATTTGACGCGCGCAAACGCATGGAACAGTAGAAGCGGTGTCGGAATCTTTCGCATCACCTTGTCGCGCCTGCGGCGGCCGACGCCAGATCTCCGGACTTCATTCACGCCTGTCCGCCGGTGCATGGCTGCCACGGAACAAACAGCGAATCGATGCACGCGTTACAACGAATAGGCGATTTCACGCTCGATACGCATCAGGGTTGCCGGGTCGCGCAGCAACGCGAGCGCTTTCGCAATGTCGGGCGCCACGACCCGATCCTCGGTATAGGGTGGTATTTCGTCGTGCAGGATCTGGAGTGCGCTGCGACAACCCGTGCCGATGTCCGCGAATTTGATGAAAGACAGCGCCTGACCGGCAACGAGGAATTCGATCGCGAGCACGGTTTCTGCATTGTCGAGCACCTTCGACACTCTGAGCGCGGCCGGGGTGGACAGGCTCAGGTGGTCCTCCTGCAAGCCTGATGTCACATAGTTGTCGACCACCCGCGGACTCGCCAGGGTCTTGTTCTCGGCAACCAGCGACGCGGCAACGTACTGCACGATCATCAGACCGGAATTCACACCGCTCTCGCGCAACAGGAACGGCGGCAGGCCGCTCGTCATCGGGTTGACGAGCCGGTCGACGCGCCGCTCCGACACGCCCGCAAGTTCCGCCAGCGCGATCGCCAGGATATCGGCCGCAATGGCCATGTTCTGCCCGTGCGGATTGGCCTGCGAGATGACGCGGTAGTCGTCCCGGTTGCCGAAGACTTGCGGATTGTCCGTCGCCGATGCGAGTTCGAGATTGACCTGTTTCTCGACATGCGAAAACTGGTCGCGGCTCGCGCCATGGATCTGCGGAATCGAGCGAATGCTGAGTGCGTCCTGCGTTCGAATGCCCCGACTCTCCAATAGGTTCGTGCTGTTCTCCAGCAAATGACGCAGGTTCTTTCCGACTCTTTGCGCACCGGGATGCGGCTTCGCCGCAAGCGCTTCGGACGAAAAGGCGGCCAGTTGCCCCCTCAGCGCCTCGAAGCTCATCGCCGCGACGATGTCAGCCCATTTCATCAGGCGCTCGGTACGCTGCAACGCAATGGACAACATGCCAGTGGAGCATGGCGTTCCGTTGATCAGGGACAACCCGTCCTTCGCGGCAAGGGACACCGGCCGCAGCGCTCGGCGTTGCAGTGCATCGATGCCCGGCAATCTCTGATCGTCCACCCAGGCCTCCCCAAGGCCGATCATCGGCAACGCCGCGTGGGCCATATGCGTGAGATAGCCGACCGATCCTTCCGATGGCACGACGGGCGTGATATGAAGATTGATGAAATCCATCAATCGTTCGACAACCTCGGGCGAGACACCGGAACGGCCGTGAGCGAAGTTCTGGATTTGCGCCGCGAGAATCGCACGCACGGCATCGGTCGGCAATGCTGCGCCGACGCCACACGCGTGGCTTTTCAGCGCATTCGTCGACAATTCAGTGAGCTTTCCCGGTGACAGCACGGTGTCGCACAAGGCGCCAAGTCCCGTCGTAATGCCGTAGGCGCGCTCCTGACGATCGACGATCCGGTCAACGATCGCACGCGCGCTGCGCAGCCTGTCCCAGGTTCCCCGCCCAAGCGACAGCCGTGCGCCACTGGCGATCTCTGCCACCGCCCTCCAGGTCAGCGGTGCATCGTCAATTGTTATGGTATGCATATTAACTTTTATAAACGCTGGATGAATGTCGAGATTCTTCGCTTCGGCGGTGTTACACGGATTCGTGGCTTGAAATGAATCGGCAGAAGCGCTCTGATTTCTGTTGTCGAAACAACTCGTCCGGCGCCCCTTCGCTTTCCACGACACCCTGATGCATGAAAACGACTCGGCTCGACACGCTGCGGGCGAAATTCATTTCATGCGTGACGATCAGCATCGTGCATCCTTCCTCGGCCAGTTGTCGCATGACCTTCAGCACCTCGCCTACCCGCTCCGGATCCAGGGCGGATGTTGGTTCGTCGAACAGCATGACCCGGGGCCTCATTGCCAGTGCTCGCGCGATCGCGGCGCGCTGCTGCTGCCCGCCCGAGAGGTGGGCGGGATAGTGCCTGAATTTATCTGCAATCCCGACCTTCTCGAGCAACACCATCGCCTCATCGATACATTCTGCGCGCTTGCGTTTCTGGACATGCACGGGCCCCTCGATGAGGTTCTCGAGGATCGTCATGTGAGAGAACAGGTTGAAACTCTGGAACACCATGCCCAATTGCGAGCGGATGCGATCCACCTGACGGCGATTCGCCGGCTCACGATGGCCGCGACCGTTCGCGCGCAATTCGAGTTTCTCGCCGGCGATGAGCACGTCGCCGTCATCCGGCGTCTCCAGCAGGTTGATGCAACGCAGCAGCGTACTCTTGCCGGATCCGCTTGACCCGAGGATCGAAATGACGTCGCCCTCGCGAGCCGAAAGCGATACGCCTCTCAATACATGGTTGTCTCCATAGCGCTTATGCAGATTGGCGACCGCGATGGCGGGAGCAACCTTCAGTTCATCGGCTAGATCATTGAGTTTCATAGCATCGGCCTTTCAATTGACAACGGGCGACGACATGGGTCGACGATATGGCGTCAAGGAGTATTCGAGCATTGCGATCGCACGAACGATGAGGAAATTGAGCAACAGGTAAATGGCCGCGGCGCACAGAAAGACTTCCGTCGTGCGGTACGTATGCGCAATGATGCGTTGAGCGACACCGGTCATCTCCATGACCGTCACGAGACTCGCAAGCGCAGTCGCCTTCACCATCAGCACGATCTCCGTCGAATAAGCCGGCAACGCGTGACGCAAGGCCACGG
The DNA here is from genome assembly GCF_053427725.1 of Burkholderia sp. PU8-34. Taxonomy (NCBI): domain Bacteria; kingdom Pseudomonadati; phylum Pseudomonadota; class Betaproteobacteria; order Burkholderiales; family Burkholderiaceae; genus Burkholderia; species Burkholderia sp. PU8-34. The sequence goes on from NZ_JBSAXC010000007.1 coordinate 5,473, forward strand.
GTGCGATCACCCGGCGAAACAGCAGCCAGCCCGACATGCCCATCGCACGTGCGGCTTCGAGCTGATTCGCCGGCACCGCCAACACCCCGCCACGGAAGATCTCGGTCGTGTAACCGGCCGTACACAGTCCAAGTGACAACACGGCGCATCCGAATGGCTCACGGATGATCGGCCAGAAGACGCTGTCACGAACGAAGTCAAACTGGCCCATGCCGTAATAAAGCAGGAACAGCTGAATCAGCAACGGCGTACCCCGGAACACGAAGACATACCCGCTCGAGAACTTCTCGAGATACTTGACGCCGGAGAATCGCATCCACGTCAAACCCAATGCAATCACCCCGCCGAAGGCGATCGCCAGCATGAACAGCGTGAGCGTGACGGGCAGCGCGGACAGCAACTGCGACAGGGTGTCCAGCAAGAAATCGAAATCCATGGCAGGGCCCTCATGCGATCCGCCGGGAACTTCTTCCCATGCGGTCTTCGAGACGATTGAATATTTTTCCGGAAAGCGCCGTCAGAACCAGGTACAGGGCTCCCCCGGCGATGAAGAACATGAAATACTGGTGGGTCGATCCGGCAGCGATCTGGCTGGCACGCATCAATTCGACGAGGCCCGTAATCGAGATCAGCGCCGAGTCCTTCAACGTCATCTGCCATACGTTGCCCAACCCCGGCAACGCAAAGCGGAATACCTGAGGGCCGACGATGCGGAGCAACAGCTTGCTGCGTGACATGCCCATCGCCACCGCGGCCTCGATCTCTCCTCGCGCAACGGCCAGATACGCGCCGCGATAGACTTCGGCCTGATACGAGCCGGAAATGACACCGACTGCCAGTGCCCCGGACAGAAAAGTCGGCAACCCGAGAAAGCCCTCGGCGCCAAAGTACCTGCCGATTTGCGTCGCGATCGACGACCCGCCGAAATAGATCAGGTAGATGATGAGCAACTCGGGTACGCCGCGAAACACCGTCGTATACGCGTCTCCGAAAGCGCGCGCCAGCCGGTAGCGAGAAAGCTTCGACCACGCCACGGCGGACCCCACCACTGCGCCAACGGCAAGCGCGGCGAACGTCACTTCGATGGTGGTCGCCGTCGCCAGCAGAAGCGTCCCGCCCCATCCGCTGGATCCCCAGCCCAACAACTCGAATACCGACAACATCAACGTCTCCTCCCGGTCAATGCGGGTTTCGGCCGGTCTGCGGGGCAAGGCGATTCGAACCGCTCCGCCCGCCCCCGTTACCGTTAAGTCATCCTGATGCTTTCGGGGATGCGTTCATGGCGCGACATTCATCCTGAACCATTTCTCGCTCAGCCGTTTGACGGTTCCGTCTGCGAGCGCCGCCTTGATTGCGCCATCGAATTTGTTCTTCAGATCGACGTCGGACTGTCGAAACCCGAGTGCCTCGCCCGGCCCGAACGCCCGCCCCTTCATTCGCGGCCCGGCAAACGCGAGATCCTTGTTCTCGGATTTGGAGAACGCGGACGAAAAGTACGTCGCATCGTCGAATGCCACGTCGATCCGGCCGCTATTCAGATCCAGGTCGTGCTCCGCTGCAGACTTGTATTCACGAATCGTGGCGACATCGCCGAAATGACTGTAGATGAAGGGCGTGAACGACGTGCCGGTTTGAATGCCGATCACCTTGCCTTTCAGGACGCGGCGCAACGGCTCGAGTAGCGGCTTGTCCGCCGCCGGGCTGCCCGACAGTTCGATCTCCGTTCCGGTGCCGGGCAGATTGCGGAGCGGGCCGTTCTTCGCGGCTGCGAAGGATGCCGGCGTATTGGCATAGGGTACGGAAAATGCGATTTCCTTTTTGCGCTCTTCGGTGATCGCGAGCCCATCCATGATGACGTCGAACTTGCCCACCTTGAGTGCGGCCATCATGCCGTCCCAGTCCTGGGCGATCAGCTTGCATTTGACCTGAGCCCGCGCGCACAGGTTGGCGGCGAGTTCGGGCTCGAATCCATCGAGTGTTCCATCCGGACGGGTGACGTTCCACGGCTCATATGCACCCTCGAGCGCAATCGTGGCCTCTTTCCAGTCCTTGGCGTGAGAAAGGTGGGGAAAAAGGCTGAAGGCCATCGCCGACACCAGTGCGAGGAATTTCGCCGGCCGCTTCCGTACTTGCATCGCTTGTCTCCTACTGTCCGATTCATCGGATCATTCGATCTTCCCGTCATTGCGCCACCCTTGCTGGTTCGGCGGTGCGGGTGCCAAGTGTTGAGATTGCGCAAACTTTCCCAACAAGGCGTAAGCTACCGAAACAAAAAATTGACTTCAACAGTAGAAAATGTTGCACTTGGCAAAGAAAATCTTTCGGAGGAGGTGCCGTGCGTGAGCTCCCGCCGCTTAATGCGGTCAAGGCCTTCGAAGTGGCGGCCAGGACCGGCAGCTTTGCGCTGGCCGCCGCCGATCTCGGCGTCTCGTCAGCCGCCGTCAGCCAGCAGGTGCGCAATCTCGAGGCGTACCTCGGCAAGCAACTGTTCGTGCGGAACGGCAATCGCATTTCGCTGACCGATGCCGGGCGTGCGATCTTCCCTCAGACGTCCCGGGCGCTCAGGGACATCGCGACAATGACGGAGCGCATTCTTGAAGGCGAGTTGCAGGCACATCTGGTCGTCAGCGTGCCGTCGTCACTGACGGAAACCTGGCTCGTCCCCAAACTGACGCAGCTGTTCGAAATCCATCCGCAAATTGCAATTGATATTCGAGTGGAGGAAGATCCCGTCGATCTGCTACGCCAGAATATTGATATCAGGGTAAGTTACGGCGATTATCATTACCCCTCCATCCAGACGATTCCGCTGGTTCATGATGAAGTCGTCCCTGTCTGTGCGCCTGAATTCTGGCATCGCCATGGCAATGGCAACTTCAATTTGAACGACATCCACGAAAGCCTGTTCATCCATACGAACTGGGGGCCGAATTACGCGTCGCACCCGACCTGGAACGACTGGTTTTTGCGAATCGACAATGAGCGCCATCTCGATCCCTCGAATGGCAGGCGGGTGGGACTCTCCAGCCTCGCAATCGCCATGGCGCGATCGGGGCTCGGGATTGCCCTGGCTCAAAAGCTGCTGGCTCAGACTGATCTGGAAGCCGGACGGCTGATTGCGCTCTCGACGCATTCGATTCAACTCGGGCATCCGTATTGCGCATTTGTCCCGAGAATGAAAGCCGAACGCCCCGAGCTGCGCCGGCTTGTGAGGCTGCTTTGCAACGAAGACCGTCAGGACTGGATGTAACGTCTCGACAGTCAGACACGCCGGCTTTCCGTTTCCATCATGTGACGCGAACGGGCCCACGCTTCAATCTCATGAGATTTCCATAAGAATGCAGGCCAAATTCCGCGGCGTCGCCCAGACCTGTTTGATGTTTGCGGAGACGTGTCATTCCGGCTTACCAAGCGACTCGGCCTGACGAAGACCGGCCGGCAGCCACGGCTGCCAGACCGGATACCACGCACGCTGCCAGGCTTGCATCACATCGACCCACTGCGAAAACGGCGATGCGACGGGAAACATCCCCGTCTGCAACAGCCATTGCGCCGCGGCATCGAACGACGGCGTCGCCGTAATGCGGATGGTCATCGCTTCCGCATGCCTGTCCGGAAGTTCGTGCCGCGTGATCTCGACATCGACCGTCGGCAGATGAGCCGTCAGTGTCGTGTGCCCCATGTTATCGCCCTCATGGTGATGCGTCCGCCGGCGATCGCGGCCTCGTCGGCCCGATGCGCCGGCCCATCGTTGCGTCAGATATCAAAGTAAAGATAGAACTCCCACGGATGCGGGCGCAGCCTGATCGCATCGACTTCCCGCTTGCGCTTGTAATCGATCCATGTCCGGATCAGGTCCTCGCTGAACACGTCGCCTTTGCGCAGGAACGCGTTGTCCGTTTCGAGCGCCTGCAGCGCGGCGTCGAGCGAATCCGGCACCTGCCGGATGTTGCGCGCCTCCTCCGGCGGCAGGTCGTAGATGTTCCGGTCGAGCGGATCGCCCGGATCCATCTTGTTCTCTATGCCGTCGAGACCGGCCATCAGCATCGCCGCAAACGCGAGATACGCGTTGGCGGACGGGTCGGGACAGCGAAACTCGACGCGCCGCGCCGCCGGCGAATCCGAATACATCGGAATGCGCGCCGCGGCGGACCGGTTGCGCTGCGACATCGCCAGATTGACCGGCGCCTCGTAGCCGGGCACCAGCCGCTTGTACGAATTCGTCGTCGGCGCGCAGAACGCCATCAACGCGGGGGCATGCCGCAACAGGCCGCCGATGTACCAGCGGCACAGGTCCGACGTCAGCGCCCAGCCGCCCGCGTCGTAAAAGAGATTGCGTTCGTCGTCCCACAGGCTCTGGTGACAGTGCATGCCGCTCGCATTGTCGGCGAAGAGCGGCTTCGGCATGAAAGTGGCGACCTTGCCGTGCCGGCGCGCGACGTTCTTGCAGATGTACTTGTAGATCATCACGTTGTCGGCCATCCGCGTCAGCGTCGCGAAGCGCATGTCGATCTCGTTCTGTCCGGCCGTCGCCACCTCGTGATGGTGCACCTCGACCTGCACGCCCGCCTGTTGCAGCGTCAACGCGATTTCGGAGCGTATTTCCTGCAGCGTGTCCTGCGGCGGAACCGGAAAATAGCCTTCCTTGTAACGTGCCTTGTAGCCGAGATTACCGCCGCCGTATGCGCCTTCGTCGCGGCCGGTGGTCCAGTCGCCCTCGGCCGATTCGACGTAGTAGTAGCCGCTGTGCTGATCCTGTCCGAAGCGGATCGAATCGAAAATGAAGAACTCGAGCTCGGGCCCGAAGTAGCACGTCGTCGCGATGCGGGTCTGCTTCAGGTAATCCTCGGCCTTTTTCGCGACATAGCGCGGATCGCGCGAATACGGCTGCCGCAGCACGGGATCGACGACGTCGCAGATCATCGACAGCGTCGGCGTGCTGCAGGCCGGATCGATGAACGCGGTGGCGGGATCCGGCCGCAACAGCATGTCCGACTCATGGATCTCCTGGAAGCCGCGAATCGACGAACCGTCGAAACCGATGCCGGCTTCGAACAGGCCTTCGTGAACTTCGGGAAGCGTAATCGAGAAGTGTTGCCAGAGCCCTGGCAGATCGGTGAACTTCAGGTCGACGATCTGGATATTGTTCGCGTGCAGCTGATCGATGACGTCGTTCACGCTCGCGGGGCGGACGACGCAATAGCTGCCCGCGTCGACCGATACGCCGGGAGGCGACCCGGGTGTTGCGGATGCATTGGGCATGGACGTTCTCCTCTTCTGGCCCTTTGCCGATGGTCCAACCTGGGTTTGCCGGTGCGCGCAAGCAACATCCGTCCGTGCGCACCGCGCGATCCGTCAGTGATCCTGCCTCATGCCGGTCAGCCGGGCCTCGCCGGCGTCCCTTGCCGCCGCCGCGGTGCCGAACGTTTCTTCCGAAACGAACGCACGCTTTAGCATTTGCGCGTCGAAATCGACGACCGAGATGACCCAGACAAACGCGCCCGCTTGCTCCGCGGTCTGCACGAAAGCGCGCACGTTGCCGGTGGTTTCCGCATTCATGGTGATCTCCCGAGAAAGAGTGAACGACTCGATCAGTCAGAGAAACCGGAGCATCGGGCTGCCGCCGCCATTCCGCTTACGATTGCAACGTGGCGGATGCCTGCGCATGCGATGTGGATGACAACGCAGCGCGCCGGGACCGGTTTGCATGCACATTGATTTTAGGCAATGGATACGCATGCATCGCGAGCGCCGCGCATCGCGTCGCGACGGGCATTCACGGCGGCATTCGGTCGGCACGACTTACGTCATCCGTGCGTCGCAGACACGACCTGCCCGGTAATGTCTTCCACCACGCACTTGCGAAACGCCTGCGCGACAACCGCTGCGTGCACGCCGCCGCTCGGATCGCGCCCCATTGCCTGAAGCGTCTCGGCGACCCACCCCGGACTCACGACATTCACGCGCAGCCTGCCTTTCAGTTCGAGCGCCGCCGCGCGGGCGAACGCCTCCACGCCCGCATTGACGATGCTCACCGCGGCGCTGCCCGGCGCGGGGTGCTGGGCGAGCAGCCCGCTCGTCAGCGTGATCGACCCGCCTTGCCGGATGCTCGCGACGCCGCAGCGCACGAGATTCACCTGACCCATCAGCTTGTTCGCGAGGCTGAACGCGAAGTCGCCGTCGGCGAGCGTGTCGAGCGGCGCGAATCGGGCCGTGCCGGCCACGCAGACCACCGCATCGAGCGGCTCGGCGTGCTGGTACATCGCGACGATCGACGCCTTGTCCGAGATGTCTACCGTGATGGCCGACCCTTTGCGGCTCGCGCCGATCACGTCGTGTTCCGCCGACAGCAAGTCGACGATTTCCTTTCCGAGGAGCCCTGTCGCTCCGACGACCAGGATGCGCATACATCCTCCTATACTCACAGGTGGACGAACATCCATTCTGTCGCCGCACCGGCGCGGACGCAACGCGATTCCGACGCGGCATGCGGATGCCGACCGGGCGCAACGGGCACGCGAGGGGACGTCTCTGATGAACGGCAACGACGGCGGGCTCGAGACCCGGCTGGTGCGGGCTTACGGACGGGTTCAGGGCATCGGGTACCGCGAGGCCTGCGTGCACCACGCGCGCGTGCTGAACGTGACGGGCTGGGTGCGCAACCGCATGGACGGCTCCGTCGAGGCGATGCTTCAGGGCGCCCCGGCGCAGGTGGCCGACATGTGCGAATGGATGTACGACGGCATGTCCGCCGCGCTCGTCGAGAAACTCGAGGTGACGGACGTCCCGCCGCCATTCACGCGCTTCGACGCATTCGAGCGGCTGCCCACGTTGTAGCGGCGGCCTGCCTCCGGCGTGATGCACCACCGTGGACACGCGCGGGCAGCACGATCTGATCCCGAAGCCGCATGCCTGCCATCCCGCCGCATCGGGTCCGCTGCAACACCTTCAATCGCGCCCGGGCAAACCGGAACGACTGAACTAGAATGATTTCGGGCTTTGTCCCTTTCTCGCGTTCGACGCATCGCTGCGGCAAAGCCTGCATTCAACGCTTTCCACATGTTCTTGCTTTCGGTGCTCACGCCCAGGCCGAACGATGGCCGATCGCCGCCGTCCGTCCAGGCAACACCGCATAGGAGATGGCAGATGGTTACTTCAATGTTGCGGCAGGCCTCCGTGGCGGTTGCCGGGCTCGTTTGCGCGGGCGCGATGACGCTCGCGCAGGCGGCTCCGGTGTCGTTTTCCGTGCCGCTTGCCGGCGCGCAGGAAGTCCCGCCCGTCCAGACCCAGGGCACCGGCACGGCCGACCTGACCTACGATCCGGACACCCGCGTCGTCAAGTGGACGGTCACGTTCAACGGCCTGTCGAGCGCCGCCACGATGGCGCACTTCCACAGCCCGGCGCCGGCCGGCAAGAATGCGTCCCCGGTGGTCTGGCTGTCGCAGAAAGGCGCGATGTCGACCGCGAGCCCGCTCAGCGGCCAGGCGACGCTGTCCCCGTCCGACGCGCAGGCGTTCATGGCCGGTGACATGTACATCAACGTGCATACGAAAGACCACCCGGCCGGCGAGATCCGCGGCCAGGTCGTGCCGCCGAAGGGCAACTGACGCCGGGCACTCAAAGATACGTCGCGAGCAGCGCGACGGCGGCGGCCGCGACGAGCAGGAGCACAAGCGCCCGCCCCGCCGGCGCGAGCCGCGGCGCGCGAATGTCGGCCGGCAGCGACTTGCGGCCCGTCAGCATCGGGCGCAGCAGGTTGTGCCCTTTCGCTGCCGCATAAAGCGCGATGGCCAGCACGTGCAGCGCGACCGCGGCGAGCAGCACGTCCCATAACGTGGCATGCAGCTCGTCGATCGCGTTGGCGACCGGCGCCGGCACCCATGCGGTCAGCGGGCCGACATCCGCGATGTCGTTGTACACGTAGAGTCCGCTCAGCGTCTCGCCCAGCAGCAACGCGAGCAACAGCACCACCATCCACCCGCCCGCCGGATTGTGTCCGACCTCGAGATCGGGCTCGCGGCGGAACAGGTGGCGCAGATGCCGGAGCGCGGCGGCAGGCGGCGCGAGAAAGCTGCGAAACCGCGCCGTCTCGCTGCCGAAACAGCCCCACAGCACGCGGAACAGCAGCAGCGCGAGCAGCGTCTCGCCGACGCGCACATGCAGGGCGAGCCAGTTGAGCCGCACCGTCACATAGGCCGCCGCGACCAGCAGCACCATCAGCCAGTGAAACATCCGGGTCGGCAGGTCCCAGACCGCTATCAGGCGGTGCGGGCGGCGTGGGGGCGGCTCGTGCGGTGCGCGCCGCTCACCGTCGCGTTCCGGCACGGCCGCCCCCCATCGATTCGAGCAGCGGCCGCAGCGCATCGAGCTCCGAGCCGAAGCCGGCCCAGTCGCCCGCCTTCAGCCGTTCGATCGCGCGGTCGTAATGCGCAAGGGCGTCGCGGGCACGCGCATCCGCGGCCCCGGCGGCGGGGGCTGCCGCCGGCAGCTTCTGCTTGAACAGCGCTGCGAGGGCTTCGCCCAGCGTCTCCTCCATGACGACGCGGTCGCCATACGCGGCGATCACGCGCTTCAATTCCGGGAGCTGCCCGGACGCCGCGCGCAGATAGAGCGGGGACACGTAGAGGATCGAGTTCTCGATCGGCACGACGACGAGGTGGCCGCGTATCACGCGCGAACCCATCTGGTTCCACAGCGAGATCTGCTGCGAGATCTCGGTGCTCTGCTGGATGCGCGCCTCGATCTGGAACGGGCCGTAGACGAGCTTCTCCTTCGGGAACGCGTAGACGAGCAGCTTGCCGTACTCGGGCGGATCGCAACGCGCCGCCAGCCACGCGATCATGTTCTCGCGCTGACTCGGCACCATCGGCAGCATCAGCACGAACTCCGCGTGCGCGTCGCCGGGCAGGCGCATCATCGTGTAGTACGGCGCCATCTTCGTGCCGGCGGCATCGCCGCCGTCGATGTCGCTCAGCTCGCGCGGGAACTGCCACAGATCCTCGCGGTTGTAGAACACTTCCGGCGCATCCATGTGGTACGCCCGGTAGAGGTTCGCCTGGATCAGGAACAGGTCCTCCGGGTAGCGGATGTGCTGCAGCAGGTCCTGCGGCATTGCCTCGAGCGGCCTGAACATGCCGGGGAAGATGCGCGCGTAGGTCCGCACGATCGGATCGGCCGGATCGCTGACATAGAAGCCGACCGTGCCGTCGTACGCATCGACCACCACCTTGACCGCATTGCGGATGTAATTGCCGCCGTCGTCGACGCCCGGCGGCGCGTACGGAAACCAGCGGCTGGTGGTATAGGCATCCTGCATCCAGAACAGGTGACCGCTGCTCGCGACGAGATACGGATCGCGATCGAGCGACAGGAACGGCGCGATCATCCGTATCCGGTCGACGAGGTTCCGATGAAACAGGATCCGGCTGTCGTTCGCGATGTAGTGGGTCAGCAGGATGTTCGGATCGTCGAACTGCCACGCGAACAGGCTGCGCCGCGCAGTGCCGCCGATCGCGACGCCGTCGCGCCCGCTGTAACGCGTGTAGACGTTGCCGTCCCCTTTCGGGTAGTCGAATTCGGGCACGCTGCCCTTCACGATCACATAGCCCTGCTCGCCTTGGCCGAAATAGAGCCTTGGCTCGCGGATCGGCGGCCCGCCGTCGGAGACAGGCGGAATGTCCCGCAGATAAAGCGACGGCAGGCCTTCCGCGGATTTCTCGGTGACCGGCGACATCACGGCGCCATAGCCGTGCGTGAACAGCAGATGCAGGTTCACCCAGGTTCGCGCATTCCCGGCGAGCATCGACGGTTCCAGTTCGCGCGCCGACAGCAATACCTGCCGGTAGCCGGACGCGAGCGGGTAGCGGTCGATATCGACGGAGAAGAACTTGTAGTACGTGCGGATTTCCTGCAACTGCGCGTAGGTATCCAGCAGCGGCTGCACATCCCACAGCCGGATGTTGTCGACGGTCGCACGGTTCGCCTGCAGCGCCGCGAGATCCAGGCCCTGCTCGGCCGGAAACGGCTTGACCGCGATCTGCGCGAGACCGTAGGCCTGCCGCGTCAACGCGATGTTGTTCTCGATGAACGGCGTTTCGAGCTGCAGCTCGCTCGGCTTCACGTAGAAGCGCTGGAACAGCGCCGGATAGACGACGCCGAGCACGAACGAGCTGCCGAACACCAGCAACGCGGCGGCGGCCGGCAGGCGGTAGCCGGGTCGGCGCACGTTGAACGCCAGTGCGACGGCCGCCGCAATCGCAAGACCGATCAGCAGCCATCGCACCGGCAGCACGACGTGGACATCGGTATAACCGGCGCCGACCACGACGCCGTTGTTGTCATAGAGCAGCAGATAGCGGCTGAGCCACCATGACCACGCCCTCAACAGGAAGAAGAGCGCGAGCAGCACAACGCCGTGCGTGGCGGCAGCGGACGAGAACCGCTTCGGCTGCCGGCGCGCGATGTCGCCGCGCACCCAGTAGACGCCGACCGCGACGATCGTGCAGCCGATCAGCAATTCCAGCAGCCAGTTCCTGACCGCGATCAGGACGGGCAGCGAGAACAGATAGAAGCCGATGTCCTTGCCGAAGATCGGATCGCGCTCGCCGAACGGCACCTGATGCAGGAAGCGCAGCACGATGTCCCAGTGCGACATCGCGTTGCCGGCGATCGGGAGTGCGAGGAGGCACGAGGCCACAGTGACGACGAGGCGCCACGGAATGCGCGCCGCGAACTGCTCCGCCAGCGCCCGGATCACGTCCTCCGCACGCGACGTCGACACGTCCGCGACTTGCCAGACACTGATGCGCGTCGCGTAACGATGCGCGAGCAGGCCCGATGCGCCGATCGTCACCGCCGACACGGCGAACGCGACGACGAACAGCAGCACCCGCGTGATCAGGATCGTCCAGAAAACACCCGTGTAGCCGACCGACGAGAACCATAGCCAGTCGACCAGGATGCCGGTGACGCGCCCGACGGCGATCAGGCAGGCGACAACGATCGCGGCCGCGATCGCATAGCGTCTCAGGCGCGGCGCGGAAGTCGGTTGCGAGCGCATCGAGGCTCCTTTGCCACCGCGTCTCGCGCGGCCGGCCGCGACCGGAGGTTGTGCACGGTTGATCCGCCAGGATCGCGGCTGGCCGGAATCTTCATGCTACGCCTGTCGCCGGCGGGCAGCCATCAGGCGATATCCGGCATGCGTCGATCAAGCGGGTGTCGCGCGACGGATTTGCGCTGGCCGTGCGCCGGAAAGGCGCGCGAAACAGGGTGCATTCACGACGCCGGCATGCGTTTGCACGCGCCCCCGACACGGATCACAATGATCGCGGGTGCGGCTTGCCGAAGCGGAACGGACGGAGGGCGACATGGACGATCTTTATGATCTTCAGCGCTTTGTCGACGCGCAGGATGCGGTGTATGCGCAGGTCTGCGACGAGCTGGCGAGCGGGCACAAGCGCAGTCACTGGATGTGGTTCGTTTTTCCGCAGATCGAAGGGCTCGGCGACAGCGCGATGGCGCAGCGATACGCGATCTCGTCACTGGACGAAGCCGAAGCGTATCTTCAGCATCCGGTGCTGGGCGAACGGCTGCGCGAATGCACGCGGCTCGTCAATCATGTCGAAGGCCGTCCGATCCAGGCAATCTTTGGCTATCCGGACAACCTGAAATTCCGGTCATCAGTCACGCTGTTCGCGCACGCGACCCGCGACAACGCGGTGTTCGTCGAAGCGCTCGAGAAATACTTCGGCGGGGAAGCCGACCACAACACGCTGGCGCGGATCTAGCGGTCGTTCGCGTCACGTCAGTGTCCGGCACGTGAGCCCGATACGGCCGGCCTGGCGCTTCAGGTTTCCCAGACCACCGCCTGCCCCAGCGTTTCCCACTGCTCGGCGCGCGACATGTAGTACGCCTCGATTGCGCTTCGCCGGATTTTCAGCGTCGGCGTGAGCATCGCGTTCTCGACGGTCCATGCCTCCTTGACCACGACGACGTATTGCAGCCGCTCATGATGTTCGACGACGTCATTGATGCGTTTGCGCAGCGCATCGATCTCGTCGGTCAGCACCGCGCGATCGAGCGTACCTGCCGCGATTGCCGCGCACGTCTCGGGCGACAGTTGCAGCAGCGCGAACGGCATCGCGCACCCCGCGCCCGCCACGCAAGCACCTTCGACGCCGGACAGGCCGATCAGTTTCTGCTCGATCGGCTGCGGGACCACATATTTTCCCTTTGCAGTCTTGAAGATGTCCTTGACCCGCCCGGTGATCGTGAGGAATCCATCGGCGTCGATCCTGCCGACGTCGCCGGTGCGAAAGAACCCGTCCGGCGTGGTCTGCGCCGCAGTCAGCGCGGGCTGGCGGTAGTACCCGAGCATCTGCCCGGCACTTCTGATTTCAAGTTCGCCATTCTCCGCAATGCGCGCCTCGACGCCGGCATACGGTTGACCGACCGTACCGGCGCGCGCATGCCCCGGACGGTTCACGTGGAGCAGCCCGCATTCGCTCATGCCGTAGCCGTCGAGCAATTCCAGGCCAAGGTTGCGATACCACCGCATCAGATGCTCGGGCATCGGCGCGGTGCCGGTCACCACGATGCGCGCCTGATCGAGCCCGAGTTCGCGCACGATCCTGTGCTTGACCCGCGCGCCGACCCAGGGCAGCGCAAACAGGCGCGCCTGCATCGGCGCGGGGATCTTTTCGCAGACGCGCAGCTGGAACTTGTTCCACAGCCGGGGCACCGACAGGAAGATCGTCGGCCTCGCGCGTTTCAGGTCGTCGGTGAACGTCGCCAGCGAATTCGCAAAGAACACCCGAAACCCGAACGCGAGCGAAGCAGCCTCGACGACGGCGCGCTCGGCAATGTGCGCCAGCGGCAGATAGGAAAATCCACGCTCGTCTGACGTAATGTTGAAGCCATCGATACGCTGGATCGTCAGGAACAGCATGGCCATGCTCGCGTGCGAGTGCATCACGCCTTTCGGCTCGCCGGTCGAGCCCGACGTGTAGACGATCGTGCACAGTTCGTCGCGCGGCGGCCGCCGCACGTCGACGAGCGGCGCATGCTGCTCCGCGATCTCGTCCCATTGCGGAAACGCGCCGCGCGGCGAAAGCGGCAAGCCGAGCAGCGGCAGATCGGGCGGGAGTTGCGCACGGATGTTCGGCCAGTTGTCGCTGACGCCGTCGAGCTTGCCGAGAATCAGCAGTTTCGCGTCGCTGTGCGCAAGCACGTAGCGCACCGATTCCGCGCTGAACGTCGGATATAGCGGCACGCTGACCATGCCGGCGAGCATGATCGCGAGATCGGCGATGATCCAGTGCGCGCTGTTCTTGCCGAGCAGCGCGATGCGGCTGCCAGCGGGAAGATCGAGCGAAGCGAGGCAAGCCGCCAGGCGTCGCGCCTGATCGCCCACCGTTCCCCACGTATAGTCGACGACGGAGCCATCCGGATACGGCTGCGTGAGATACACGTCGTCACGTCGCTCGGCTTCCCATTTCAGGAAGCGGTCCAGCAGGATCGCGCTGTCCGGAATGGTCATTGAAGACATCGCTCGCGGGCTTCATGATTCGCGCCGATCGCAGGGATCGACTGGAGAGCGGCATGTTCACGTCATGTCGCCATCCGCGCGTGGCCAATATTGTCCTGACCAGCAGGTCGGGGTTTCATGCCGTGGTTGAGCGAGGGCTCCGGCCGAACAAGCGGAGGCAGTCAGGATCGGAATTGCGCAGAGCGTGCGACGCGGTTCCCGGCGTCCGTATCGGACGCAAGTCGCATACCAGCTCCGTCGAGCGCCCTTCCGGCAACGAACCGTACGAATTCCTTACATTCGTTCGCGGAAAAACAGCAAGAAATGTATAGGCAATGAAACGTCGCGTGTCGCGTGCCGCGTCCGGCACGTACGCGACGTCTTGCGAATCGCGGATCGCACACCGGTTGCCGATCGCCGGGGCGCATCGGGTTTCGTGAATGAAACAGTGCCATCGCGATACTGCGCCGCAGCAAGTCCGCCGTGTGTCGTCATCGCCCGGACCCATGCGATCGCGCATACCTGTTGCGCGTCGCGCTGCCCCGCTTTCGCGTCCGCGTTTGGCACACCGCCCGTTTTTCGCCAATAATTCCCGAACAACCACTACAGGACGATGGCGGCCATGGATTACAGTCCCGAAGCCATCCGCACGATCGCGCTGGTCGGGCACGCCGGATGCGGCAAGACATCGCTTGCCGAGGCGCTGCTGTACCAGGGCGGCGCGATTCACACGCCGGGCAGCGTCAATCGAGGCACGGCCCTGTGCGATTTCGACGCGCTCGAGCGCAAATATCATCACTCGCTCAGTTCCGCCGTCGCCCACTTCCACTACCAGGACACCCGCATCTACCTGCTCGACACGCCGGGTTATCCCGACTTCACCGGCCTGTCGCTCGGCTCGCTGCCCGCGGTCGAAACGGCTGCCGTCGTCATCAACGCGCGCACCGGCATCGAGATGAAGACCCGCCGGATGATGGCGTATGCGCAACAGCGCAATCTGTGCCGGATGATCATCGTAAACGGCATCGACGCGGAAAAAGTCGACCTGCCGGCGCTGCTCGCGCAGATCCAGGAACTGTTCGGCAACACCTGCCTGCCCATCAACCTGCCCGCACAGGGCGGCCGCGAAGTGGTCGACTGCTTTTTCAACCCCGCGGGCGAGGCCGACTTTCATTCCGTGGAAGCCGCGCACAACGCGCTCATCGACCAGGTGATCGAACTGGATCCCGCGCTGATGGAGCTGTATCTCGAACAGGGCGAAGCGATCCGTCCGGAGCAGCTGCACGAGCCGTTCGAGCGCGCGTTGCGCGAAGGTCATCTCGTGCCGGTCTGTTTCACGTCCGCGGCAACCGGCGCCGGCATCGCGCAGTTGCTCGACATCTTCGTGCGACTGCTGCCGAACGTCACCGAGGGCAATCCGCCGCTCTTCTACCGTGACGTGGACGGCCGGGTGGAAACCGTGAAGGCCGAGCCTGTCGCCGACCGGCACGTGCTCGCGCACGTGTTCAAGATCGTGATGGACCCGTACCTCGGCAAGCTGGCCGTGTTCCGCATTCATCAGGGCACCGTGAAGCGCGACAGCCAGCTCTATATCGGCAACGGACGCCAGCCGTTCAAGGTCACGCATCTGCTGATGCTGCAGGGCAAGGAGCACGTGGAAGTGCAGCGGGCCGGCCCGGGCGATATCTGTGCGGTCTCCAAGGCCGACGATATCGACTTCGATGCCGTGCTGCATGACGCGCCGGAAGACGGCAACATCCACCTGACACCGCTCGAATTCCCCACGCCGATCTACGGCCTCGCGATCGAACCGGCCCGCCGCGGCAACGAACAACGTCTGTGGGAAGTCCTGACGCGGCTCGCGGCCGAAGACCCGTGCCTGACGATCGGACACCCGGCCGGCACCAACGAAACGGTCGTGCGCGGCCTCGGCGAACTGCATCTGCGCTACATGCTGGAACGGCTCACCGACCAGTACAAGCTGGACGTGTTGACGCGGCCGCCGACGATCGCGTGGCGCGAAACCATCGGCGGCAAGGCCGAAGGCCACCATCGCCACAAGAAGCAGACGGGCGGCGCCGGCCAGTTCGGCGAGGTCATGCTGCGCGTGGAGCCGTTGCCGCGCGGCGCGGGGTTCGAGTTCATCGATGCCGTCAAGGGCGGCGCGATTCCGACGCAGTTCATTCCCGCGGTGGAGAAAGGCATCCTGCAGGTGATCGACAGCGGGCCGCTGGCCGGCTTCCCGATGCAGGACGTGCGCGTCACCGTGTACGACGGCAAGAGCCACCCGGTCGACTCGAAGGAAGTGGCCTTCGTCACGGCCGGGCGCAAGGCGTTCATCGATGCGGTGCTGAAAGCGCGGCCGATCGTGCTCGAGCCCATCGTCGACATCGAGGTGACGGCGCCGGAATCCGCGATGGGCGACCTGATCGGCGACCTGTCCGCACGCCGCGGACAGGTGCACGGCACGCGCACGATGGCGGGCAATACGATCGTCATCACCGGCAAGGTGCCGCTCGCCGAACTCAACGACTATCAGTCGCGCCTGAACGCGATTGCAGGCGGGCACGGCAACTACAGCATCCAGTTGAGCCACTACGATCCGGTTCCGCCGACCCAGCAGGACAAGCTCGCGGCACAGCACAAGAGCCGGAGCGAGAATGCGGAATGAGCGCGGAGTGACCGCCAAAGCGAGTCCGACGGAGCCCATGCCATGCGCCACCGCGCAACATCCATCCTGATCTTGCTGACCTGCGCGGCCGGACTGGCCGCGCAGACCGGCGCCGAGGAGCGCGCCATGTCCCTGACCCTGACTTCGCAAGCCTTCCACGACGGAGGCGAGATACCGCAGCGCTACACCTGCAAGGGCGCGGACGTGTCGCCGCCGCTTGCGTGGTCCGGCGTGCCCGCGAATGCGAAAAGCCTCGCGCTGATCGTCGACGATCCCGATGCGCCCGACCCCGCCGCGCCGCGGATGACCTGGGTCCACTGGGTCGTGTACAACATCCCGCCGTCCGCCGCTGGCTTGCCGGAAGCCGTCAAGGCGAACGCGCTGCCGGCCGGCACGCTTCAGGGCACCAACGATTTCCAGCACGCCCGGTATGGTGGCCCCTGCCCGCCGATCGGCCGTCACCGCTACTTTCACAAGCTGTATGCGCTCGACACGGTGTTGCCCGATCTTCACCAGCCGACCAAGGCCGCCCTGGAGAGCGCGATGAAAGGCCACGTGGTCGGACACACCGAGCTGGTCGGTACGTTCAGGAGCTGACGCGCCGGCATCGGTGCGCGCTGTGCGATGTGCGTCGAAAGCGGTCCGCCGCGGGCGGCGGTGCGCCCCGTCTTGCCGCTGCTTGCGCATCCCGCGCCGGACCGACGCGTTATCATGACCGCCCTCCGTTCCGAACAATCGCACTCCACATGTTTCTCGACCATCTCCATCCCGACCGCTGGACGTTTCTCTGGAGCGCGCTGTCGACCTTCTCGATCAGGCTGTGTGCCGGCCTGCTGCTGTTGACGGCCGGCTGGTGGCTGTCGAAACGGATCGGCAACGGGCTGAGCCGCGTGCTCGCCAACAAGGAGCGCGTCGACGAGACGCTGCGGCCGATTCTCTGCGACGTCGCCGTCTGGGGCATCCGCATCGTCGCGATCGTCGGCACGCTGTCGCAGCTCGGCATCGAGACCGCCAGCATCATCGCCGTACTCGGCGCAGCCGGCCTCGCGATCGGCCTCGCGTTGCAGGGGACGATGCAGAACATCGCGGCCGGCATCATGCTGCTCCTGCTGCGGCCGTTCAAGGTCGGCGACTACATCGACGGCGGCGCCAGCGTGGCCGGCACGGTCGACGAGGTCGGCCTGTTCATGACGCGCCTGACCAAGCCGGACGGCATCTGCGAATACGTGCCGAACAGCTCGCTCTGGGGCAGCGCGATCCGCAACTACACGCGCAATCCGACGCGCCGGCTGGATCTCGAAGTCGAGGTGTCGGTGCGCGACGACATCGATCGCGCGCTCGACGTGCTGCGCATGCTCGCCGCCGGCGATCCGGATGCGTTGCAGGATCCGGCGCCCGACGTGATGGTGATGCGGTTCGACGACAGCACCGCGATCGTGAACATGCGGGTATGGACGCGCACCGACACGTTCTGGGCGATGCGCTGGCGTCTTGCGCGACAGGTGCGCAAGGCGCTCGCCGACGCCGAATGCTCGCTGCCGATCCGCACCCGCGAACTGCATATCGTGCGCGGCGACGAGCGCGAGCGCGCCGACGGCCGCACGCGCGTGTCGTGACGGCACCGGCCTCACATCCCGCCAGGCGCCGACCTGTCGCGCAAGAACAGTCGCAACCGGCTATTGCATCGATGATGCCGGTGTCATAGCCGGATTCATCGGAGATGTCCGCCGAACAGCCCGAGCAGCCCGATGACGATCAGGTAAATCGCAACGATGTAATTCAACAGGCGGGGTACCACGAGAATCAGGATGCCGGCGATCAGCGAAACCAGCGGGCCGGCGCCAGTGAGAACATGCATGTTGCCTCCGCAAGATTGATGGCGACGATCGGACACAAGCCTGTCCTGCCTCCGCCACCCGCTACGGCAACGCGAGCCTGGTGACCCACGGCCTTCGGCCGTCAACCCGCCGTGCGCGGGCGCGAATGCTTCGACTGGCGCAAACGCCGTACCTGTGCAGACAGTGCGGTTCGCGCCAGCCTTCGATCCCGCGACCGATCGCGGCCGCGCGCACGCAGCGGCCCGCCGACGCGTGTTCGGATACGGCATCGCATCGACCTGCATCGCGACTGCACGCAGCGTGCCGGACTTGCAGCCGTGACGCGCAGACGCTCGCAAATTTCAACGCGCAATGTCACGACGACGCGGTGTCCCCGAGGCTTCGACGCGGGTCGATGCGTACCCGGTATCGAAATATATGGATTCCGATGCGCCCGGTTTTCGGCAACGCACAGGTGATATGACGCGCGCCGCTCACTGCCGATGCGCCCCCGACCTCGGACTGATGTCGCGCCAGTTCACCGCCCGCTTGGCCGAATTGCCGATTGCGCCGCCGGCCAACCAAGGCATAATCTCACTCCAATCGGGCAAGCGGGGACGGCTGCCTGCCGTCATCTGCGGTTAGATCTCCAGAACTTGTCGAGATCGAACCTGTCCACCTTCCTTGTCAATCACTCTTAAACCGACGAATCAATGGTGAGCACAACGCTTCAAGAACTCCAGGCCCAGTTGCGCGAAACCGAGCAGCTTCTGGCTGCAGCCAAGAAAGCCGAGAAACAAGCCGCTCTGGCGGATTTCAAGAAACAGGTCGAGTTGTACGACATCTCGCAGCAGGAGGTCCTGCTGGCGCTCGGCTACGTGACACCGCGAAAACGGCGTGCACCCGCAAAGTATTACGACCCTTCGACGGGGCTCTCGTGGTCGGGGCACGGCCGTCGGCCCAAATGGCTCGAAGGCCGGAATCTCGACGCGTACCTCGTCGACCGGACGCCGCAACTGTTCTGGCCCGAGACGTCCGACTGAACAAGCAAAAGCCCGGCACGCAACCGCGTGCCGGGCTCGCATGCATCGCACTTCGCGCGATGCGCCGGACCTTACTTGCCGTCGACCGAGTACTTGCCGGGGCCGGTCAGCGCGAGCAGCAGAAGGCCACCCATGATGCTGACGTTCTTGTAGAAGTTGATCATCGCCATGAACTGGTCCATCCCGTGCATCGCCCAATAGCGGTGTCCGATGATCGCGGTGGCCAGCGAGTACAGCGCGAACGCCAGCGCCAGCGGCCGGGTGTAGAAGCCGATCGCGATCAGGAGACCGCCCACCAGTTCGACTGCGACGGCAATTCCCGCCTGCAGTTCGGGCGACGACGAACCGGTCGCCGCCATATAGGCCACGGTGCCCGAGAAGCCGACCAGCTTTTGCCAGCCGAACAGCACGAACAACACCATCAACAGCACGCGAGCCGCGAGCAGCACCTCATTCTTCTTCGATTCCAGCGAAAAGTAACGCATTGCAAACCCCTTCGAATTGACGGATACACGCGTCCGGAAGTGAACGCCGCCCGATTCGACGGAACGCACGCACCGCGGACTACCCTTCGCGCGTTCGGTGGTCAGGCCTGAACGGCCGCCGCCGACGATTCGATCCGGTTGCGCCGCTGTGGCGCGGGTGCCGGATCGGATCTGGCGAAGCACAGGTGCAGTCTACTGTCTCAGAAAGAATCATCAATCCGTCTGAAACGGATTCGCTGTCACGTTTTGGTGGACAATTATGACGAATTGCGCTCGAAGCTCGATGAACCACCGCGCAGACACGCCGTCATGGCTTGGGCAGCATGTGCGATGCGTACCGCAGCCCGATACCATAACCGCCGCCGTTCTCTTCGATAATGGCGCGCACGGGCGCGTAGGTTTCTTTCCGGGTCCAGTCCCGTTGCAATTCGAGGACAACCTGCAGCCAGCTCGTGAGTTGTGCGCCTTTGTGCGCCATTCGGCTGAGCGCCGCCTCGTGAGAGGCTGGCGACGATCCCCCGCACGCGTCAGCGACAACGTAGGGTTCATATCCCGCCCGGATGGAAGAAAGAACCGGAAACGAGATGCATGCCTCAGTCAGCATCCCGCAGAAGATCAACTTCCGCCGACCGGAATTCGCAATCGCGTCTCGCGTGGCATCGTCTTCCCATGCGTTCATGCTGCGTCGCTCGAAAACCGGCGTGTCGGGCAAGACGTCTTTCACGGCATCCAGGACAGGTCCGCTATATACCTTCGTGGCCGACGTCGTGAGAATCACCGGAACCGAAAACGCAACCGCTGCTTTGGCCAATGCGACCGCATTATTGACGAGCGCCTGCCTGGCGATCGATTCCGTCGCGAATGCGAGACCCGCCTGGAGATCGACGAACAGGAAAATGCAATTTTCGGGGGTAAGCAAGTCATCGAGTTCGTTCATCACTTCACCTTGATCAAGGGCATCGTGAGTGCGCGCGACACATTCGCTGGTGCGCGCGCACCCGACTGGCTCATCGATTCTTCATGCCGCCGCGGTAGCGAGGCATGACAAGCCGCCCCTCCCCGGCGTTCTTCCCGGATTCGGCACTTCCATCGGACGCCGCACGACAGTGTCAAAAACGAGGCCGATGGACCGGGGCGGGAGCAGCTTCACGGTCACTTACTTCGAAGACGACATCGCCGAGTAACTCGTCATCAGGTTGCGGTAGTCCGGGATGTGATTGGAGAGGAGCGTAGCGAGGCCTTCGACGTCGTTTCTCCAATCGCGATGCAGCTCGCACGCGACACCGAACCACGACATCAATTGAGCGCCCGCATTGGCCATGCGCTCCCACGCGGCACGTTGCGTGATGTCGTTGAAGGTACCCGATGCATCGGTGACGGCGAAGACATCGTAGCCTTCCTCAAGGGCGGAAAGCGCGGGGAATGCAACGCAGACCTCGGTCACGACACCCGCGATGAGCAACTGCTTCTTGCCCGTGGCCTTGACGGCCTTGACGAAATCTTCGTTATCCCATGCATTGATTTGACCGGGGCGTGGAATGAACGGTGCGTCGGGAAACATTGCCTTGAGTTCGGGCATCAGCGGGCCGTTCGGGCCATTTTCGAAGCTCGTCGTGAGAATGGTCGGCAATTTGAAATATTTCGCTGCATCTGCCAGTGCCAGCACATTGTTCTTGAAGCGATCGGGCTCGATGTCGCGGACCAGAGAGAGCAGGCCAGCCTGATGGTCGACCATCAGCACCGCTGCGTCATTCCTGTCGAGGCGTTTGTAGGGGGTGCCCATCACAATCTCCTTAAGCTAGGTAGTGAATGCACGCGCCTTGCGCATGCGGCGGAAAAGCTCGGTTCATAAACAATATGAAAAAAACGCGATCAGGAATGAAAATTTGCAAATCCATGTTCAGGATCCCTGTATGGTCATGTGCTATCTCGACTCCTGTCGGTCGAGCAATCACCAGCCGAATTTCAGTTCGACGCCGAGGTATTCGCTGTTGTGGCCGCCCGCAGCCCGGATCGTGTTGCCGACGACGTAATAGACGCCCTCGACGGCACCAGTCAGGTGATTGTTGAACGCGTAGTCGGTGCGAACCTGCGCATACCCTCCGGTCCAGCGCGTGCCGTGCCCGGCGGTGCCCGCGATCGGCGTGGCCGATTGCGTATAGACCGCGTCGTCTGCCGTTTCGCGCCACTGGAAGCCGAGCGCACCCAGCAGCGAGAGCTTCGGGATCGGTTTGATCGAGATCGATGGCTTCACGTGAATGATGTTCGAGTAGCCGGTGAATCCCGCAAGCGTGAAGTAGTAGCCGTTCGGAAACAGCGGATTGAACGTGCCGAGCGTGCCGTCTCCCGGGTGCCGGTCGCCGGATGCGGCATCGACCTGCAGGCCGATGCGCGGCGTCCATGCGATTTTGTCGAACGTATAGCCCATGCGCGATCCAGTCGCCCAGGCCCGCACTTTCGCCGGCCCGACTCGGCCCGTCTGCCCCATCGCTTCCAGATCCCAATCCATGCCGTTCGCGGCGCCCGCGAAACGGGCGTCGAACACGTCGCGCCGCTCGCTGCCACTCGCACCCAGAAAATGGGCGTTGTCGCGCTCGTACAGCGAGTAATACGCGGATAGCTCGTTCTTGCCGAACACATGGCGCTCGACGCGCAGCGTGTGGAACCGCATGTGCGGATTCGACGTGTCGTCGAACACGTTCTCGTCGCGATACTGAACCGGCTGGCTGACGAATGCGATCACGCGCCACGGCTCGCTTTCCCAGTCCGCCCAGACCGCATCGAACGATTGACGCACGTTCGGACCGTCGCGCGACGACACGAAGCGTTGCAAGTCGAACAGGAAGTCCTGTCGCCCGACCCGGAACTTGAATGTCCCCGCATCGAAACGCTGCACGAACGCCAGGAACGCCAGACGCAGGTCGAGCGGGTTCTTGTCGACCGGCGTCACGACGTTCTTGCCGAAGGCGCGCGCATCCTCGAATTCGGTGAAGAATTCGACGTGCCGGTTGAAATGCACGTCGGCGTGGAACTGGAAGCGCTGGATCAGATACGAGTCGCCCGCGACATGGCCGACGCCGAAATTGGTCGCATCCATCGATTCGAAACGTTCCCGGAGGCTCGCGCCGAGCGATATGTAGCTATACGGGTCAGTCGACGACAGCGGGATGTACTTCAGGCTGTCGAGCGGTTCGGTCCGCAACGCCGGATTCGCCAGCGCGTACCAGCGTTCCTGCCAGCGGTTCGTCATGATCGCGGGGCGGGACTTCGGCATCTCGTCCGGCGCGGCGGCGATATCGGTCTCCTCCGCGACAGCCGGCGACGACCACAGCGGTATCGACATGAACAGGGATGCACACAGCATCGCGGCGCGAAGGCCGGCCGACGGACGATGTGCATCTGCTTGGGGCGGGCTGGCAGTGTGCGGCATGCGTATCCTTGATCGCGGATGAAGAGCACGTGGAGGTCGCGCCCGCTCCTTGCGCCAGCCGTGGAGCGAGGCATGCGACCTGGCCGATTCAAGTGTCACTGCCGGGTCGATTGATGGATTGCCGCGATGTAGCCGCCGGGAAACTGCACGATCGCCTCGTCTCGCCCGTCGGACGAATACGGCGGCACAAGCACGGTTACGCCGGCCGCTTTCGCCTTGTCGAGCTTGGCGTCGGCGTGACTGTCCCGACGACCTGGCGCGTGCTCTTGCCGCCGAAGGTCGCGAGGAAGCTCGTGGCGAAGCGGTCCACGTCCTCGGGGGCGACATAGACGTGAGTCGTGTCGTACTGGGGCGCGACGGCGACCGTGGGGGTTCCGCGAAAAGGCTGCGCGGCGATCGACGTGCCGACGTGTCCGACCGCGGCGGCAAGACCGAACACCGCGGACAGGAGAATGGCTTCGATTTTCATGGGTGATTTCATCGCTTCGTTGAACGTCACGGGTGGCGCGTTTTATTCGCCGATATGGAGTCGGATGACGGGGGGCCGCAGCGCGCCCGCCCGTTTTCGGCAATCGCGAGCAGAATGAGACCGCGTCCGCTCATACGGCCCAGCACGCACAGCCGAGCGCGCCCCAAAACGACTTCAAGTCCGAGGCCGGCACGTTGCTCGACCACGCGCGCGCATGCGCGTGACCGTGAATGCCTCAGGGGCTCGCGCAGCCGCACATTTGCGCTGCAACACGTTGCAGCGGCTTGCCCGCATCGTTGCCGGTGGCGCCCCAGGTCGTGAAGCGTCCGTTGCGGAGGATGACATCGGGCGACTTCGCGCTACGCGTATTCATGAACGGTTCTCCGTGGAGCGACTGGCAACCTGGCTGGAGGTATCCGCGTTGCGTCCCGGGAGCGCGCCGAACATATGCTGATCGCACTTCGATTCGGTCCATGCGGTATGGAACGCAGTACCCGACAGCATCTGTTTCGCGACCGGCACGATCTGCTCACTGGCCGGGATGCCGAGCACACCGACCAGCGCGGCGAGCGGTGGCGCGGGAGAGCGGACGTGCAACAGGCTGTAGATCACGCCGACGAGCACGCCGGCGAGCAACGACAGAACATAGACTTTCATGAGCGAGGCCTTTGATTGTGCATGGATGGGATGGCCGCGCTCGGCCCGATGCGCGAGGTTCGTTGCATCCGTGGCGTCGCAACTAGCCAGCCGGACGGATGCGGCCGGCGAAGCGCTACAACCCTGCCATCAAAGCCTTCTATCAACGCCTGAAGGCAGCCGGCAAACTAGCCAAGGTGGCGCTCGTTGCCTGCATGCGCAAGCTTCTGACCATGCTCAATGCCATGGTCAAAACCAACACGCCTTGGGACGCTTCACTTCATCGGACTTGACTCGGATGGCGGTTACTCATTCCGCCTTGACGCCGATCGCGTCGATAATGGTCTCCAGTTGCGGGCTCATCGGCAGGTTGAGGCTGGTGCCCGACGGAAGCGGACGCAGGAACCAGCGCTTGTACTGACGCGCGATCTCGCCGTCCTCGGCCAGTTCCTCGAACGTGTCCTTCACGACCCGCGCGAGCTGTGGATCATCCTTGCGGAACATGATCCCGTACGGGTCGTACGAAAGGTAATCGCCCACCACCTCGTACTGGCCGCCCTTGCCCGCATTCTCGGCCATCAGGCCGTACAGCAGCACGTCGTCGGTCGCGAACGCGTCGGCGCGGCCGCTTGCGACGAGCGCGAAGCCTTGCGCGTGGTCCGGCACGATCTGCAACTGGATTCCGAGCTTGAACCGCGCGTCCAGGTCGCGCAGCGCCTTCTCGTTGGTCGTGCCGGCCGTTACCGCGACCTTCCTGCCCGCGAGATCGCGGAACGAGCGGATCGGCGAGCCCGCTTTCACCATGACCTTCGTGCCGGCCACGAAGATGATCGGCGAAAAGGCCACGCGCTTCTGACGCTCCAGATTGCTCGTCGTGGAGCCGCATTCCAGGTCGACCTTGCCGCTGACCACCGCATCGATCCGGTTGTCCGCCGTGACCGGTACCCAGCGGATCGCAAGATTCTTGTTGACCGCATCCTCGATCGCGGACACGAGCGCCTTGCACAGCTCGATCGAATAGCCGATCGGCTGGTTGCGCGCATTCAGGTACGAGAACGGTATCGATGCGTCGCGATAGCCGAGCGCGATCGTGCCACTGTTGCGCACTTTCGCGAGCGTGCCGGTCAACTGGGCCGGCGCGAACGGTTCGACGCGCGGCGGCGGCGGCGCTGTCGCGTCGTCGGCCCGCGCGGCCATGCCTGCGGCAAGGAGGCCTGCGAGCGCGAGCGCACTCCAGAATCGCAGCATCTTCATCGCTCGGCCTCCGTCAGACATCCGCCGGATGCGCGATCGTCCCCGCCTGCTCCGCGTCGATGCGCGCCAGGTTGGCCTCGGCTTCCGCCTCCGACATCAGCTCCCCTTCCCACTTCGCGACCACCGCGCTCGCAATCGAGTTGCCCACCGCGTTCGTGGCCGAGCGCCCCATGTCGAGGAACGTGTCGACGCCGAGAATCAGCAGCAGCCCCGCCTCCGGAATCCCGAACTGGTGCAGCGTGGCGGCGATCACGACGAGCGACGCGCGCGGCACGCCGGCCATCCCCTTCGACGTGAGCATCAGGATCAGCAGCATCGTGACCTGCGTGCCGAGCGAAAGGTGGATGTTGTACGCCTGTGCGATGAACAGCGCCGCGAACGTGCAGTACATCATCGAGCCGTCGAGGTTGAACGAGTAGCCCATCGGCATCACGAAACTCGAGATCTTGCGGCGCACGCCAAAACGATCGAGCGCGTCCAGGATCTTCGGGTACGCGGCTTCGGAACTGGCGGTCGCGAACGACAGCATGAACGCTTCCTTGATCAGCACCAGCAGCTTGAACACGCGTCGTCCGAGGAACAGCAGACCGGCACCGACGAGTACCGCCCAGAGCAGGAACAGGCTGACGTAGAAGTCGCCCATGAACACCGCAAACTTAAGCAGGACCGACAGCCCGTTGACCGCGACGGTCGCGGCCATTGCGGCCAGCACCGCGAGCGGCGCGAGCTTCATCACGTAACCGGTGATCTTGAGCATCACGTGCGACAGCTGGTCGATCGCGGCGACGAGGATCTTGCCGCGGTCGCCGAGCGCGGCAAGCGCCACGCCGAAGAACATCGAGAACACGACGATCTGCAGGATCTCGTTGTTGCTCATCGCCTCCGCGAACGATCTCGGCACCATGTGGCCGACGAAGTCCTTCAGCGTGAACTTGGAAGTCGCGAGGTTCGCCGACGCGCCAATGTCCGGCAGCGGCAAGCCGAGGTTATCGCCCGGCTTGAGCAGGTTCGCCATGAACAGCCCCAGCAGCAGCGAGATCAGCGATGCGGTAATGAACCAGCCGAGGGCCTTCGCAAACACCCGCCCGACCGATGCCGCGTCGCCCATGTGCGCGATGCCGACGACCAGCGTGGAGAAGACGAGCGGCCCGATCACCATCTTGATCAGGCGCAGGAACACGTCCGATACGAGCGAGATGTAGCCGGCGATTTCGGCTGTAGCCTTTTTGTCAGGAAAGCTCGTGAAGATCATGTAGCCGATCACGATCCCCACCACCATCGCGATCAGGATCCAGACGGCTGCAGCATTCTTGTTCTGCATCGTGCGCCTCCCATGCACCGGTCGTGCGACCGGGGATGGAAGGACAATACAGCACACGAACGGCGATGAACAGTGCAACCGGGATTGGGGTTTTCGGTAGCACCGCGTTGTGCCTGGATCACTCCGCGGGAGCGTCAAAAACCCTGGCGCAGAGATTCGCAGGCCCGCCGGAACTCGTTGACGCACACTGTGACCTCGACAGGTATTGCTGTCGACCTGACGGCAGGGCATCTGTCGTAGAAGAGCGCGCGCCCACATTTGGGAGGACGTTTTCGTCTGGCATCCATAGCTTACGACATGATTTCCCGGTCAGATTTCATTTGAGAACAAGCAGAATACGTAACCGTCCTCGATTTTCACCGGATACGTGCGAATGTCTGCCGTCAGCGGCTCGCACATCGCCTTGCCGGATCGCACATCGAACTTCCCCTGATGCAGCGGACATTCGATCTCGTGGCCATCGAGGAAGCCGTCGCACAGTCGCGCATGACCGTGCGTGCAGATGTTGTCGGTCGCGAACACGTCGCCATCGACGCCGTAGATCGCCAGCTCCCGGCCTGCCGCGTTCACCGCCGTCACATCGTCCGTCGGCACGGCCGCGAGCGCGATCACTTGAGTCCATTGCTTGTCCATCATTCACCTCAAATCGGATAGATGATCGAGTTCGCGATCATTTCGCTGTCGAATACGCAGATGCGCGATTCGAACCTGAGCCCGTCCGGCGTCCGGCGGATCGTATCGACGTAGCGCCCGACGTTGAACACCGTCGTCAGTTCATCCGGTTTCGTCCTGAACACCGCATAGTTGGCTTCCGCGTCGATCCGCTCGCCGTCGTCGCGCAGGATGCGCGGCATGCCCACCACATGACGCTGGTAGTACGGGTCGTGGAAGATCGTTTCGGTCATCCCGTACACGCGGTCCTTCAGCATCCCCTTGCTTTCGAACGCGAGCGTCGCGAGCGGAAAACCACGGTCGAAGTTCTCGCGGGGCTGGATTCTGTACACGCAGTCGTCGGTGAAGAACGCCGGCCACTTGTCCCATTCGTTGTTGTCGACGACCGATGCGTAATCCGCATAGATCGCGAGTATCTGCTGGTACGTTTCGAAATCCGTCATCTCAGACCTCCATCACGCGGCGCCAGTAGTCGTACATGCCGCGAATCAGTGTTTCGGTGACCATGTGGTCGGCGTCCGCGACGTCGCGCCCGCCGAGTTCCACGATGGTCCGGTGGAACGGCTTCTGTTCGAAACCCTCCTGCGAGAATTCGATGACCTCGCCGTCATCCGCGGAAACGAATCCCGCCGGCCCGAACAGATTCGCCTGCCGCAGGCGCCGGCGCGTCATTGATTCGTCATCCTCTTCGAAGCCGAAATGCGTCCACACGAAATCGAACGACCCGTGCCCGTTCGGCTGAATGTGGCGCGTCGAAACGGAGTTGACCTGCTGCTGGATGATCACGCTCGGGAACAGCGTCATCATCACGGCCGTCGGCGCGCCCCACCACGGTTCGTGCACGACGTCCAGGAAGCGGTTGTCGTTGAGCGTCATCTGATCCTTGAAGCTCGACACGCCGCTCGTGACGTCGCCCTTGCCGCCCGCGCCGCGCGTCGAGATCATTGCGGCGTGGCGGAATTGCGCGTCCATCTTCAGCTCGGACTTGTTGTCCGCGCGCCAGAGGCCGAACGTGACGAACCAAGTATGGAGCAGCCCCGGGTGATATGGATCCTTGATGTTCTCCTGCATCAGCTTCCAGTTGCCGGGGATGCGCTGCCGGTTGTAGCCGAGAATCTTCAGTTTCCGGCCGTCGAACACGCGGTCGAAATAGCCGAGAATCGTCGGCCCGAGGAACACTTCGAGCGAAGGCAGATCGTGATCGAACGACGCGAAGATCACGCCATTGCGGCGCGCGACGTTCAGCTTCGTCAGGCCATGCGCCTTCGGATCGAAGTCCGCCGGCATGCCGCCGTTGATCTTGCCGTCGGCCTTCACGCCACGACGGAACGGCACGCCGACGAGATTGCCCTTCAGGTCGTAGTTCCATTGGTGGTACGGACACGTGAAGTCCTTGCGGTTGCCGAACTTCTCGCGGCAGAAACGCACGCCTCGATGCGCGCACACGTTCTCGACCACGGCAATGTCGCCGTCCTGCGTGCGCGTGACGATCACCGAGCGCTCGCCGACGACGGTGCGCTTGAAGTCGCCCGGATTCGGCAGCTCGGCCTCGAGGCCGACGTAGCACCAGTGTCCCGAGTAAAAGAAGCGTTCGAGCTCGCGGCGATAGGTGGCGTCGTCCGTGTATGCCCAGAACGGCACGCGGCTCGATCCGTCGTCCTTCCAGCTCGGCCGCACGAAGGCAATGGGGGCCTCACTCATGGTTTGTCTCCTGATGGGGAAAACGTCGCAAGCGGCGGATGTCACACGCCGCTTGCATGAAATGCGTCCGCGTATACGTGTTCGGGACGAATGCCTTTCTGGCGCAGCAGGATCGACGCGGCATCGACCATGATCGGCGCCCCGGCGACATACGCGCGCCAGCCTTTCAGGCTGTCCCAATCGTAATTGACGGCGTCCGTCACGACGCCCGTGCGCCAGGGCCCGGGCGCGTTCGACGAGGTCACGACGACATGCGCGGTCAGGTTCGGCAGCCGCGCCTTCAGTTCGTCGAGCCACGCGACGCCGTAGATGTCCTGCGGCGAACGCACGCCGAAATACACATGCACGGGATTGGCCATCGCGTGTTCCGCCATCCCGCGCAGAATCGACAGGATCGGCGCGAGGCCCGTCCCGCCGGCGATGCAGATGACCGGGTCGGACGTCTTGCGGCGCAGATACGCGGTGCCGAGCGGCCCGCTCACGCGGACGGCATCGCCCGGTTTCAGTTCCGTCGCAACGTAGCGGGTCACGCGCCCGCCGGGCACTACGCGAATATGGAATTCCGCTTCGTCGCCATTCGCGGTCACCGCCATCGAATACGGGCGGATGTGCTGCGGCGTGAACTGCAGCGTCGCGTACTGCCCCGGCGAGAATTCGAACGGCTTCGACAATGCGAGGCGCACGCGCTTGATGTCGTGCGTAAGATCCTCGATGCCCGCCACCGTCGTCTTGATGATCTTCGGCGGATGGACGACGATCTCGTCGACCTCGGGAATTTCGATCACGCAGTCGTCGACGAGCGTCGCCTGGCACGCGAGCACCGATTGCCCGTGGGCCGCCGGCTGGTTCGTGTCGGCCGCGCCGGTCACGAGCACGTTGCCCGACACGATCCGGCACCGGCACGTGCCGCAGCGCCCGGCCATGCAGCTGTACGAAACGGGAATCTGGTGGCGGCGCAGCGCGTCGAGCAGGTTGTCGCCCGATCTCACGTCGAGCGTTCGCTGAAGCGGCAGAATTGAAACTTCCATGGGGCCAGCGTCTCCGGGCTGTTCAACTTGTGTCCGCATGATGCCGCCGCAACGATCATTGATAAATAGAAATACCTTGATATGCAACATCACCGACAGTGATAATGCATCGCATATCGGAGGAGACAACGCGTGGAACTCCAGGACATCGATCTCAACTTGCTCGTCGTGTTCAATGAGTTGCTTCGGCAACGGCGCGTGTCGGCCGTTGCCGCCACGCTCGGCATTTCGCAGCCCGCGATCAGCAATGCGCTGAACCGGCTCAGGAAGGTGCTCGGCGACGAGCTGTTTCTGCGGACCTCGAAGGGCATGGTGCCGACGCCGTTCGCCGAGACGCTCGCGGAGCCGATTGCCTACGCGCTGGGAACGATCCACAACACGTTGAACGTCACGTCGCACTTCGACCCGGCGGCGAGTACGCGCGCGTTCACCATTGCGATGACCGACATCGGCGAGATTTACTTTCTGCCGGGCCTGATGAAGCGGCTGGCCAAGGTTGCGCCCGGCGTGTCGATCAGCACCGTCCGCAATCAGGCGGACTCGCTTCGTGACGAGATGGAGCGCGGCAACGTGGATCTCGCGATCGGGTTTCTGCCCGATCTCAAGACGGGGTTCTTCCAGCGGCGCCTGTTTCGTCAGAAGTATGTGTGCCTGTTCCGCAACGGGCATCCGCTTGCCAGGACCGGCATGACGATGAAGGCGTTCCTGGACTCGGAGCATGTGTCGATTGTCGCGGAGGGAACGGGGCACGGGATGGTCGATGCCGCGATTCAGCGAGCGGGCGTTCAGCGCACCGTTCACCTTCGCGTGCCGCATTTCGTCGCCGTCGGCCACATCCTGCACACGACCGACCTGATTGCCGTCGTGCCGGAGGCGTATGCGGTCCGGACGCTCGCGCCGTTCGACCTCGTCAGCGCGCCCTGCCCGGTCAAGATCCCCGAGATCACGATCAACGTGCTGTGGCACGCGCGCAATCACCGCGAGCCCGGCAATCAATGGCTGCGTCAGCTCGTGTTCGACGAGTTCGCGATCTAGCCGGGCGTCGTCTTCCTGCCTGAATGGCGTCACGCCGACACGCCCGGCTTTCGCGCCGGGCGCGCTCGACTGCCGTACCGCGACAGCGAAATAACCGCCGTGAATGATGCAAATTCATGCGCCTGCATGGACGCCGCGTCGCGAAAGCCGCTACCTTGCGGACACTACAAAAAGCCGACACGGTCTGGAGACGAAACATGCAATCCCCCCAACGCACGCTCGACATCCGCAGCTGGCTCGACAGCCAGCGCGTATCCCTGTTTCAGTGGCGCATCCTGCTGCTCTGCTTCGCGATCGTCGCGGTCGACGGTTTCGATACGGCCTGCGTCGGCTTCATTGCGCCCGCGCTCAGCCGCGAGTGGCATCTTTCGCCGGCCGTGCTGGGCACGCTCTTCGGTTCGGGGCTGGTCGGGCTGATGGCCGGCGCGCTGTGCTTCGGGCCGCTCGCGGACCGCATCGGCCGCCGCAAGACGCTGATCGCGACGGTCGCGTTCTTCGGCGTCGCCAGCCTGCTGACCGCGTATGCGCCCAACATCGAGTTGCTGATCGCGCTGCGCTTCGTCACCGGCCTGGGCCTCGGCGGCGCGATGCCGAACGCTATTGCGCTGACGTCCGAATACTGCCCGGAGCGCAAGAAGTCGTTCCTGACGACCGTGATGTTTTGCGGATTCACGCTGGGCTCGGGTCTCGGCGGCATCGTGGCGGCGGAGCTGATCCCGACGCACGGCTGGCGAAGCGTCCTGCTCGTCGGCGGCGTGCTGCCGCTGATGCTGGTCCCGGTCATGCTAGCCGCGCTGCCCGAGTCGGTCCGTTACCTCGTGCTCGGAAACGACGCGCAGCATGACAGGATCGCGCGCCTGCTGCACAAGATCGCGCCGCTCACCGTGCCTGACGGCACCCGCTTCGTCCTGCATGAAGCCGCGCAAGCCGGCTCGCCCGTTCGCCAGCTGTTCGCGCGCGAATGCCGCTCGGGCACGCTGCTGCTTTGGGTCGTGTTCTTCTCGAGCCTGCTCGTCGTGTACCTGCTGACCAACTGGCTCCCGACGCTGGTTCATCGCTCCGGGATGCCGCTTGCGATCGCCTCCAAGGTGGCCGTGATGTATCAGGTCGGCGGAACGATCGGCGCACTGGTCATCGGCCGCCTGATGGACAAGGCCAGGCCGACTGTCGTGCTTGCCGTCGCCTATGCGTGCGGCGCGGTCTTTCTCGTTGCGACCGGCATCGCGACCGGCACGCTTCTGGCCGCCGCGGTCACGGGCGTCGGCTTCTGCATCAGCGGCTCGCAGATCGGCGCCAACGCGTATGCGGCCCGCTACTATCCGACCGCGAGCCGCGTGACCGGGATCAGCTGGGCGCTCGGCATCGGCCGCCTCGGGTCCGTGGTCGGCGCGCTCGTCGGGGGCGCGCTGCTCGCGGCCGACATCGGGTTTACGGTGCTGTTCGCGATCGTTGCGGTGCCCGCCGCCGTCGCGTCGTTGTCGATCCTTGCGTGCGGACGGCAGGCACGCGCGATCGAAGCCCGGCAGGCGGTTGCGTGATGCAGCTGCATCGGCTGGCGGCGCGCGCATGGGTCGACTGATGTCGATTCACGCAGTCTACCAAGCGTCGCCATCGGCCGCCGGCAAAACGTCGGTGGCGGCGCACGTCTGCGCCACCGCCATATCAACGCACCCATTCAGGCAACGCGGCTGACAGCCTTCCGGGGCAAGCGACGACTCAGGAATTTCCGGAAGACATAGGCAGCCTCGTTTATACGCATTCCTCACGAACAGAAAACGACGCCGACCCGGCGCACACAACAACATTCAACCGTTAAACGGAGCGGAGACACATGAAGTTCTCGAAATGGATGATCGGCGGACTCGGCATGCTGACCGTGCCGGCGTTCGCGCAAAGCAGCGTCACGCTGTACGGCGTGATCGACACCGGCATCGAATACGTATCGCATGCGAACGCGGCAGGCGACAAGGTGATACGCATGCCGGGCATCACCGGCGAGTTGCCGTCGCGCTGGGGACTGCGGGGAACGGAGGATCTCGGCGGCGGATTGAAGACCGTGTTCCAGCTCGAAAGCGGTTTCAATCCGAGGGGCGGCGATCTCGGGCAAGGCGGCCGCCTGTTCGGCCGCCAGGCGTGGGTCGGCCTGCAAGGGCCTTGGGGCACCGTGTCGTTCGGGCGGCAGTATTCGATGACGTTCTGGGGCCTCGCGGATTCCGACATCCTCGGCCCCGACATCTACGGCAGCGCGTCGCTCGATGCGTACATTCCGAACGCGCGCAGCGACAACACGATCGCGTACAAGGGCACCTTTCGCGGGCTGACGCTCGGCGCGACCTATTCGTTCGGCCGGGATTCCGCCGGCACCGGCAACTCGCCGGGACAAGGAACGTGTGCCGGTCAGGTTGCCGGACACTTCACGCAGTGCCGCCAGTGGAGCGCGATGGTCAAGTACGACGCGCAATCGTTCGGCGTGTCCGCGGCCTACGACGAACAGCGCGGCGGCACCGGCGCTGCTGCCAACTTCTTCAACGGTGTCGCGCCGTTCGCGCTGACCGACGCCGGCGACAAGGATATCCGCATGCAGGTGAGCGGCTATGGACAGTTGGGGCCGGTAAAACTGGGCGCCGGATGGGTGGGACGCCATGTCGAGACCGTGTCGCCGGCGGTGCCCGATGTGCGATCGGACCTGTTCTTCGCCGGTGCGTCGTATCAGGTCACCCCTGCTGCGCTGCTCGACGGCGAAGTGTTCCGGATTATCGACTCCAAGCAGGACACGCGAGCGACCATGACCACGTTGCGCGGCACTTACTTCCTATCGAAGGCGACCGCCGTCTACCTGCAGGGCTCGTACTTGTGGAACAGCGCGAAAGCCCGTTACAGCCTGAGCTCCGGAGGCGGCGGCACGACGCCCGCCGCCGGCGTCGGGCAGCTTGGCGTGATGGCCGGCATCCGGCATCTGTTCTGAAGGCGGCCGGTGTCGGAGCCTGCGGATCGGCGCGCGTAGTCGGGCGCGATATCCGGGCCTGCGCTCCGACACCCGAACCCTCCGACGCCGTCCTTCGCGCTGATCGCGTAGCGGGAAATTCAACGCAAACGCGATCCACCAATGTTCTCCGCCCGTTCGATTTCAACCATCGATATCGGTGCGGTCTCCCCGCGTCGAAGGCGTCGACATGACCAGGAAGCGCACGTCCGCGCCGGAATCGTTGCGCGCCTGATGCAGCTTGCCCGGCGCAATCTCGATCCCGCTCATCGGCGGAACGACGTGGATCTTTCCTTCGATCTCCATCGTGAGATCCCCCGACAGCACGTAGAAAAACTGCTTCGCCTTCGAATGAAAATGCCGGCGCTCGTTCGTACCCGCCGGCATCCGCTCTTCGATGACCAGCAGATCGGGCGACTTCGACAGGATCCATCCGTCGCAGACCTCCCTCCACGTGTAATGCTCAGTGTTGTTCGTATTGACGATCATGCGAAACCTTCGTTGTTGAGTCGGGGAAATCGGGCGCGGAGGGACGCAACGTGCACAACCCGATTTCCTCGCCCACGATGGCAACCTTGCCGAAAGCCGGCAGGCCGAACGTCGAGACGCTCATGACGAACCCGCCGCCGGCCGCGCGTCGAACACCCGGACGACCGCCGCCAAATCGTCGTCGC
Source organism: Burkholderia sp. PU8-34 (assembly GCF_053427725.1). Lineage (NCBI taxonomy): Bacteria > Pseudomonadati > Pseudomonadota > Betaproteobacteria > Burkholderiales > Burkholderiaceae > Burkholderia > Burkholderia sp. PU8-34. The sequence goes on from NZ_JBSAXC010000007.1 coordinate 40,218, forward strand.
CCAGCCCCAACGCTTCGGTTTCGCGATACTGCGCGAAACAGGCGTCCGTGAGCGGCGAGGATACCGCCGCGTCGCGGGCCGCATCAACCACGGGGCGCACACGTATTCTGTCTTTCCGAGCGGACCATGGCGAGGCGTGTGCGGCACGCGACCGGTAGAAGCACGCTTGCGCCGGTCCTGAGGGTAAGTCAGCACCCGTGCGCAAGCCCCTTTTCTACAAGCGATTGAAGCTTTTTCCCAACGGCGAAGCGAACCGTGCACGCAAAGCGCGCCACGCGCCGCACATTCCACTACCCGCCGCTGGCGCATGGCGCGGACGTGGTTGACCGAAACTTCCCCCCTGCAGCAATTGGCGTGCCTCGACGCTTGACGACGCTATCGCGCGTTGCTCCCATCCTGACCGCAGCCATGCCGCACTGTCATCGGGTCGGGTTGCGATTTGAGGAGGCAACGTCCCAAGCCGCGCCGCCACAGTCGGCGTGGTATCGACCGACTGACGGCAGCCGGGCCAGCGGCATGAATATTGCGCGCATCCACTGCCATCCGCTCCGGAGATCCTCGCCGATGACACGCCTGCCAAGCACGACCCGCGATGCCCCCCGCATCTACTGCCTGCCGCTTCCGTTCGCGTTGGGCCGGGACGCGTGGCTGCAGTGCGTCCGCCGTGCCGCCGAGATGGGCTTCTCGCGCATCCTGACAACATTCGAGACGTGCGGCACGACCCTGTGCGATCCCGCCGAGCCGCTCGCCGCTTACGCCGACGCCGCACGGGCCAACGGCCTGGCGCTGGATCTCGTGATCGAGCGCCAGGCAACTTCCGTTGCGCCGTCATTCGCTGTCGACGGCGCATCCGCTGCGGGTCCGCTGCCCGACCCCCGCCGCGCGCTGCCGGCCGCGGCACCGCCGCCCGAGACCCCGGCTGCGCCGCATGGCGACGACCTGACCCGGCGCCTGATCGCCCTGGCCGGGTACGGCATCTCCGGCTTCTGCCTGCGCGGCGTCGACGCCGTGCCGATTGCGACATGGTCCGACCGCCTGGCACGCGTGCGCGGCACGCGGCCGGGCACGGCGTTCTTTGCATGGACGCCGGGCCTGTCTCGCGCGCGCATGATCGATACCGCCGACGCGAGCTTTGACGGCGTGTTCCTGTCGTCGTGCTGGTGGGATTTGCGTGCCGCATGGCTGCTCGACGAGCATGCGGACCTGGCAACGAGCCCATGCCGCATCGCGTTGGCCGACGATCCTTTCGGCGCGCGCGCGCTCGACGCCGTGCCGCCCCGACACCGAATGCTGGCGTGCCAGCGCGCACTCGCCGTCGCCTTCGAACTCGGTGACGGCATTCTCATGCCGGCCGGAATGGAGTTCGCCTGGTCCGATCTGCTCTGGCGAGCCATACGCACGCCCGCCGACCTGAATGCCGCCTGGCAGGCCGCCGAGTGCGATTTCGCAGACGCCATCGCACGCGGGAACGCCCGCCTCGCGCGCCGGTCCGCCGCCATGGCGCAGGTGGACGGCGGCGTCGCGCTGCAACGGCTGGCCGGCCCGTCAGCGCCGATCGCGATGCTCGCGCGCGTGCCCGGCGACCGTCGGCGCCGTGAACTGCTGCGGTTCGTTGCCGCCAACGTCAGTCTGTCGGACACCGCGTCGATCGACGCGACCGGCTGGTCGTGGCACGACTGCACGCATGTGCAGCCGCTCGACGACGATGACACGCCGGTCGGTTCGCCGCAGCCGGTCGACACGCTGAGGCTGGCGCCCGGCGAAGTGCGTGCGTGGCGCGCCACGCGCCCGGCGCCGGTAACCAGCCGCGCCGCGCGCGCGCAACGCGACGGCCATGCCGCCGGCAAGGCCGTGCGGGTCGCAGAAGACGCCGTGCGCGCCCCGCGCCTCTTCATCGATGCGATCACGCCCGCCGTGGACAATGGCCGCTTTGCGGTCAAGTGTGTCGCCGGCGAAGCGGTTCGCGTCGAGGCCGACATCGTGATCGACGGGCACGACGTGCCGTCGGCCGTGCTGCTGTGGCGGCCGGCCGACGTGGCCGACTGGCACGAAATCGACATGGCGCCGCTCGGCAATGACCGCTGGACCGCCGAATTCCGGCCGGACCGGATCGGCCGCCACGAATTCACGATCGAGGCGTGGCGCGATCCGTACGTCAACTGGTGCCGCGAAGTCCGCAAGAAGGCCGATGCCGGGCAGGACATCTCGCTCGAGCTGCGCGAAGGCGCGCTGATGCTTGCCGACATCGCACGACACGCTGTCACCGCCCGTGCGCGATTGGCGCTCGAGCGTGCGAGCCGCGTCGACGATACGCTCGATGCCGGGCGGACGCTCTCGGCGCTGACCGCCCCGGCATTGGCCGACGCGGTGTCCGCCGCACGCGTGCGCCCGCACGTATTGCGCCACCTGCCGCCGCAGCCTGTCGATGTCGAGCCCGCGCTGGCCGGCTTCGCGAGCTGGTACGAACTGTTCCCGCGTTCGCAAAGCAACGATCCGTCCCGTCATGGCACCTTCGACGACGTGATCGCACGCCTGCCGGCGATCCGCGCGATGGGCTTCGACGTGCTCTATTTTCCGCCGCTCCATCCGATCGGCACGAAGCACCGCAAGGGTCGCAACAACAGCAAGTCCGCGGCACCCGGCGACCCCGGCAGCCCGTATGCGATCGGCGCCGGCGAAGGCGGCCACGACGCGCTTCACCCGGCACTGGGCACGTTCGACGATTTCCGGCGCCTGAACGAGGCGGCGCACGCGCACGGCCTGGCCCTCGCGCTCGACTTCGCCGTGCAATGCTCGCCCGATCACCCGTGGCTCGTCTCCCATCCGGGCTGGTTCGACTGGCGCCCCGACGGCTCGCTGCGCTATGCGGAGAACCCGCCGAAGAAATACGAGGACATCGTCAACGTCGATTTCTACACGGACGACGCGATGCCGGGCCTGTGGCTCGCGCTGCGCGACGTCGTGCTGTTCTGGATCGGGCATGGCGTCACGCTGTTTCGCGTCGACAACCCGCATACCAAGCCGCTGCCGTTCTGGGAATGGCTGATCGCGACGGTGCGCGCGGATCATCCCGAGGTGGTCTTCCTGAGCGAAGCGTTCACGCGGCCGAAGATGATGTACCGGCTCGCCAAGATCGGCTTCTCGCAGTCCTACACGTACTTCACGTGGCGCCATTCGAAACAGGAATTCATCGACTACCTGAGCGAGCTGACCCGGCCCGATATTGCCGCGTACTTCCGGCCGCATTTCTTCGTCAACACGCCCGACATCAATCCGGTGTTCCTGCAGACGAGCGGCCGGCCCGGCTTCCTGATCCGCGCCGCGCTAGCGGCGCTGCTCTCGGGGCTTTGGGGGGTCTACAGCGGTTTTGAACTGTGCGAATCGGCGGCGCTGGCCGGCCGCGAGGAATATCTCGATTCGGAGAAGTACCAGCTGCGCGCGTGGGACTGGCATCGGCCCGGCAACATCACGCAGGAGATCGCGCAGCTCAACCGTATCCGGCGCGCGCATCCGGCCCTGCACACGCATCGCGGGGTGACGTTCTACAACGCGTTCGACCCGCACATCCTGTACTTCGCCAAGGCCACGCCGCGTCGCGATGACGTCGTGCTTGCGGCGATCAATCTCGACCCGTTCGCCACGCACGAAGCCGACTTCGAGGTGCCGCTCTGGGAGTGGGGTCTGCCCGACGATGCCGCGCTGGCCGCGGAAAACCTGCTCGACGGCACACGCATGACCTTCCACGGCAAGCGCCAGCATATGCGGCTGGCGCCTGACGCTCCATACGCGATCTGGGCCGTGCGCCCGCTTGACCGCGAGGCCTCGCCATGAAACGAGAACCGTACTTCGAACGCCTCACCGCCGATCCGCTCTGGTACAAGGACGCGGTGATCTACCAGCTGCATGTCAAGTCGTTCTTCGACGCCAACAACGACGGCATCGGCGATATCGCCGGGCTGCTGGCCAAGCTCGACTACATCGCCGAGCTCGGCGTCGACGCGATCTGGCTGCTGCCGTTCTATCCATCGCCGCGCCGCGACGACGGCTACGACATCTCCGCCTATCGCGACGTGCACGCCGACTACGGCACGCGCGCCGACATGAAGCGCCTGATCGCGGCCGCGCACGCGCGCGGCATCCGTGTGATCACCGAGCTCGTCATCAACCATACGTCCGACGAGCATCCGTGGTTCCAGCGCGCGCGCCGCGCGAAGCCCGGCTCGTCGCATCGCAACTACTACGTCTGGTCCGACACCGGCCGCGAGTACGCCGGCACGCGCGTGATCTTCGTCGACACCGAAGTCTCGAACTGGTCCTACGACGACGTCGCCGGCGCGTACTTCTGGCATCGCTTCTACTCGCACCAGCCCGACCTCAACTTCGACAACCCGCAGGTGGTCAAGGAAGTGCTCGCCGTGATGCATTTCTGGCTCGACCTCGGCGTCGATGGCCTGCGCCTCGACGCCGTGCCTTACCTGGTCGTGCGCGAAGGCACCTCGAACGAGAACCTGCCCGAGACGCACGACATACTGCGCCGCATGCGCGCCGATCTGGATGCGCGCTACCGGAACCGCATGCTGCTCGCCGAGGCCAACCAGTGGCCGGAGGACGTGCAGCAGTATTTCGGCAGCGGCGACGAATGCCACATGGCGTTCCATTTTCCGTTGATGCCGCGCATGTACATGGCGATCGCGCGCGAGGACCGGTTCCCGATCACCGACATCCTGTGGCAGACCCCACAGATCCCGTCGACGTGCCAGTGGGCGATCTTCCTGCGCAATCATGACGAGCTGACGCTCGAGATGGTGACCGACAGCGAGCGCGACTATCTGTGGGAGGTTTATGCGACCGACCGGCGCGCGCGTCTCAATCTCGGCATCCGGCGCCGCCTGGCGCCGCTGCTCGAGCGCGACCGCCGCCGCATCGAACTGATGAACAGCCTGCTGCTGTCGATGCCCGGCACACCCGTGATCTACTACGGCGATGAGATCGGCATGGGCGACAACATTCACCTCGGCGACCGCGACGGCGTGCGCACGCCGATGCAATGGTCGTTCGACCGCAATGGCGGGTTTTCGCGCGCCGATCCGGAGCAACTGACGCTGCCGGCGATCCAGGGGGCGCTGTACGGCTATGAGTCGGTCAATGTCGAGAGCCAGACCCGCGATCCGCACTCGCTGCTGAACTGGACGCGGCGCCTGATCGCCACGCGGCGCAACCACCAGGCGTTCGGGCGTGGCTCGATCGAGTTCCTGCAGCCGGTCAACCGCAAGGTGCTCGCCTACCTGCGCGAATACGAGAACGATCCGCCGCTGCTGTGCGTGGCCAATCTGTCGCGCGCTTCGCAGGCGGTCGAGCTCGATCTTTCGCGCTTTGCGCGGCGCACGCCGGTGGAATTGCTCGGCGGCTCGGCGTTTCCGTCGATCGGCCAACTGACCTACCTGCTGACCCTGCCGCCGTACGGCTTCTACTGGTTCGAGCTCAGCGACGATACGCAGGCGCCGCGGTGGAACGCCGAGCCGTCCGAGCAGCTGCCGGAGTTCATCACCCTGGTCTGGCGGGCCGGCGAGCCGGTGCTCAGCGGCGCGCACCGCCAGGCGCTCGAGCAGAAGGCGCTGCCGCAGTACCTGCCGAAGCGGCGCTGGTTCGCCTCCAAGAACGGCAAGCTGCATCGCACTCACCTGGCATCCATCACGGCGCTCGAAGGCACGCCGGCGCCGACGTTCCTGTGCGAGGTGGAAAGCGACGTCGAGACGGATGGAAAGACCGCCACGGAGCGCTATCTGCTGCCGCTATCGATCGCGTGGGATCAACCGGGCATGCCGCCGCTGCCGGGACAGCTCGCGCTGGCACGCATCCGGTGCGGGCCGCAGGTCGGCTTCCTGACTGACGCGTTCGCCGTCGCGCCGTTCGCGCGTGCGCTGTGCGACGCGATGCGCAGGCAGGCGCGCCTGCCCGTCGGCGGCCATGCCGATGGCGGCATGATCGAATGCGACGCATCGGCCGCGCTCGCGGCCGACATGTATGGTGCCGATGCCGAGATCAACTGGATCGCCGCCGAGCAGACCAACAGCACGCTGTCGATCGGTCACGCGCTTGCGCTGAAGCTCGTGCGCCGCGTTGTCGCGGGCGTGCACCCCGAGGCGGAAATGGGCCGCTACCTGAGCGAGCACGGGTTCGCCAACGCGCCGGCGTGGCTCGGCGAAGTGCGCCGCCGCGATGCCGCCGGCGCGCCGCACACCCTCGCCATTCTGCAGGCTTTCGTCGAAAACCAGGGCAACGCGTGGGATTGGGCGTTCGAGACGCTGACCCGCCTGACCGAGGAACTGTCGCACGACACCGACATCGACGACGCATCCGACGACGAGACCGCCGAGTACACGCGCTTTGCCGGCGTGGTCGGGCGGCGCCTCGGCGAAATGCACGCCGTGCTCGCCCGGCCGAGCGAGCATCAGGACTTCGCGCCGCGACGGGCAACGCCGGACGACTGCGCGGTCTGGGCCGCCCGTGTCCGGGCCCAGGTCAACGACGCGCTCGATCTGCTCGCGCACCACCGGCAATGGAACGACAAGGCGACGGCGCAACTGGCGCGGCGACTCGTCGATCAGCGTGCGCCCCTGCTGGCGCTGGCCGAGCGGCTGTGCCGGGATGGCGTCGGCACGTCGTGCCAACGCATCCACGGCGATTTCCATCTCGGCCAGGTGCTGGTGGTGCAGGGCGATGCCTGCCTGATCGATTTCGAGGGAGAGCCGGTGCGGCCGCTCGCCGAGCGGCGCGCAAAGGCCAGCCCGCTGCGCGACGTGGCCGGCCTGTTGCGCTCGCTCGACTATGTCGGCTATGCCGTCGCCGGTAGCGGCGAGCAGATGCCGCAGCCGCTGCTGGCGCGCCGCGATGCGTTCCTGCGCGATGCGATGGATCGCGCCGCCACGGCATTCCTCGACGCGTACCGCGCCGCCGTCGGCACGGCGCCGCCCGGCCTGGCCGAGGGCGCAGGTCGCACGGCCCTGCTCGATGCGTTCCTGCTCGAAAAGGCCGCGTACGAGATCGTCTACGAATTCCGGAATCGTCCGGCATGGGTGCCGGTGCCGCTGCGCGGGATGACCGAGCTCGCCCGCCGGCTGCTTGCCAGACATGGGGAGGCTCCGCGTGGCTGAGGACCGCTCCGATCCGCTCGCCGGGCTCTGCTCGGAGAGCCTGCAAGCCCTGATCGGCGGGCGCCATGCCGATCCGTTCGCTTTGCTCGGGCCGCATCGGGTCGACGGCCGCTGGCTCGTGCGCGCGTTTCTGCCCGGCGCGCACGCGGTGTCGCTCGAGCTCGACGGCGACATCCGCGTGCCGACGGTGCATGCGCACCCCGACGGCCTGTTCGTCGGCATCCTGCCGGAAAACGGCCAGGCCGCCGCCGCGCCTGCGTACCGGCTGCGCGTGCGCTGGCCGGCCACCGAGCAGGTGTCCGAGGATCCGTACGCGTTCGGCCTGCTGCTCGGTGACCTCGACCTGCACCTGCTCGCGGAAGGCCGGCATCTCGAGCTCGGCGCCTGCCTCGGCGCGCAGCCGATGACGATCGATGGCACGCCGGGCGTGCGTTTCGCCGTGTGGGCGCCGAACGCGCGGCGCGTGTCGGTGGTGGGCGACTTCAACAACTGGGACGGCCGCCGTCATCCGATGCGCCTGCGCCATCACGCCGGGGTCTGGGAACTGTTCGTGCCGCGCCTCGGCGTCGGCGAGCGCTACCAGTACGAGCTGATCGGCCCGCACGGCGGCCTGCTCCACCTGAAGGCCGACCCCGTCGCGCGCGCCGCGGAGCTGCCGCCGGCCACCGCATCGCGCGTGGCCGACCCCGCGCCGTTCCCCTGGAGCGACCACGCGTGGCTCGCGACCCGCGCGCAGCGCCAGGCCGCCAACGCCCCGCTGTCGATCTACGAGGTTCATGCCGGTTCATGGCTGCGCGATCCGGACGACGGCGCGCGCCACCTTCATTGGGACGAGCTGGCCGACCGGCTGATCCCGTACGTCGCCGACATGGGGTTCACGCACATCGAATTCCTGCCGCTCTCCGAACATCCGTTCACCGGTTCGTGGGGCTACCAGCCGCTCGGCCTGTTCGCGCCGACGGCACGCCTCGGCGAGCCGGCTGCGTTCGCCCGTTTCGTCGACCGCTGCCATGGCGCCGGCATCGGCGTGATTCTCGACTGGGTGCCGGCGCACTTCCCGACCGATCCGCACGGCCTGATGCAGTTCGACGGCACCGCGCTCTACGAGCACGCCGATCCGCGCGAAGGCTTTCACCAGGACTGGCAGACGCTGATCTACAACCTCGGCCGCAACGAAGTCGCGAATTTTCTGCTGGCCAGCGCGCTCGAATGGCTGACGCGCTATCACGTCGACGGCCTGCGCGTGGACGCCGTTGCATCGTTGCTGTACCGCGACTACAGCCGCGCCGCGGACGCATGGGTGCCGAACATTCACGGCGGCCGCGAAAACCTCGAAGCCATCGCGTTCCTGCGGCGTTTCAATACGGTCGTCGCCGAACGGTGTCCGGGCGCGGCGACCTTCGCCGAGGAATCGACCGCGTGGCCCGGCGTGAGCGCACCGGTGGCCGCCGGCGGGCTCGGTTTCAGCTACAAATGGAACATGGGCTGGATGCACGACACGCTCCAGTACATGTCGCGTGACCCGATCTACCGGCGCTATCACCATGACGAGATGACCTTCGGCCTCATGTACGCGTTTGCCGAGCGCTTCGTGCTGCCGCTGTCGCACGACGAAGTCGTCCACGGCAAGCGCTCGCTGCTCGGCCGCATGCCCGGCGACCGCTGGCAGCGCTTCGCCGGCCTGCGCGCCTATCTGGGCTTCATGTGGGCGCATCCGGGCAAGAAGCTGCTGTTCATGGGCGGCGAGTTCGGTCAGGATACCGAATGGAACCACGACGCGTCGCCGGCCTGGCACCTGCTCGACGATGCGGACCACCAGGGCGTGCAGCGTTTCGTGCGCGACCTGAACCGCTGCTATCGCGGCATCACCGCGCTCCATGCGCGCGACACCGAAGCCGACGGCTTCGCGTGGGTCGTCGGCGACGACCGCGACAACAGCGTGTTCGTGTTCCTGCGCCGTAGCGGCGCGTGCGATGCGCCCGGCCAGGTGCTGGTCGCGCTCAACCTGACGCCGGTGCCACGCTTCGGCTATCGCGTCGGCGTGCCGCGGCCCGGCCGCTGGCGCGAAATCCTCAACAGCGACGCGACCTGCTACGGCGGCAGCGGCATCGGCAACCAGGGCGGCGTGACGGCCGTGCCGGAACCGAGCCATGGCCTGCCCGCCTCGCTGAGCCTGACGGTGCCGCCGCTGGCCTGCGTGTTGCTCCTCCAGGAGGAGTAAGCCGATGGCGCGCTTTGCCGACCGTCTCCTGCCCGGTGTGGCGGCGCCGCTCGGCGCGCGCTGGGACGGCCTCGGCGTGAATTTCGCCGTCTTCTCGGCCAACGCTTCGCGTATCGACCTGTGCGTGTTCGACGAGAGCGGCGGCAAGGAGCTGGCGCGCATGACCCTGCCCGAATGCACCGACGAGGTCTGGCATGGCTACCTGCCCGGCGCGGGCCCCGGCCTCGCCTACGGCTATCGCGCCTACGGCCCCTACGACGTTGCGCACGGCCACCGCTTCAACCCGGCGAAGCTGCTCCTCGATCCGTACGCGAGGCAGCTCACAGGCAGGCTGCGGTGGTCCGATGCGCTGTTCGGCTACCGTGTCGCGTCGCATCGCGCCGATCTTTCGTTCGACCGGCGCGACAGCGCGCCCGCGATGCCGAAGGCGGTGGTGGTCGACGACAGCGCGCACTGGGACGATCCGGACCGGCCGCACGTGCCGTGGGACGATACCGTCATCCTCGAGGCGCACCTGCGCGGGCTGACGAAGCAACTCGACGTGCTGCACGGGCCATCGCGGGGCACCTTCGCAGCGCTCGCATTGCCGCGGGTGATCGAACATCTGCAGCGCCTCGGCATCACCGCGATCGAGCTGCTGCCCGTGCATGCGTTCATGCAGGACCGCTTCCTGCTTGCACGCGGGCTGCGCAACTACTGGGGCTACAACACGATGGCCTTCTTCGCGCCCGAGCCGTCGTACCTCGCCAGCGGCAGGCTCGATGAAATGCGCCACGCCGTACGCAGCCTCCACGCGGCCGGCATCGAGGTGATCTTCGACGTGGTGTACAACCACACCTGCGAAGGCAACGAACTCGGGCCGACCATCTCGTGGCGCGGTCTGGACAACGCCAGCTATTACCGCCTCGTGCCCGGCGACGAGCGCCGCTTCATCAACGATACGGGCTGCGGCAACACGCTCAACCTGTCGCATCCACGCGTGCTGCAAATGGTGATGGATTCGATGCGCTACTGGGTCGCAACGCTCCACGTCGACGGATTCCGCTTCGATCTCGGCGTCACGCTCGGCCGCGAGAGCAAGGGCTACGATCCGGGCGCGGGCTTTTTCGACGCGATCCTGCAGGATCCCGTGCTGTCGCGCCTGAAGCTGATTTCCGAACCGTGGGACGTCGGCCCGGGCGGCTTCCAGCTCGGCAACCATCCACCCGGCTTTGCCGAATGGAACGGGCACTTCCGCGACACGGTACGGCGCTTCTGGCGCGGCGACAGGGGTGTGCGACCCGAGCTCGCGGCCCGCCTGCTTGCGTCGGCCGACGTGTTCGACCGCCGCCATCGCAAGCCTTGGGCCTCGATCAATTTCGTCACCGCGCATGACGGTTTCACGCTGGCGGACCTGGTCGCTTACGCGCATAAGCATAACGAAGCAAACGGCGAGAACAACCACGACGGCACACCGGACAGTTTCAGTGCGAACTGGGGTGTCGAGGGCCCGACGCACGACCCGGCCATCCGTGCGCTGCGCGCCCGAGTGTTGCGCTCGCTGCTGCTGACCAACGTGCTCGCGAGCGGCACGCCGATGCTGCTGTCCGGAGACGAATTCGGCCGCACCCAGGAGGGCAACAACAACGCGTACTGCCAGGACAGCCCGCTGTCGTGGCTGGACTGGAACCAGGCCGCATCGCCCGAAGGCGCGGCGCTGACGGCGTTCGTGGCACGCGCGACGGCGCTGCGGCGCGCGATGCCGCTGCTGCGCGTCAAGCAATTCGTGCACGATGCGAGGGACGTCGCGCCGGACCTCAAAGGCACCGCCTGGTTCGACGAGCGCGGCATCGAACTGACACCTGACGACTGGCACAACCCCGAGGGCCGCGCGCTCGTACTGCGGCGCGCAGCGCGCAACGCGCGCGGCGATATCGATCTGGCGTTGTGGCTCATGAACGGCGCCGGCATATCGCTGTCGTTCACGCTGCCGCCGCCCGGCGCTCACTGGCGCATGGAAATCGGCACCGCCAAACCCGAGGCCCTGCCGCACGCGATCCATGGGCCGGCCATCGAGATCGCCGCGCATAGCGTGGCGATCGTGACTGGCTGCGTCCGCAACGATCAGCACCCGCCTGAGGCCACGCCGGACGCACCGACCATACCGGCCACACCACCGGAAGATCAGGCTCGAGCGACAGCGGCGCCTTCCGGCGACGCCGCGCCGCCGCCCGCGCCCGACAGCGGGGAAACCGCATGATGCCCCGCACCTGTCGCCATCCGCTGCCATTCGGTGCCGCGCTGCAAGCCGACGGCACCGCGCGCTTTCGCCTGTGGGCGCCGGGCCACCCGGCGGTGATGCTCGCCGTCGACGGCCGGGCCCGCGTGCCGATGACAGCGCAGGCCGACGGCTGGCACGAGGCCGTGCTCGCCTGCGCCGCCGGCACGCGCTACCGCTACTTGCTCGCGGACGGGACGGCACTGGCCGACCCGGCCTCGCGCGCGCAGGACGGCGGCCCGCACGACGCGAGCATTGTCGTCGACGCCGGCGCGTTCCGCTGGCGCCACACCGCCTGGCAGGGCCGGCCCTGGCACGAGACGGTGCTGTACGAACTGCACGCCGGCGCGTTGGGCGGATATGCGGGCGTCGCCGCGCAACTGCCGCGGCTTGCCGAGCTTGGCGTGACGGCAATCGAGCTGATGCCCGTCGCCACCTTCGGCGGCACGCGCAACTGGGGTTACGACGGTGTGCTGCCGTTCGCGCCTTCAGCCGCCTACGGTTCGCCCGACGCGCTGAAGTCACTGATCGACGACGCGCATGGTCTCGGCCTGATGGTGTTCCTCGATGTCGTCTACAACCATTTCGGCCCGGACGGCAACGTCATGGGCCGCCTGGCTGCCTCGTTCTTCGACGCGTCGCGACGCACGCCGTGGGGCGACGCGATCGATTTCAGTCAACCGGCCGTACGCGAATTCTTCATCGAGAACGCGTTGTACTGGCTGTTCGAATACCGCTTTGACGGCCTGCGCCTCGATGCCGTCCATGCGATCGGCGACACGTCGTTTCTCGTCGACCTGGCCCGCCGGGTTCGCTCGGAGACGGCGCGGCGCGAGCCGGGCCGGCACATCCACCTCGTGCTCGAGAACGAGGACAACCGGGCGAGCCTGCTCGCGCACGATTTCACTGCGCAATGGAACGACGACGCGCACAATGCGATCCACGTGCTGCTGACCGGCGAGCATGACGGCTATTACGGCGACTTCGCAAAGGCCCCGGCCGCGCGACTGGCACGTTGCCTCGCCGACGGGTTTGCGTTCCAGGGCGAGCGGGTCGCGCGCCTCGCGCGCCAGCGCGGCGAACCGAGCGCGTGGCTGCCGGCGACTGCGTTCGTGACGTTCCTGCAGAATCACGATCAGGTCGGCAACCGCGCCCACGGCGAACGGTTGACGGCACTGTGCGACCCGCGGGCGCTGCGCGCGGCTGTCGCGCTGCTGCTCCTGTCGCCGCAGATCCCGTTGCTGTTCATGGGCGAGGAATGGGGCTGCACGCAGCCGTTCCTGTACTTCACCGATTACCACGACGCACTGGCCGACGCGGTGCGCGAAGGCCGGCGCACCGAGTTCGCGCACCAGCGCGCGTTTGCCGACCCGGCGGCGCGTGCGGCGATTCCCGACCCGAACGATATCGGCACGTTCACACGCTCGTGCCCGACGCCGGACGACGCGAACACGCCGGGGCACGCCGCATGGCTGGCCTGGTACCGGACCTTGCTGGCTACGCGACGCGCGATGCTCGTGCCGCGCCTGCCCGGCACCCGCGCGCTCGGCGCCGAGGCGATCGGCGCCGGCGCCGTGCGGGCGCGCTGGCGCATGAACGATGGCGCCGCGCTGACCCTGTGCGTGAACCTGCACGGGCAAGCCGTCAGCTGCACCGCAATGCCGGCGGGCACGGTGCTGTGCAGCACACCCGACGACGCGGCGATGCGGCTCGCGGCCGGCATGCTGGCGCCGGCCAGTTGCGTCGCATGGCTGGAGGCGCCGGCATGAACGCCTCTGCCGACGCCCTTGCGAATCTGGCCCGGCAGGCCGGCATCGCGATCGACTGGCAGGATGCCGCCGGCCATGCACGCCACGTCGAGGCCGATACGTTGCGCGCCGTTCTGTCGGCGTTCGGCCTGCCGTGCATGACGGCCCGGCAATGCGGCGACAGCGCGGCGCGGCTGCACGACGCGGCACGCGTCGTCGACGCGCCGCCGTTGCTGATCGCGCGCTGTGGCGAACCGGCTTCGCTGCCCTGGCTCGGCGGGCGAGGCCGCATGCGCTATCGGCTCCATTGGGAAGACGGCGGCACGCACGACGGCCACGTCGCCGCGGGCGCCGGAGGCGACGCACCGCGGCTGCCGCCGCTCACCCGGCCCGGTTATCACGGCCTCGAAATCGGCGACAGCCACCTGACGGTCGCCGTCGCGCCACCGCGCTGCCATGAGTTGCCGCAGCGTGCGCGCGAATGGGGCCTGGCGGTGCAGCTCTATAGCCTGCGGCACGAGCATGACGGCGGACTCGGCGACTACGGCGCGCTGGCCGACCTGGCGCGCGCGGCGGCACCGCTCGGGGCTCAAGCGCTCGCCGTGAGCCCGGTCCATGCGATGTTCGCGGCGCGTCCTGCGCAGTACAGCCCCTATTCGCCGTCGAACCGCAACTGGTACAACGTCGCTTACGTCGATCCGGCCATGTGTTGCGGCACGCACGCCGTACGTGAAGCGGTGGTGTCCCTGGCACTGTCGGCCGGCTTCGCGCGCCGCGAGTCGCAGCAGCTCGTCGCGTGGGCACCGGCGGTGCGCGCCCGCCTGCGGGTTCTGCGGTTTCTGTTCGCGCAGCGCGACCGGTGGCTGAGCCCGATGCAACGCGCGTCGCTGGACGCGTTCCGCGACGCGGGCGGCGCGCCGCTCGAACATCATGCGTGCTTCGAGATGCTGCATGCCCGCCTGCGCCGCGAGCATGGCGACGACTGGCGCCGCTGGCCGGCCGACGTGCGCGCACCCGAGTCGCCGCACGTCGAACGCTGCGCGCGTGAACATCGCGACGAGGTGGCGTTTCACGTGTTCCTGCAGTGGCTCGCGCGCGAGGGCCTCGCGACGGCGCAGCATGCCGCGCGCGATGCAGGCATGTCGATCGGCCTGCTGGCCGATCTCGCAGTCGGCGTCGACCCGGCCGGCAGCGAGTGCTGGTGCCACGCCGCCGACATGTTGACCGGCGTGGCACTCGGCGCGCCGCCTGATCCGTTCAATCCGCTCGGGCAATCGTGGGGCCTGTCGACATTCGCGCCGTGGGCGTTGCGGCAGCATGGCTACCGCGCATTCATCGCGATGCTGCGGGCCGTGCTCGCCCATGCGGGCGGCGTGCGCATCGATCACGTGCTCGGCCTCGCGCGCCTGTGGATCGTGCCCGACGGCATGCCGGCCGCCCACGGCGCTTACCTGCGCTACCCGCTCGACGACATGCTCGCGCTGGTCGCGCTCGAATCGTGGCGCCATCGCGCGATCGTGCTCGGCGAGGATCTCGGCACGGTGCCGCCGGACCTGCGCACGCACTTGTCCGCGGCGGGCTTGCTCGGCCTCGACGTACTCTGGTTCGCGCGCAACGGCGACGATTTCACGTTGCCCGCACGGTGGCGCGCCGAGGCCGTCGCGATGACCAGCACGCACGATCTGCCGACCGTGGCCGGCTGGTGGCGAGGCCGCGATATCGCGTGGCGAAAGCGCATCGGGCTCGGCGAACTCGCGCATGATACGCATGACGCGCGGCGACAGCGGCGCACGTCGCGCGTCGCGCTGTGGCGTGCGCTGCGCGACGCAGGGCTGGCGCCCGGGGCGCCGGTCACGCCGCCGCGCGAGCCGCCGCTGGCGGCAATCGCCGCGTTCGTCGGCCGCACGCCGGCGCCGCTCGCGCTGTTGCCGCTCGAGGACGCGATCGGCCAGCGCGAGCCGGTCAACCTCCCCGGCGTGGTGACGGGGCACCCGAACTGGCGCCGGCGCCTGCCGGCCGCGGCGCCGCGCCTGCTGGCCGACGCCTGCGTCGTCGCTCGGCTGCGGGCGCTCGTGCAGGCGCGCGAAGAAGTGCGCGACGAGGTGCGCCAAGAGGTGCAGCGATGACGCAGCCGACCGCGACACTGCGGCTGCAGTTTCATCACGGTTACCCGTTCAGTGCCGCGGAGGCTTCGATCGACTATTTTGCGGCGCTGGGGATCAGCCATCTCTATGCATCGCCGATCTTCGCGGCACAGCCCGGCTCACGTCATGGCTACGACGTCGTCGATCCGAACCTCGTCAACCCCGAACTCGGCGGCGAGACGGCCTTGCGGCGCCTAGCCGCGCGGCTGCACGACAAGGGCATGGGCCTGATCCTCGACATCGTGCCGAACCATATGGGCATTGGCGCCACGAACCGCTGGTGGCGCGACGTGCTGACCCATGGCCGGGCGAGCCGCTACGCGTCGTTTTTCGACATCGACTGGGCGCACCGTGCGATCGATGTGCGCGGCAAGGTGCTGTTGCCGGTGCTCGCCGAGCCGCTCGCCACCGTGCTTGCGCGTGACCAGCTGCGACTGGCATGGGGAACCGATGGGGAACCCGAGATCGACTATGCCGGGCAGCGGTTCCCGTTGTCCCCGGCCACGCGCGACGCGGCGTTGTCCGTGCGCGCTGCCGACGACTGGCACGCGCTGCTCGAACGCCAGCATTACCGGCTCGCATGGTGGCCGCTCGGCCGCGACGCGCTCAACTGGCGGCGATTCTTCGACATCACGACGCTCGCGGCCGTCCGCGTCGACGATCCGGCGGTATTCGACGCGAGCCATGCGCTGCTGCTGCGCCTGTTCGGCGACGGACTGATCGACGGCGTGCGCATCGATCACATCGACGGCCTGGCCGACCCGGGCGCGTATTGCCGGCGGCTGGCGCATGCGCTGCGGCGCGCGGGCCGCCGCCAACCGTATGTCGTCGTCGAGAAGATCCTGATGCCCGGCGAGACGCTCGACCCGGCCTGGGGTACGGACGGCACGACGGGATACGATTTCATGAACGACGTCGCGGCGGTGCTCCATGACGACACGAGCGCCCAGGCACTTACCGAGATATGGCGGGAGCACAGCGGCGACGCGCGCAGCCTCGCGGCGCACGTCGTCGCCGCCCGCGCGCAATTGCTCGACGAGACGTTCGGCAGCGAAATCGCACGGCTGATGGCCGTTCTCGGCGATATCGCCAGCCGCGAGCCGTCCGTTTGCGACGTCAGCCCGGCCGCCATCGAGCGGTGCGTGCGCGCATTGGCGCGCCACTTTCCCGTCTACCGCGCGTATCCGTCTGCCGGCCCGCGCAGCGCGGTCGACGCGGCCGTCTTCGCGGCAGCGCTGCAACGCGCGCGGACCGAATTGCATCCGCTCGACCGGCCCGTGCTTGCGCAGCTCGACCGCTGGCTCGGCGCCGACGCGCCGCGACGGCGCCGGCGCCTGCGTGACGCGCAGATCCGCTTCGCCCAGGTCACCGCGCCGCTCGCGGCGAAATCGGTCGAGGACACGGTCGGCTATCGCTGGGCCCGCGCGCTGTCGCGCAACGAGGTCGGCGCCGACCTCGCGACACTCGGCCTGTCCGTCGCCGCCTTCCACGCGGCCAACGCGGCGCGGGCTGCCACCTCCCCGCGTACGATGCTGACGACGGCCACTCACGATCACAAGCGCGGCGAGGACGTGCGCGCGCGTCTGGCCGTGCTGAGCGAAGTGCCCGAGCGCTTCGCGGCGGTCATGTCGCGATGGCGCGACGATCACGCGCCGTATCGGGCGACGCTGGAGCGTGGCGTCGCGCCGTCGCCGGCTGACGAACTGATGCTCTATCAGACGCTGATCGGCGCGTGGCCCGCGGCATGGCTCGCCGAGCCTGCTCGCAGCGCCGCGGCGCCTGCCGGGATCGACGCATTTGGCGAACGCATCGCCGCGTGGCAACTGAAGGCGATTCGGGAAGCCAAGCTGCGCACGTCGTGGCTCGCGCCCGATGACGCCTATGAAACGGGCTGCCGCCGTTTTCTCGAAGCGATCCTGCACACGCCTGCGTTCGTCGCGGGGCTCGACGACTTCGTGCGCGGCATCGCGGCAGCAGGCGCGCTCAACGGCCTGGTGCAGACCTTCCTGCGCATGACCTCGCCGGGCGTGCCCGATCTTTATCAGGGGTGCGAATTCTGGGATGAAAGCCTCGTCGATCCGGACAACCGTCGGGCGGTCGACTTCGCGGCACGGCAGGCTGCGCTCGAGCGGATGAGCGATTCGCCGCGGCTTGCCGACGTCGACGAGCGGCTCGCACATTGGCATGACGGCCGAATCAAGCTGGGCCTGATCCGCGACACGCTCGCGATGCGACGCACTCACGCGCGATGTTTCGAAGGTGGCGCGTACGTGCCGCTGCCGGTCACCGGCGTCGCGACCGACCATGCGATCGCCTTTGCACGTTGCGCGGGCGAGCGCGCAAGCGGGGCGGTCGTCGCCGTGGCAAGCCGGCTGGCCGCACGTTGGCTCGCGGGACGCGCGGTGCCTTGCATTCCGCCGCACTATTGGCGCGACACGGCCATTCTGCTGGCGCCCGCCGCGGCATCGGAGTCGAGCGCCGTCGCGCTGCCTGCCATGCCACGCAAACCAGCCGCTTGGCGCGATGCGCTGACTTCATCCGTTCACGTGCCAACCGACGACATGCTCTGGTTGCGCGACGTATTGCGCACGCTGCCGGTCGCGCTGCTGGTGCCGGCCGGATAGGGTCCAATGCAAAACCGAGTCGCGCCACGCTGCGGCAGCGCGCTTGCGTGACGGTCAGTCTTCCGTTTCAGCAGCCGCGGAGGACGCCCGTATCCGCATGACGGTCTGACGCGACGTGCCGAATTGACGTGCGACTTCGCTGACCGAAAGGCCGTTGTCGAGCGAACGTTTTACGCGTTCCTGATCGTGGCGCGAAAGCGAGGCTGGCCTGCCCGTATGCTGTCCGCGTTCCTGCGCGAACTTCAGGCTCCTTTGGCTGCGTTGGCTTCTCGTCGCGATTTCCATCTGCACGATCGCCCTCAACATTCTGACTGCCTGCCGTTCGGGACGGCCCGCGAGATCCACGTTGCCGAGTTCGACGCACAGGACGGAAATATTCTTGTTGCGGCATTCCATCAGCGTCGCCAGGACATCTCGCGCGCTGCACCCGAGCGCGGACAGTTCGAGCACCACCAGGGAATCGCCGGGCGCAGCGCGCCGCAACAGGCCCTTCAGTTCCGGCCGATCCGCCGCCGCGACGTACGGGTGCACCTGGTCGAACACGACGCGGCTCAGCACGACGGTATGGCCAGCTTTGTCGAGCGCGATCAGCGCCTCCTCCTGATCCTGGTGGTCGGCTGGTTTGTTGAGGTAGAAGTAAGTTCGATGCACGACTATTTCCGAAAAATGGACGGGCTGCCGGCCGACATGTCTTCCACGCGGTGGCTATGACCCGGCATCGGATACGATCGCCCACACGATCATGTCGATCGAGGTCGGCTTGACAAGGATGGTGTCGAACCCCCTCCAGTCATAATTTTCGAGCGTCGGCGGAACGATTCCGATGATACGTGCGTCGGGGTATGTATCGAAAGAATTGGCAGCGAGCACGCATGCATCGCGCGGATCTCGCTCGATATCGAAGATGACCGCTGCAGCGGGCCCGTGTCTGATCGCGCGTTCGAGGCGGTTGCTCGGGATCGCGGTCGTTCCGAATCCTCGCAGGCGCAACAAGAGCGCAATCGATTCACCAACGTGCTCGTTGCCGTGGAGAATCACGACGCACTTGCCGATATGCTGCGGCTGGCCGTTCGTCACCACCGCACTGCGCAAGACGGCTTCGCTGCTCAGCCAGAGCAGCCGGGCCATTTCATACGCTTCCAGTGCTGTTTGCAGGGCTGCCTCGTCTGCGAGCGGATTGATGGAAAGCGCCCGTACGCGTACCTCGGCGGCTTCGAGACGTCGGGCAGCTTCGTCGAACTGGGCCTTTGCATGGTTGTCGCGATTGTCGATGCCATTCGTCATGTCAAGCAAGGCTCCCGTTTCCCGTCGCGGGCCGAGGAAACCAGGAGCAGGCGTCCGGCAAACGCGCGTCAGCGACCGATGATTGAATCTGCGCGAAGCATGCCGCGGCTCTTGTCGCGGCATGCCTTCCATTCATACAGTATGGACGGTGCGCGGAAGTCTCGCCAGTTGCTTCCGTTCCGCGGCGGGACTGCGCATCATCGGCAACGCCGGTAGCGCGAGCATCAACGACGCAACCGTGCAAAAAGCGACAGCAAATCTTCGAGCGTCACCGGCTTGACCAGATGCGCGTCGAAGCCGGCATTCGTGGCCTGCTTGACGTCGGCTTCCTGGCCAAAGCCGCTGAGCGCAATACAGGTCACCGCTCTGAGCGCTGGCGCTTCGCGCAGTTTTTCGATGAACGCGAATCCATCCATGCCGGGCATGCCGATATCGGACAGGACGAGGTCCGGTACGTTGCCGTCGAGCATGGACAAGGCTTCTTCGCCGCTGGTCGCCGTCTGAACGACGGCGCCATCGCTTTCGAGCAGGAGCTTGAAGGTTTCGACGGTTGCCGCATCGTCGTCGACCATCAGGATGCGCAAGCCGTGCAACGATTCGGCCGCGATTGCGCCGGCAGCACGCGTATTGGCGACCGCGCGCTGAGTCGGGAGCGTGATCGTGAACGTCGCACCGCGGCCGACGCCTTCCGATTCCGCGCGCACGGCGCCGCCATGCAGGTTCACGAGATCCCTGACCAGCGCAAGGCCAATGCCGAGGCCGGCACGGCGTGCCTTCGGGTCCCTGCTTTGCTGGAACATGTCGAAGACGTGCGGCAACAGCGACGGCTCGATGCCGCTGCCGGTATCGGCCACACGCAGCACGGCCTCGGCATGTTCGTTGACCTGCAACGAAACATCCACCGAGCCGTGATGGGTGAATTTCAGCGCGTTGCTGATCAGGTTCCAGACGGTCTGTTCGATTCGCGTGATGTCGGCGTGAATGATGACGGGCAAGTCGGTCACGGCGACATTGAGCGCGAGGCCACGCTGGCTCGCTTCGGCCTGAACGGCGTCGGTGACGCGCCGCACGACCTCGCGCATGTCGACGGGCGTCCGCACCACCGACAGCTTGCCGGTCCGTACGCGCGAGATGTCGAGCAAATCGTCGATGATCTGGGCTTGCCCCAGCACGGTGCGCCGGATCGTATCGGTTGCGCGCAACAGGTTCAGGTTTTGCCGGGTTTCCGGCGCGCGCGCAATCAGCTCCGCGCTCGCCGAAATCAGATTGAGCGGATGCTTGAGCTCGTGGGATACCACGGCGAGGAATTCGTCGCGGCGCCGCTGGGCATCCCGCTCGCCGGCTTCTCGAAGGGGTTCGGGCTTCGCGTCGCGGGCGGCCGTGGCGGACTGGGCGAATTCTCCCAGGTCGCGAGCGATTTTCGCAAACCCGTGCACGCCCGGTTCATCCAGACGCGACAGCACGCCGCTCGCAAAGAAGCGCGTGCCGTCCTTGCGCTGATGCCAGCGTTCCTCCTCGGTGCGCCCGTTCAGCCGGGCCTCCGTGAATTCGCGCACGGCGACGTTGGCGACCCGGTCTTCCTCGGTCGAAAGAAGATCGGCGGACTGCCCGATCATTTCCGCTTCCGTGTACCCGAAGATCCGTTCGGCGCCGGCATTCCAGCTCGTGACCAGGCCGTCGTCGTCGAACGTGATGATCGCGTAGTCCTTGGTGCCGGCAACGATCCGCATGCGCCGTTCGCCTTCGCGCAGCCGGTCTTCGGCCTGACGACGGTCCGTGATATCGACGAACGACAGCACCGCGCCGTCGATGCGATCTTCCGTCGTGCGGTACGGAACGAAGCGCGCGAGATACCAGCGTCCGTCGTTGCTCTTCAGTTCCCGTTCGATCAGGCGCAGCGAATCGAACGCCTCGGCCGCATCGTCGGCGAGCTTCGCATATTCGAGCCGATGCGTGATATCGAGCAACGACCGGCCGATGTCGGAAGGAATGATGCTGAAAACATCGGTCGCACGCGGCGTGTAACGCTTGATGCAGATATTGCGATCGACGAAGATCGTGCCGATGTCGTTCGCGGCGATCAGGTTCTGCAAGTCGTCGTTGATCTTGTCTGTCTCCTCCACCTTCGATTTCAGCTCGGCATTGACGGTGGTCAGCTCTTCGTTGATCGACTGCAGTTCTTCCTTGCTGGTTTCGAGTTCCTCTGTCGCCGAACGCAGTTCTTCGTTGATGGCCTGAAGCTCTTCGTTGGAGGCCTTCAGCTCTTCCGTCGACGTTTCCGACTGCTCGATGGTCGACTGAAGCTGTTCCTTCGTACGCTGCAACTCGCGCTCGAGCTGGCTGATGATCGGGTCTTTCTGCGCGTCGGCCGTCGATGTTTCCGATCCGCTCATGCTGTCTTCGACTTCATCGAACAACACCAGAACGAAATCCGCATTGGCCTCGGGATCGTGCACGGGACGCGCCGTCATATTGACGAAATACGAACGCCCGTCGCGCTCTATCCTCACGCGTCGCGCTTCCACACTGCGATTCGTGTGCAACGCCTGGTAGATCGCAGTACGCAGTTCGAGCCGCAGCTCGGGCCGCACGACCGCGATGATGTTGTGAGACGGCTCGCCACCCGAATACTCCAGGAAGCGCCCCGCGCGATCGGACAGGTGGACGATTTCGGAATCGCGGCTGACGAGCACGCTCGGCGGCGCATGTTGCTCGACGAGGCGCTGATGCAGGTCGCCGAACGAGAAGCGGCGGCGCCCCGGCGGCTGCACCGTCGACACGATCGGCCGCGTGCTCAGCGTTCCGGAAATCGCCACCGGAACGGGGGTGTCGCCGCGCACCGCCATGTTCGCGCGATAGATGCGGTTGCGCTTGTCGACGACGGTGAACATCGAACTGACGCTATCGGCCGATTCGGAACTGCCGAGAAACAGCACGCCGCCCGGTCGCAGCGCGAAGTGGAACATCTTCAGAATTTCGATCTGGGCCTCCCGATCCAGATAAATCAGCAGATTGCGGCAGCAGATCAGATCGAGCCGGGAGAACGGCGGGTCGCTCAACACGTTGTGATGCGCAAACAGCATGTGCTCGCGCAATTCCTTCTTGACCCGATAGTGCGCGGTGTCTTTCGAAAAGAACTGGCGTACGCGGCCCGGCGTCACATCGGCGAGAATGGAATCGGGATAGAGGCCGGCACGCGCGAACGAGATCGCCCGCTCGTCGATATCGGTCGCGAAGACCTGGAACGAAATGCCGTCGGCCGACTTCAGCGACCGCTCCTGCAGCAGCATCGCCAGCGAATAGGCTTCCTCGCCGGTCGCGCATCCGACCGACCATACGCGAATGCGATCCTGCTCGTCTCGCCCCTCGAACAGCCGGGGCAGGACTTCCCGCTCCAGCACGTCGAACGCCTCCTTGTCGCGGAAGAAGTTCGTGACGCTGATCAGCATGTCCTGCAGCAGCGCCTGGGTTTCCTCCGTGTGCAGATGGAGGTGGTCGCGGTACGCCTGCAGATCGGTGATGCCATTGACCTGCATGCGGCGCTCGATCCGGCGCAGCACGGTCGCCCGCTTGTAATGACGAAAATCGTGCGCAGTGCGGGTGCGCAGGATGATCATGATCTCGCGCACCGCGCGCTCGGCCGCCTCGTTGACCAGTTCTTCCTGGCGCTCCTCGCTTTCGACGGCGGGCAGATGAATTTCCCTTGCAGTCAGCCACAGGTCCATCAGCCGTTGCGGCATCTCCGCCGCAGTGGCCACGAAGTCGACCATGCCGGTCGCAATGGCGCTGCGCGGCATGCTGTCGTATTCCGCTTCCGCCGGATCCTGGGCAAACGTGATGCCGCCCATCTCCTTGACTCTCGACAGCCCGACGGAACCGTCCGAGCCGGCGCCGGACAGCACGATGCCGATTGCGCGTTCGCGGTGGGTTTCCGCCAGCGTCCGGAAAAACAGATCGATGGCGGCTCTGCGCCCCCCTCCTTCCTCAGGTTGATTGGGCGCGACGCGCAGATAGTCGTCGACCATCGTCAGTTCGAGCGAGGGGGCGATCAGGTAAACGTGGTCGGGCTGGATGGCCGTGGCGCTCGTGACCTCCAGCACGGGCATGCTGGTTGCCTTCTGCAGCAGGGAGGCCATGTTGCTTTCGTGATCGGGCGCCAGGTGCACGACCACCACAAACGCCATCGACGTGTGCGCTGGCAGCGCTTCGAAAAATGCCAGGAGCGCACTCAACCCGCCCGCCGATGCGCCGATTCCGACGATCGGATAATTGGCCTGGCTCGGGAGAGTGTGACCACGTCTTTTCGGCATGGCTGCTTGTCCTGTTGGAATAATATTGGGGTATTCGCGGCCAAGGTCGGGCAGGCTCCTGGCCTGCTTGCACCAAGATGCGCGGGGTAAACCTCTATTATCCTTCGACAAGCATCGACTGCAAGATTTTTGCCGCCATGCCGGCGCGATGGGCCGCTGCCTCCTCCCGCTCCTGCGCGGCCGAGTCGCCGCAGCGGAAAAAGTGCTCGCTGAGCGCACGGCTCATCATCTCGCTCTCACGCAATGCGCGCAGTGCGTCGCGCAGCGAGCGCTCGACGTCCTCACGTCGGCCCTGCGCCAGAGAGGCCGCCGAGTAGGCGTGGCCTGTATGGCATCGGTAACGCAACAGACCGGTATTCGTCAGACGCCACAGCGTGCCGTTGCACTCCGGACAGGTCAGCGTGGAGGGGGGCGCAATGCGGCTCAGCTCGCCGGGCGGCTCATTGTCGGCCGTCCATGCACGCTGCTCGCTGGTGATGCGCTCGACGGCACGCCGCCGCGTGCTCTCGTCGGGCATCGATGCATGCAGCCCGTCGCCCGTCAATTCAATCAGCCGGTGCGCCAGACCGGCGATCGGCAGCACGTAGTCGGCATACGGACACGCGTGCAACGGCATGTCGCATGCGAATGCTTCGGCCGGGTCCTGGACGATCGTCGTTCCGCCACACGACCGGATGGCCTCGAGGCCGGCTGCGCCGTCGTCCAGCAGGCCCGTCAGGATGACGCCGATCACGCGCGGCCCCATCTCGGCGGCGACACTGCGAAACAACGGATCGATCGCGGGTCGCGCAAAGTTCTCCTTCGCGCCATGCAGCAGGCGAAAGTGGCCGCCTTCGACAATCAGATGCTGATCCGGGGGCGCCACGTAAATCCTCCCGGGCAGGTACGTTTCGCCATCTTCGGCATGCACGGCACGCAGCGGGCCGGAATCGCTCAAGAGCGATGGCAGCACGCTGCCGTGTGCGCCGACGTGCAGCACGATCGCGACCGTCGCCGGCAGATCCTGAGGAAGCCGGGACACGAGGGCACGAAGCGTATCTACACCGCCCGATGACGTGCCGATTGCGATGAAGTCTCGTTGTGTCAATTTGACTCCGCTGGGCTGGATACTTAAGTGTAGGCAACCGGGCTGCGCCGCCGGCCCCGTCCTTCGACCGATCGATCCGGTCCTGCCCCGGACTGGCGTCAAGCGGCAACGCGCGTTGCGCTGCGCGGGCCACCGGATCTTCATACTTTTCACGGGTGCCGCACTGCCGCGCAGCGCGTTGCAGAAACCGGAATCTGCGATGCGCGGGATAGTGCAACGCCAGCGGCGATGAGCTTGCCGGTGGAAACATTGTCATCGGATCCGGGCGTCCCTCGTGCTGACGATTTCGCAGGGGCGGGCCCTTGGAGATGACACGCTGAATGCGCAATTTTCGTGCCGCGCGGCGCGCCATCTCGCCGACACCCGATCGTGACAGCAGGCTGGCCCGATTTGTCGCGGCGTCTCGACCCGTTCGCCATCGATGAGCCGAAGGCGCCGCGTTCTCACGCTCAATCGCATCGGTGAGCGAAATACCGCTCCTGCCTACCGCCGGCGCGCGTGTCCGAAATCAACGATATACGGACATACTCCCATCGTGTACTACCCGCCGCCCCCTGGCATATGCTTCGTATGCCTCCTCCAGGCTCGAACAATCCCCCTTCACCGGTAATCGCGATGGTCGTTCAAAGGCTCTCGATCCGTGCTGACTTCGGCAAGCTGAAGGTCATCGCGGTCTGGCAATGCCTTGCAAAAAGCGGAATGAAAGTGTGTCGTTGGAGGATGGAAATCGATCGGAAGACCGGCATGGAGTCGATGACGGTCGACGTTGTCGCAGCCGGTCCGGTGTCCACCGCCGATCTCTCCGCCATGCTCGGCGAAGCCCCTCTGGAAATGCGCGTCACGCCGTTTCGTCTGGCGGTGATCTCGAATCCCGGAGCCGAGCATGCATTGGGGCAGGACGGTACGCATGACGGGGCCGCCCCGTCCGCACTCGCGCGTCCCGGTCCGAAGTTGAAGCTGGTCGCAGATGTCACGGATCACATCACGTGTTCCACGCACCCATGATCGCGCGCAAGCGCGACACGTGATCCCGGCTTTCGGTCATCACGACCGACACGCGATGAAGCGGTAAAACCCGCCTATTACACATTCCAGGAGACAGAAATGCTGAGCCCTCACGAATTGGCGGCGCTCATGCTGGTCAAGTCGTCGCCAGACCAGATCGACATGGACCGCGAGGAACTCGATACGCTGCTCGAGCAGCAACTCGTCGTACTCGAGCGACTCGCGTCCGGCGCGCGCCGTCCCTATGTGACGAATGACGGCGAATCGCTGCTTCGGGCCATGACACGGAGACATTGACCGGCCCCTGTCGACCGACCGGGTCGTGGCGGCCATTCGCGACGGGCGAAAGCCGCGACATGCCCCCACGACGACGCGCCTGACAGGTGCAGATTCACTGCAATTCATTCAATCCAGGAGAGTGTTGAACATGCAAACCCATGAGCTGGTTTCAGGCGCACAGCGCGCCAATCTCGACGTTGCTTTCGATCTGGTCGGCACGATGGTCGATGGCGTCGGGAAACTGGCTGAACTCAACGCGCGCTTCGTGCGGTCGGCGCTGAAGGACGCGCTGGAGATCGGGCAGAACACGATCGTCAAGCCGCAAGACTGGGTGGCGATCCAGGGTGCGACCATGGCGCCGATGGCCGAGAAGGTTCAGTCCTACAGCAGCGAGTTCTGGGGAATCGTGTCATCCGCTCAGGCGGCCCTCCTCAAAGCCGCACAGGCGGGAAGCGACACGTATGTGCGTCGGGTCCAGACCTTCGTCGAAGACGCGACGAAAAATGCGCCGGCCGGCTCCGAGGCGGCCGTGGCTGCATTGAACTCGGCGATCGATGCCGCCAACATGTTCTATCAGACGCTCGGGAAAACCGGGCAGCAGGCGGTCGAAGTCGCGCAAAGCAACTTCGATGTGGCCGCGGCCGCGGTGTCGAAGAGCACCAGGCGCGCGATCGAGCAGCAGCAGCAGGCGGCAAAGCGATAATCTGCGTTGCGGTGCCGCCGCATGGCATCGCATGTCGTTCACGCAAGCGAACGGTTTCCCTGGCCAACCACGCGTGGATCGACCACGCATTCACTGTCATCTGCCGGACTTCACGCGCGCTCGTCAGCGCCGGAATCGATCGAGCGCGCGTGTTCGACTTGCCGATGGTCTCGGTTGAACACGACCGCTGATCGAACCCGGTGAGCATCCGCAAAACCGGCTCCTGTTCCAGCGGCACGCTCGTACGCATGCCAGCCCCATCACGCAGAACGTTTCCGGTTTGAAACAGCACTATTTTCGAAACGTAGCACGACAATTCGCCTGATTTTTCATTCGCAATCGCCACACGAATGACGTGGTTCGCAATGGAGAATACGCATTGCGTTTTCCGACCCGGAAAGTATGCTTTCGTTACCTGCAACCGGAGGCCGCCATGTCACCTTCGCCGCGAATGCCGGCGCTACCGGTTGCAACCGTCGTTGCCTCGGTGTTGTGTGCGAGCGCAACTGCAACCGCGATTGCTCAAACGGCGCCGACCGAGCCGGGCCAGCGATATTCGATCTCTTATATCTGCGGCGATACAGCCATTGACCGGACGGCACCGCTCCCATCCGACGGGCGTCCGTACAACCTGGGCGTGTCGTTTGTATCCGCCCAGACCGGCAATCCGCTCGTCGGCGTCCAGGTGCGATTGAGGCGGCATGGCCGCGTCCTCGTCGAGTTCATGGCCTCAGGATCGCGCTGCCTGTTCAGCGTTCCCGACGCGAGCTACCGGATCGAGGGAACGTACCAGGGAGACATGAAGTACGCGATCCTCGAAACGGGGACGCTGAATGCTCAACTGCGGTGGTAGGTCTTCTACCCGGCCGCCTCCAGAGAGCGCACATGTTCACCCATCAGCGACCCGGTCTCGTCGAGACATCAGTCGATCCGACGAACGACGAATCGCAAGCGCGGCTCGGTCGGGCCGTCCGCGCGCCCCCTTGAGCTGCACGCGCGAATCCGGTCATCCACGGAAGCTGGACGCCAGATCGTGCGTGCGACTCACAACACGATTGAAATAAATCCTTCGAAGGGAGCGTACCAAGTGAACAACGTTTGCAAGCGCAGAATCATTCGCATGCCGCACAACCGGCGGATGCTCGTTCAGGCGCCACTCATGTTGCTGCTTGTTGCATCCGCAACGTGCATGGCCGCGGAGGGGGACGCCGGGCCCAGCGGGTCCGGCAAGGTCGCCGAGACCGCTGCAGCCCCCAAGCCATCGGGCGCGCAGCCGGCCGATGCCGCAGCGGTCCGTGCCGAAGTATTCGATCTCGCCACGGGCGGCGGCGCCGTCAAGGCGCTCGACGAAGCGAAGGCCCGGCCCGACATCTTTTCCGCGTTCGATCTCGCGCAGCTGGAGGAACTCTCGATCCGCCAGCAGGTGCGCGGCGGACGCGACAAGGCCCGAGCTATGACGAGCCCCGATCGCTTCGACGGGATCGACACGGCACTGCACGCCGCGGACGATCTCGACGCGAGAATGCCGGCCACGCCCGAATACTCGCCGGTCCGCACGGCGCTCGCGGGCGACCGGACGGTCGCCTATGCCGCCCGGGGCGACATGCGCAAGGCGGTGGCGACGTTCGAAACGATCCCCCCCGATGCGGAAGTCTCGATCGATGCGCTGGCCGGCGCCGGCGATGCGTACCTGTATCTGAACGAGCCGGGCAAGGCCTCGGCGGCCTATCAGCGCGCGCTGGCCCAGGCGAGCGCGACGCCGACCGACCGCGCGACGCGCGGCTTCCAGTATGGCGCGCGCACGCGCCCGATCGAATTGCGCGAGGGCTTGTTCTGGTCGTATGTCGACCAGGGCCGCGCGCAGGACGCGAGCAACGTGCTCGACGACATGCGCAAGTCGCTGCCGTCGGCCGAGCAGGTGCATCCATGGGATCAGGGCGGCGACGACTACCTGCGCTACTACCGGCTGCACGCGCAGTACCTGATCTATACGGGCAGGGTCGACGAAGGGATCGCCGAGCTGGAGAAGCTCGAGAACGAAATCCCGTTCAACTCCGAGGTCCGCGCCGCGCATGCCGACGCCGTGTCGGGCCAGTCGCACCCGCGTCAGGCGATGGCGATGTACAACGCGTCGCTGACCGACCACCCGGACAGCGTCGAGGTCCTTGCCGGGCTCGGCCGCGCGGCACTCGTGGCGGACGATTACGAAACCGCGAAGAAGGTCGACCAGACCCTCGGGAACACGTTCCCGGACAATGGCGCGGTGCGCCAGTTCAAGCGCGACTACAACGCGTACCGCAGCCCGGTGCTGACCACGGAGCTGAGCTACGAGCACGGCAACAGCGTGCTGGCCGACAACCAGTTCACGTCGGACACCTATCTGTACTCGCAGCCGTTCGGCGACAACTGGCGCGTGTTCTCCCATACCTTTTACGGGTATGGGCAAACCGATACCGGCAACCTCAGCCGCACGCGCACGGGCGTCGGCGGCGATTACCGGCACGGGCCATTGACCGTGCAGGCCGAGGCCACACGCTCGTTCGGCTCGGACGGCCGCACCGGCGGCCGCGGTTCCGTCACCTACAACCTCGACGACTACTGGACGGTGGCCGGCGCGCTCGACAGCAACGACAACACGCTGCCGTGGAAGGCCTATGTCGCACACATCTGGGGCAAATCCGCGAATGTCGAGGTGAAGTGGCGCCAGAACGATCGGCGCGAGGTCAGCTTGAGCTACGGCGCGAGCCGCTACAGCGACACGAACTTCCACCAGGAAATCGCGGCGACCGGCACGCAGCGCGTGTTCACGTCCGCGAACCAGCTCGTCAACGTGTCGCTGAATCTCGGCACCGACAGCAACTCGAAGCAGGACACCCCGTACTTCAGCCCGGGGCGCGACTACGCGGTTGCGGCAACCGTCATGCATCAATGGATGATGTGGAAGAAGGGCGACATGGCGCTGCGGCAGAACCTCTCCGCGTCGGGCGGCGCGTACAACGAGCGTGGCTTCGGCACGAGTGCGCTGTGGAGCGCCCGGCTCGAACACGCGTGGACATTCAAGCACGACATCACGCTGAGCTACGGCATCGAAGTCGCCAGCCATGCGTACGACGGCACGCGGGAGCGCTCGGAAACGGGCTTCCTGTCGCTCAACCTGCCGTTCTAGGCTCCGGCCGTCGGCGAGCCTGTCGTCACGCGTGGCGACTCGGCGAAAATGCGGCTCGGGCGCCGCGCCATGACAACCTTGGCGCCGGCGGTGCGAACTGCCGGCGCACCGGCATCAAGGGCGTCGGCGCGGCTTCTCCGGGCAGGCGGCAGGCGCTACGGCCGCTTCCTGAACCGCTCCTTCGCATCGCCGAATGACGCCTGTGTCTTGCCGACGACCTGCTCGGCCCGGCCCTTCAATCGGCTCGTCCGGTTTCCCGTGACCTTGCCGACCGCCTCCGTCAGTTTGCCCTTTGCTTCCTTGATGCGGCCTTTTACCTGGTCCTTGTTCATGGCATTGCTCCTTGAATCAGCCGACGCCGAGATCGTCGCGCCCGGTGCCCGACAGCGCGAGCGCCGTGTTGACGAGCGCGACCTGCGCGAGCATGAACGGGAAATTGCCGCACATCCGCGCCGCGCGGGTGTCGTATTCCTCGGCGAGCAGCCCGACGTCGTTGCGCAACGCAAGCAGCCGCTCGAACAGCATGCGCGCGTCGCGCCTGCGGCCCTGCATCCAGCGCACCTTCGCGAGCCAGAAGCTGGCCGCGACGAATGTGCCTTCGTCGCCCTCGCAGCCGTCGACGAAGCGCGAGGGCCGGTAGCGCCGCAGCAGCCCGTCGTCGAGCAGTTCCGCCTCGAGCGCGGCGACTGTGGCCGCGACACGCGGATCCGACGCGTCGAGAAAACCGGTCAGCGGAATCAGCAGCAGGCTCGCATCGAGGCCGCCGCCGCCGTAGCGTTCGACGAACCGGCCGAGCTGCGCATCGTAGCCGTGCGCGAGCACGTCGGCCCGGATCTCGTCCGCCCAGCGCCGCCACGCGTCGAGCGGTGCGCGATGGCCGAACGCGCGCGCGGACCGGAAGGCGCTCTCGACGGCCGCCCACACCATCACTTTTGAAGACGTGAACTGGCTGCGGCCGCTGCGCACTTCCCAGATCCCTTCGTCCGGCTCGCGCCAGATCGTGCTCAGGTGCTCGAGCAGCCGCAGTTCGAGGGTCCACGCGTCCTGGTCCTGCGGCAGGCCGTGCAGGCGCGCCTGATAGAGCGCGCCCAGCACCTCGCCATACACGTCGAGCTGCTGTTGCTGCGCGGCCGCGTTGCCGAACCGTACCGGCCGCGTCCCCGCGTAGCCCGCCAGGTGGCTGGCGATCCATTCGTCCGCACGCCGGCCGCCGTCAGCCGCATACAGCACCTGGAGCTGCGAAGGGTGGTCGGCGATCGCGCGGACGAGCCAGTCGCGCCAGCGCGCGGCCTCGTCGCGATAGCCGCAGCGCACGAGCGCGCGCAGCGTGAAGCTTGCGTCGCGCAGCCAGCAGTACCGGTAGTCCCAATTGCGTCCGCCGCCGACTTGCTCGGGCAGCGAACTCGTCGGCGCCGCGACAATGCCGCCGGTACGCACGCTCGACAGCAGCTTCACGGTGACGAGCGCACGCTCGATCGGGTCGCGATACGGCCCGCGCGCGGTGTTGCGCGCACGCCAGCCGCTCCAGAACGCGTGGGTCGAATGCAGCGATGCGTAAGGATCCGGCACGGGCGGCGGCGGCTCGTACGAGCGAGCATAGCTGACGCAGAAATCGACGCGATCGCCCGCCGCGATCCGTTGCGTGCCCACGAGACGATCGCACCTGGCCGACAGGTCGGCCATCGAGTCGAGCCAGACCGCATGACCGCCGGTCAGCATCCGCCAGCGCCGGCCGAGCCGGCTGCACCACGGCAACGCGCGGCCGCAATCGAAGCGCACCGCGATATCGACGTCGAGCGTGACCGTGCCGCGCTCGCCGCGCACGCTGCGGACAATGCACGGGGCGGGCGCCGCCCAGTGCATCCAGTCGCACAGCACGATGCGCCCCGATGCCGTGTCGAACGTCGTTTCGAGGATCGCGGTGCCCGGCAGATAGTGACGCGTCACTTGCACGACCTGCTCGCGCGGCGCCAGCCGGAAGCGGCCGTTGTCCGGCGTGCCGACGAGCGCCGCGAAGCACGGGTCGGAATCGAAGTCCGGCCAGCAGAGCCAGTCGATGCTGCCGTCGCACCCGACGAGCGCCGCGCTGCGGCCGTCGCCGATGAGCGCGTAATCCTCGATCCGCATCGGGTTCACCCGCGTCGCCGCGGTCTGATTCGCGGCGCTTTTCATGGTCACGCTCCTTTTGTCGGGATGTCCGATGAGGTGCCGCGAGCCCTCCCTGGCACTGCACGCGACGCGGCACCCACCCGCTTCGGAGCAATCGTCATGCCGCGTCAGATGGCCGCCGCACGCCTCGCTCGCGTGCGACTTTTTACAATTACGCTGTAACGTGCACGCGGCTGCGCCGGCGGCACGGTCGATCGCCGCGGCGGCATGGGGCAGGAACGCCCTATGCGGGCCAATTCACGCGGCGGGGTAACGGCGATGGTCAGCCACCGACCGCCCGGCGATCGGCAGAACCTCGCCGGCAGACGCACATTCCGCCCCGACGACCCTTGGCCAAGGAGGCGCGCATGACCCGATTCGACCTGCTCTCCTATCTCGTGACAAGCCAGATCGCCGCCCGCATACAGACCGGCCGATGGCTTCCGCCCGACGTGCTTGTCGCACGCATGCACACCTGGCTGTCGTGCCACCGGATCGAGTTCGACTGGCTCGAACGGCTCCGCATCGGTGCGGCATCCGTAACGGTCTCGCGCAGCATCTTCGACATGGCGACGGAGCGGACCGACCTGGCGCTCGGCGGCCGCATCCGGACCGACATGGACACGCCCCAACTGAAGGCGCTGCATGCGCGCTGCCAGGCGCTGCTGCAACGCCCCGACGCCGGCGGCGAAGACGCGTGATGACGCCTGAGGCGCGTCCGCGCCTGCGCATCTACGTGCTCGCGTGGGACTTCGCGATGATCTACGCGCTCGAGCGCGACTGGCCGCCCGTGTATCGCACGGGCTGGCAAGCCCATCGCGGGATCGTGTTCCAGCTCGACGGCGCGCATCCGCGCGGCCCGGCAACACCTGTACATCGAGAACCAGTACTTTACGGCGGCCGTCGTGCGCGAGACGCTGTCGTCGCGCCTCGCCGACGCATGCGCGCCGGATGTGACCGTCGTCGCGCCGCCCGCCCACGGCGGCTGGCTGCAGGCAGCAACGATGGGCGTGCTGCGCGCACGCCTGCATGCCGAACTCGTCGCGGCCGCCGATTGATCGTCAATGCAGGCGGGTCGCCACGTCAATCAGCTCATCCGTTATCAGAACGGTCAGCTGGCACTCGTCCGCTTGCCCGGGCAGGCACTCGACCGTTTGCTGCACGGCGTCTTGCAGCAGTACGTGGACGCGCCCACGTGCGGCGGCATCGAGATTCGCATAGCGTTCCATCGCCCAGCAATCGAATACGAGGTCGATCGCCGGACCCGGGGCACCGCCGGGCGCGGCGCTGGCCGCGGCGGCCCATGCCGCATGAAAAGTGATCGTGCCCGTCTCCGGGTCGAAGCGGATGGTTGTGTCCAGTTCCCTATCGGCATACGAATGCATGATGTTCTCCGGTGAATTGGCCGGGCCACCCCCTCTGTCGGCGGCGGCGTCGTGCAGGTGCCTGCGTCGGCGCGCGTGAGGCTCGATCGTTGCCCGGGTCGGTTGCGAATACATCGCGTATGGCTGCCCTCCGTCAAAACATGCACCCGGTAAGTTTTTCGCAATCAGCGTGCCCGCTCCCCTGCTCCGGGTTCACCGCACGCCGTGCGGCACGCGAATTGCGGCACGCCGTGCCAGTCTGTTTCACCTGCTTCGATGGAGGACGATCGATGAGTCAACCTTCAGCAGCGCGAGGCCGTGGAAAACGCCTCGCGCGACGGCCCGGCCGAAGCCGCAGTGCCGATCCACGAGAGCGCAAGCGCTGGTCCGGCGAGGTCACGCGCACCAGCGATGCGCTCGACATCGAGCCGGGCATCTTCAAGAGCGACGATCCGGACGCGATCGCGGCGTCGCTGAAACGCTCGGCCGAGCGCAGCCGGCGCCGCAAGGCGACGCCGTTCCAGTCAGCCATGTCGATGCTGAACTTCTACGTGAACCGCGCCGGCCGCAATCTGCCGAAATCGCGACGGGCGACGCTCGAGCGCGCGAAACGGAAGCTGCGCGAGGCATTCGGCCGCGGCCCTTGACGCGGCCCGCGGCCGTCCGCGCTGAAGACCGCACATGCACGAAACCCTCTGGTACCTGATCGTCGGCGCGGTGTTGATGGGCATGGGCATTGCCACCTCGGCGCTGCGCCATCTGCCGTGCAGCACGGCGATGATCTATCTGCTGCTCGGGGTGCTGCTGGGCCCGGCCGGCGCGGGCCTGCTGCACCTCGACCTCGAACGCGACGCGCCGTTGCTGCGCAGCGTTGTCGAGGTCGCGCTGCTCGTGTCGCTGTTCGCGATCGGGCTGCGGCTGCGCGTGCCGCTGTTCGACCCGCTCTGGCTCGTCCCGTGCCGGCTCGGGTTCCTGGCGATGATCGTCACCGTGCCGCTCGTCGCCGGCTGCGCGGTGCTCGCGCTGGGGCTCGACTGGGGGCCCGCGGTGCTGCTTGCGGCGATCCTCGCGCCCACCGACCCGGTGCTCGCGCACGACGTGCAGGTGCGCGACCCGGGCGACCGCGATCTCGTGCGCTTCGCGCTGTCGGGCGAAGGTGGCCTGAACGACGGCATCGCGCTGCCGTTCGCGCTCGCGGGACTCGCGCTGTGCGGCAATCCGGACGCGACGCACCGGATGCCGCCGCTGTCCGCCGGGTTCGCGCTGGCCGCGCTGTGGGGCATCGCCGGCGCGGCCGTGATCGGCGGCGCGCTCGGCTGGACGACAACGAAGACGATCGGCTGGCTGCGCACGCAACATGCGCAGGCGCTGGGCCTCGAGGGATTTTTCGCGCTCGCGCTGATCGTGCTGTCGTTCGGTGCCGCGCAGCTCGCGCATGCGTTCGGTTTCATCGCCACGTTCGCCGCTGGCGTCGCGATGCGGCGCGTCGAACACCAGGCCAGCGGCGATCGCGCGCCGCGCGAAGTGATCGGCAAGATCGATTCGGCGGACGTCGTCGCCACCGAGAAGCATCCGGAAAAGGCGCACGCGTACATGGCCGAATCGGTGCTGGGCTTCACGATCGAACTCGAGCGCATCGCGGAGGCGGTCGTGATGACGATGGTGGGCGGCGTGCTCGCAACGCTTCCAGGCCCGCTGATCACGTGGCGCACGGCTGGGTTGACCGCCATGCTGTTCCTCGTGGTGCGGCCGGCTGCCGTCGTGCTGTCGCTGGCAGGCTCGCGCGCGACGCGCGTGCAGCGGCGGCTGATGGCGTGGTTCGGCATCCGCGGCATCGGCTCGTTCTACTACCTCGCGTTCGCGCTCGAGCACGGGCCCGCCGACACGGTGCGACCGCTTGCTGCGCCGGTGCTGGCGGTTGTCGCCGCATCGGTGATCGCGCACGGGGTGTCCGCAACGCCGTTGATGAGCCGGTATCACCGGCGGCCGCGGCGGCACTGATCCGTCACGGGCCGCGCGCCGCGTCGTCGATCGTCTGCACCGTCACGCCGACGCTCGCGCTGCAGTCGATCGCCTCGTCCTCGACGCGCGGCTTGCGCTCGTCCACCGCGCGCCGCGCGACGTCGCACAGGTGCGCCTTCACGCGCAGGCGGCCCGAGATGTCGAGGGCCGCGAAGTGCGCGAGCACGCCCGGTTCCAGCACGAGGTCGACCGCGCAACGCCACTCGCGGCCGCTGTCGCCGACCGGCAGGCGAACCCACGACACCTGGATCGTCAGGCGGCCCGACGCGTCGTCCGCGTGCACGACAACGGTCGACTGCGACGGAAAGCCGTTCGCGAGCGCGCGCTCGAGTTCGGCCAGACGCCGCGCGAGCAAAGACGAGGTCATTTCGCCGGGTTCACGTCCGGCTGGGGCGCGGCGGATCGTCATCGTCGGGCCGCGCCGAGGACGAGCGAAACGAGGAAGATCACGATGAAGACGTAGAACAGGATCTTCGCAATCTCGGCCGCGCCCGCCGCGATCCCGCCGAATCCGAAGACCGCCGCGACGATCGCGATGATGAAGAAGATGATGGCGTATCGAAGCATGTGCCCTCCTCGTGGACGAAGATCGTCGAAACGGCTGCGGCCTTCATGCCGGATCGCGCCGCCGCAGGTCGGCGGGCGGAATCTTCATCGCCTGCCGGTACTTGGTCACGGTGCGCCGCGCGATCAGGATCCCGCGGCCGGCGAGGCGCTGCATGAGCGCGACGTCCGACAGCGGCTCGGCGTGCCGCTCCGCGGCGATCATGTCGCGGATCAGCACCTTCGCCGCGGCGGCGGAGCAGTCGCCGTTGCCGGCCGCCTCGAGCCGCCGCGGGAAGAAATGCTTGAACTCGAACGTGCCGTACGGCGTCGCCATGTACTTGTTGCCGGTCGCGCGCGACACCGTCGACTCGTGCAGCTCGAGTTCCTCCGCGATGTCGCGCAGCAGCAGCGGCTTCATCGCGATCTCGCCATAGCGGAAGAAATCCCGCTGGCGCGCAACGATGCAGGCGCCGACGCGCCGGATCGTCTCGAAGCGCTTCTGCGCATTGCGGATCAGCCAGCGCGCCTCCTGCAGTTGCTGGCCGAGCGGCGAATCGCGCTCGCCGCACGTGCGCGCGAACAGCTCCGCATACCGCTGGTGCAGCCGTGTGCGCGGCATCACCGCAGGGTTGGTCGTCACGATCCATTCGCCGCGCACCTCGCGCACGATCACGTCTGGCACGACGTAGTCGCCGCGCGTGCTGCCGTAGTGATTGCCGGGACGCGGATCGAGCCCCCTCACGAGCGCGCACGCGGCATGCAGCGTCTGCGCGTCACAGCCGAGCCGCCGTTGCAGTTCGGCCGTCTCGCGACGGGCGAGGCATGGCAGATGATCGCGGGCGATGGCCTTTGCGTGCACGAGTGCCGGCGTGTCGGCCGGCAGCGCGTCGAGCTGCAGCAGCAGGCATTCGGACGGGCTGCGCGCCGCAATGCCGGGCCGATCGAGCGCCTGCACGAGCCG
Source organism: Burkholderia sp. PU8-34 (assembly GCF_053427725.1). Classification (NCBI taxonomy): domain Bacteria; kingdom Pseudomonadati; phylum Pseudomonadota; class Betaproteobacteria; order Burkholderiales; family Burkholderiaceae; genus Burkholderia; species Burkholderia sp. PU8-34. The sequence continues at coordinate 77,241 of NZ_JBSAXC010000007.1, forward strand.
CAGCGCGACGGCGAGATCCCGTTCGCTCAGCAGTTGCGCCGGGTCGGCCGCGAGCACGAGATCCGGCAGCGCCTGCCGCAGGTAGCCGTCGTCGTCGAGCGCGTCGATGATCAGACGCGCCGCCGCGCGATCGTGCCGGTTCAGCGGATAGAGCCGCAGTGCGTCATGCAGTTGCGCGTGCAACGATGGCTCGGCCGCGCTCCATTCGCCGGCCGCCGCATCGGATACTTCGTCGCCCGCGCGGCCGGGCCCGCGCGCCACGGGCTCGGCCGTATAGGCGATCTCGTCGGACGGCGGCTGCGCACCGTCGAGCGCGGCGGTTTCGGGCGCGGTTGGTTCGGCGGCGGGTGACGCGTCTGCCGCGCCGTCATCGTCGTCGATCCGGACGTCCTCGAGAAACGGATTTCGGTCGAGCGCCTGCCGCAACTCCTGCTGGAACTCGAGCGAAGACATCTGCAACAGGCTCAGCGACTGCTGGAGCCTCGGCGTGAGTGCCAGGTGCTGCCGCATCTGGAGCGCAAGCGTGACGGACATCGTCGGCCTCCTGCTTTTCATCGCATCGGTACGCCAATGACACGCAACATCCACGCCAAGATCGTCAGCGCGCCTGTGCGCTGATGCCGGCTCGGGTTCGAACCCTCACGTCACGACCGGTTTCCCTGCTTTTTTACAAGCGTTCGGCAAGTTTGTTCGTCATGCCTCGAACAGGCGGTCAGGACCGCTCCTCCATCCGGAGTCACGTGCGGGCACGGATGATGCGCGGGTTGGCGCGGCCCATTCCCCCGCGTGGCACATCCGCGCGACGCGCGAGGCCGCTGGTTGCGGCCGTCGTCAATACAACGGGGGCGGTTGCACGCCCTGGGTACTGTGCTCGTCCTTCGATGGCGCCGGAGCAGCACTGCCGGTTGCGGGACGCGTGTCGTAACGACCGTTTGCGTCTTGCGTCGATTGAGACTGCATCGCGCCGCTTTGCTGCGAAGCAACGTCGGGACGCGGGCCATAGGGGCTCGTCTGCGAGCACGCTGCGACACCGCACGCGGCGGCGATCGCCCATGCGGCGGCGCCGCGTATCAGGTTCGGTTTCATCGAAGTCCTCCATAAAATGCAGCCGGCAATGCGCGTGTCGCGCTCAGAACCGGTTGACGTGAAAATCCCCGGCGTAGGCGGTCGGGCTGCGTCGCGCGATCATGGCGGCGAACTCGACCGCGATCCATTTCAGCGCGAGGCGCTTCTGTTCGATATTCCACTGCTCGAATGCCGCGAACGCGTCCTCGTCGAACGTAATCGTCACAGCGGCCGAATGCCCGTGGGCCCGGAAGCCGACATGCAGCACGTTGGCCGGACGCTCCTCGATATGGAACGCCATGCCGCGCGCGTCGAAGTAACGGCCGATCGTCTCGGCAATATCGCGTTTGATGCCGGGCACGACGCGAATGCTCATTGCACGTCTCCCTGTCCCGCCGATGCCCTTCGATCCGCAAGCGGCGTGCCGCCTGCGCTGCACGACGCGAGGCCGCACGCCTGCAACCTCAAGCCGCCGATCATTGAAATACCTGCTTCGACCGCTGCAAAACTTTCAACCGGCGTGAAGCGCTCACGCGTCGCACGCGGCCAGCACGATCCACCATTCGCGGCCAGCATCGTCGGACGCGTGGGCGGCAAGCGCGAAATCGTCCTGCGGCCGGCTCGCCACGCATGCGTCGTCGCCGCCGAAGCATCACGCCGACACGATGCACCGCGCGAGCCGTTGCGAGCCCGCGCGGTGCGCGAATGCGCATTGCGCCAGGGCACGCCGCTTGCTCGATCCGACGCGCGCCTACGCGTATCGAAGCCCAAGCGGACGTGACGACGCGCCGCGCGTCACGCCGGTCCGGACATCCACCCGCGCGACACACTGCCCGATACGGGCGACGTTCGCGCCAGCCAGGAGGACCATCATGAACGCACCCGACCAACGCACAACCCGCATCATCCGCAAGGGACGCGAAACAGCGCGCGGCCCCGGCCCCGACGTCATGGCTGCCAGCACGCTCGAAGGCGACAAGGTGCTCACCGCCGACGGCGACGACGTCGGCAAGCTCAAGGAGATCATGCTCGACGTCGGCTCCGGTCGTATCGCCTATGCGGTGCTGTCGAGCGGCGGCCTGCTCGGGATTGGCGACAAGCTGCTCGCGGTTCCATGGAACGCGCTCACGCTCGATACCGAGCACAAGTGCTTCCTGTTGTCGGTGACGACCGAACAGGTTCGCAACGCGCCGGGATTCGACAAGGATCACTGGCCGGCGCTGGCCGATCCGCAATGGGCCGGGCCGATCCACGACTATTACAGCAGCGTGCCTTACTGGAGTATCGATGACGAGTTCGGCCCCGACATGCCGAAAGACGAGCTGCCGCCGAACTATCCCGGGCGCGACCACGGCCGGCGCTGACACGCAACGGCTGCATCGGCGCGAGCGATCCGCGTGCCACCGATGCGGGGACCACGCATATCCCCCTCGTTCCCGTTCGACGTCGCAGGGCCGGCAAGGGCGCTCAGGTCCGCCGGCCACGCGCCGGCCCGCGCCGTTCAGCCGGCGCCGTCCTTCTCGCGCGCGATCGCCTGCGCGAGCTGCTGCAGGTCGACCGGCTTGCACAGATAGCCGTCGAAGCCCGCCGCCAGCGCGCGGCGCTCGTCGGCGAGCCCCGCATGGGCCGTCACGGCCAGGACGCGCAAGTCCTGAACGTTGTGCTGCGCATCGCGCCGCAACGCGTCGAGCAGCCAGAAGCCGTCGCCGTCGGGCATCGCGAGATCGGACAGCACGACGGTCGGGCACTGGCGCGCGACCCGCGCGAGCGCCTCGCGGCCTGACGACGCGACGTCGACCTCGGCGCCGAGCGTCGCCAGCGCGGCGGACAGGCTCGAGCGCGTCGCGGCGTCGTCGTCCACCACCAGCACACGCTGTCCGTCGAGCATCGCCGGCACATTGCCGATGTCCGCCGATCCGGCGGCCGCCCACGCCATCGGGCCGATCGGCCGCCAGCCGCCCGGCAGCGTCACGGTGAACGTCGTACCGCGGTCGCGTCCGTCGCTCGTCACGGATACCGTGCCGCCATGCAGCTCCACGATGTGACGGACGATCGACAGCCCGAGACCGAGACCGCGGCGCGACGACGCCGGCGAACTGTCCGCGCGCCGGAACGCCTCGAACACGTGCGGCATGAACTCCTCGGCAATGCCCTGCCCCGTATCCGCGACGGTCAGCACTGCGCTTGCGTTGGTCCACGCGAGGCCGACCTTGATGCGCCCGCCATGCGGCGTGAACTTCAGCGCGTTCGACACGAGATTCGACAGCATCTGCCGCAGACGCTCGCCGTCGCCCGTCACGACACAGACATCCAGCGGGCAGTCCGTCTCGAGCACGATGCCGTCCGCTTCTGCCGCGGAGCGGAACGTGCTTGCGACGTCGGCGACGATACGCACGAGATCGACCGGCATCGCGTCGAGACGCAGCCTGCCGGTCGCGAGCGACGACGCGTCGAGGATGTCGCCGACCATCCGCGACAGCGACCGCGCGCTGCGGTCGATCGCGTCGATCGCCTGTTGCTGCAGGTTCGCATCGCCGGCATGACGCAATACCTCGATCCAGCCGTAGATCACGTTGAGCGGCGTGCGCAGCTCGTGCGACATGGTCGCGATCAGCTCGTCCTTGATCCGGTTCGACGTGTCGGCCTGCCTGCGCGCGTTGCGCGCGCCGCGCAATGTGCGCTGCGCGCGGCGATCGCGCTGGCGCTGATCGCCTGAAGGCCGCAGCGTCATCGACAGCGCAACCTGCTCGCGCGTAAAGTCCCGCACCGGTTCCGCCTCGACGGTCGCCCGGAACCGTTCGCCATCGCGCGCGATGCACAGCAGGTCGACGGGACCGATCGCATTGCGCATGTTGCTGAACGTTTCCGCGACCGCGGGCCGCCGCCACCAGCGTGCCGCGATCAGCATCGCGACGTCGCGCCCCAGCACGTCGCTCGCGTCGTGACCGAACATGCGCCGCGCGGCGGGATTCCAGCTGACGATCCGGCGGTCGGCCGCGACGCCGACGATCGCGTCCGGCGACGCGTCGACGACCGCGCGCAGCATGCGGTTCGCTTTGTCGTTTGCCCGTTCCGCACGCGCGTCGCGCAACACCATGACGGCGCCATCGAGGTTGCCTTTCGTGTCGCGAATCGGCGACGCGGTGCCGACGATCGGCAGCGGCGCCTCACGGCCGCCGGTATGCAGCCAGTGCTGCGCCGACACCGCGCCATCGCCGCCTTCGAGCGCGCGCTCGAGCGGCGTGAGCGGCACGCGCCGCCCGTCGTTGTCGTACACCCGCAGCACGTCGCTCACGCGCCGGCCCTGCACGTCGTCCCGCACACAGCCGACCAGCGCCGCAGCGCGTTCGTTCAGGTAGGTGAGCCGGCCTTGCCGGTCGGTCGCCAGCACGCCCAGCGTGAGCGATTGCAGCACGGCCTCGACACGCCGGCGCGCGGCCGTTTCGCGGCGCAGCTGGGCATGATGGAGAAACTGCGCGCGGCGCAGCGCCGACGCAAGCCCGCACGCCAGCGCCCCGAACAGCACGAACGCGCCGAGTTGCAGGAGCCGCTCGGGCAGCGGCAACGTGTAGGCGGACGGATCGGACAGGAACAGCGTCCAGATCAGCGCGCCGCTCACGGCGGTGGCGGCCAGCCCGAACCGGATCGAGGTCGTCCACACGATGACCACGAGCATCGGGTAGTACAGCAGCAGCGGCAGGTTCACCCCGCCAAGCCGGATCGCGACCGCCTGGAGCACGGTCACGGCGGCCACCAGCAGGATCGCGACCACGCAATGTCGGGTGTGCATTCGTGAAAACCGGATCATCGCGTTGCCTCCAGTCGCCGCCCAGCCCTCATCGTTGTCGACAATAGGGCCGGCGACGACATCGCGGCATGCGCGCGCCGACCCATCACGAATCCGGCTTGTCCAACGGCTTTTTGTCCGCGGATTCGGCCGACGCGTCCTCGAGCTGCGCGAGTCGGTTGTAGATGGTCTTCAGGCTGACGTCCAGCAGTTCGGCAGCCTGGGCCTTGACGCCGCCGCACTGCGCGATCGTCCCCTCGATCAGCCGGCGGTCGACTTCCTGCAGCGACGTGCCGAACGGCACGGTCACCCGATCGTCGTGCTGGTCGACCATCGCCGAGAGCTCTTCCATGATGGGCGGCGGCAGCGTTTCGATCACGTCGGCATCGCAGAAAATGCTGGCGCGCTGGACGAAATTACGCAGCTCGCGCACGTTGCCGGGCCACGCATACGATTTCAGCATCTCGCGCGCGGCCAGCGCGAAGCGCTGATTGCGTCCGCTTTCCTCGTTGAAGCCCTGCAGGAATGCATCGGCAAGCATCGGAATGTCATCGCCTCGCTCCCGCAGCGGCGGCAGTGCGATCGGGAACACATTGATCCGGTGATAGAGATCGGGGCGCAGCTTGCCGTCTGCGATCGCGGCTTCCGGATCGCGGTTCGTCGCCGCGATGATCCGCACGTCGACATCGATCTCGCGCGTCGAGCCGAGCCGCGTCAGCTGTCCGGTCTCCAGCACGCGCAGCAGTTTCACCTGCGACTCGACCGGCATTTCGGTGATTTCGTCGAGCAGCAGCGTGCCGCCGTCGGCGCGCTCGAAGAAACCCTTGTGCTGGCGATCGGCCCCCGTGAAGCTGCCGCGGTCGTGGCCGAACATCTCGCTCTCCACGAGGTTGGCCGCGATGGCGCCGCAATTCACGGCGAGAAACGGCCCATTGCGCCGCAAGCTGAGATCGTGAAGCGTCCGGGCCGCCAATTCCTTGCCGGTGCCCGATTCGCCCGTCAGCAGCACCGACGCCTCGGTGCGCGCGACGCGGCCGATCGCGTCGTACATCGCCTGCATGGGCGGCGAACGGCCGAGCATGTGACCGAAGCGCCCGAGGCGCTTGAGCTCCGAACGCAGTTCGGCGATTTCCTCGTGCAGCGCGCCCGTGCGCGGAACGCGCGCGAAAATGCTGGTGAGCCGCTGCATGTTGACCGGTTTCACCAGATAGTCGGTCGCGCCTCGGCGCAGCGCATCGATGGCGGTTTCGAGGCTCGCATGGCCCGTCGTCAGCACCATTTCGCAGTGCGCATGTTTCGGCAGCGCATCGAACAGCGCCATGCCGTTACCGTCAGGGAGCACGAGGTCGCACAGCACGAGATCCGGCGTGTGTGTGGCAACCATCGTGCGGGCCTGCTCGAGCGTGGCCGCCGTGTCGCATGTCAGTTGCTGCGACTTCGCGAGCGCGGCGAGCATCGCGCGCGTATCGGCGTCATCTTCGACAATCAGGACATAGGGCATCCGGACTCCTGGGGGCAGCTGCGGAACGCACTGCCAAGACCGGCGCCAGGCCGATGTCGGCGTGTGCGCGGTGGCGAACGCGTGCAGGAAGGCCGCGGCCTTCTGGCGTGCCGCACGATCGGGACTTGATGATTACTTACGAGTATAGAAGGCATATCGCACAATCCGCGGTCATCGATTCAATCTATCCGGCGGGCGAAGTTCCGGCTGGATCGAGGGTCCGGTTCATTTTCGCCGCCCCGAAGATCGAAACAGGCCACGCATGTCGAGACAAGCGTTGCTGAACGGGATCAAGCGATTTGCGTGCCGGTTCGCCGCCACGAATGCGCACGCGGGCGGCACGGACGTCGCGTGCCGCGCGTGCGCTTTTTTACAACGCCGCTGTAACGTGTGCGCCGCCGCCGGCGCGCGCACTCAGAACCGGTTGACACGCAGCTCGCCCGCATACGCGGTCGGGCTGCGTCGCGCCATCACCTCGGCGAACTCGGCCGCGATGCGCTTCAGCGCGACCCGCTGCCGTTCGATGTCCCACTGCTCGATCACCGCAAACGGCGTGCCGATGCCGCGGCACACGCCGAGGCATGCCGCTTGCTTGTTCGAGCGCACTTACACGTAAGGAGCGCGCCATGCATCTCGTCAAGGAAATCATGTCGAAGGACGTCGTGCACGTCGCGCTGACAGACTCGATTCGCCATGCCGCGCAACTGATGAAGCGCTACGACGTTGGCGTGCTGCCGGTCTGTGACGACGGCCAGCTCGTCGGCGTGGTGACGGACCGCGATATCGTGGTGCGCGCGGTCTGCGCGGGCAAGCCGCCCGAGACGCGTGTCCAGGAAGTTTCGTCTGGGCCGATCGAATTCTGTTGCGAAGACGATGCGCTGGACGACATCCAGCACTACATGGCCGCCGCGCAACTGCACCGCCTGCCGGTCATCGATCGCTACAGGCGGCTCGTCGGCATGCTGTCGCTCGGCGACATCGCGACGCGCGCCGATGGTGCATCGCGCGACGAGGTCGCGAATACGCTCGAAGGCATCTCGCAGCCGCAGCGGACGTGACGGCGCGCCGCGCTTCGTCACGTCCGTTCGACACCTGGCCCCGCGCGACATGACGCCCGACACGGACTACGTGCGCGCGGGCCACGAGGACTGCCATCTCGCCATCCAGAACCGCGCCCGGATCACCCGCAACGCACTCGAAGCCGCGCGCGGCCCTCAGGTTCAACGACGCACACGCTATGGCGCGCCCACTTTGCGTGCGAGCGCCTGCGCCATCGTCAGATGGTGCCTGAGCACCGGCAGCGTCGCCTCCGCGAACGCGCGCAGGTCGGGGTCGCGGCCATCCCGCGCTTCGTCCTCGAACAGCCGGATGGCGTTGCGATGCACATCGGGCCCGACCACGGCCACGTACGCATCGTCGAAATCCCGCCCGCTCCTGTCGCGCAGCGCTTCGACGTCGGGATCGACGATTCGCCCCGCCTGCGTCGGCACGCCCTTGCGCGCGGCGAGCTGCTGCAACTGGTCGTTCGTCCTGCCGTGATCGTCGACCATCCGCTTCGCGAAGGCGCGTACGTCCGGCGACGGCGATTTTTCGAGTGCGAGCCGGCTCGCCTGCATTTCGCTCTTGCCGGCAAGGCCGGCCCTGTCGACAAATTCGGCATCGGCAGGTTGCGGCGGCCGGGCGATGCGCGCATCACCCGGCCCCGGCGACGTGTCGATGATGCCGCCAGGCACATGCGAATCGGACGCGGGCGGCGCGCCCTGCATTTGCGCGGTGCTGGCATACGCGCCAAGCGCGCCGGCCGCCAGCACCGCGAGGGTCCGGATGCTGGGCTTCATTCGATGCCTCCTTGACATGACCGCATTTCGGGTCGCCGGATCGTCGGGCCGCGCCGGTTGACGGTGACATGCCGTCACGGCTGCAACGGGATCACGATCGCCTGTTCGCCGACCGGTTCGAGCGTGCCGTTCATGAATGGGCGCCTTGCCGGGCCCAGCCGTCATTTCGGCCGGATCGTCAACTGGTCGTGCACGTCCTGCACGCCTTCGATCTGCTTCACGGTATTGACCGCGAGCGTGCGCTGCTGCATGTCCGGCACGCTGCCCGTCAGCACGACGTTGCCGTGCCGCGTCTTCACGTGGATGTCGCCGGACGACAGGTTGTCCTTGCCGACGAGCGCAGCCTTCGCCTTGGTCGTGATCTCCGCGTCGTGGATCCTGGCGCCGGCCGTCGCTAGCGTGGACTTCACGTCGTTGTCGTTGTCGGCGGCCACCGCCACGTGCGGCGCTGCGGCGGCGCAGAATGCGGCCGCCGTGAGCGCGACCGCCGCGCCGAGCCGTTTCGATGGATGATGCTTCAGCCATTCCGTCCAGGCTTGCAACTGTCTCGCATTCATCGTGACCTCCTTTTGTGTTGCCGGCATTGCGCCGATCTGGTCACGGTGCCGCAATTCGCATGCCGCGCCCGCGCTTGCGCGACGCGCCACGCTTTCGCCGCCATCGATCAAATCTATCCGCGCACCCGTCACGCATTGCTAGATTCAATGCCTTTCAGCGCGCGAATCAGTATGCTTTTCAACGGAGAATCGGTTGATTTTTCATCAGATATTTCGCCATGCCGAAACCCGACTATCATGGCGAGCGACTGCTCGGCTCGTCGCACTCGATCCAGACCCTGTTGCGCAAGATCGCGAAGGTTGCGACGACGCATGCCAGCATTCTCGTGGTCGGCGAGACTGGCGCCGGCAAGGACATCGTGGCCCGGCTCGTGCACAACATGAGCACGCGGCGGCGTGGTCCGTTCGTGCCGGTCAATTGCGGCGCCATCCCGCCCGATATTGCGGAGTCGCAATTGTTCGGGCACGAAAAAGGCAGTTTCACCGGCGCCATCTCCCAGCACATCGGCTTTTTTGAAGCGGCGCGCGGCGGCACGCTGTTTCTCGACGAAATTGCCGAAATGCCGGCCGAATTGCAGGTGAAGCTGTTGCGCACGCTCGAATCGAACACGATCACGCGGGTGGGCGGCAACGAGCCCGTTCCGCTCGACGTCCGCATCGTCGCGGCCACCCGTCATGATCCGGTGGCCGCCGTTCAGGAAGGCCGCCTGCGCGAGGACCTGTTCTACCGGATCGCCGCGATCGCGCTCCATGTCCCGGCGCTTCGGCAGCGCGACGAGGACATCAACGACATCGCGCAAGCACTCATCGAACGGTTGAACACGCGGCATTGCACGCGCAAGCGGCTGTCGAGCCAGGCCTTGAAGGCCCTATCCGCGTACTCGTGGCCCGGCAACGTGCGCGAACTGCGCAACGTGCTCGAACGCGCGTTCATCCTCGCTGACGAGCAGATCGAGTTGTCTCTGCCGCGCCGGCTGCTTCCGGGCGACGAGGTTCGCAAGAATGCGATGACACTGCAATTCGGCACGACGCTCCTGCATTCGCAGCAGCGCTTCATCGTTGCATCGCTGAAGCATTTCAACGGCGACAAGCCGCGCACGGCAAAGGCACTTGGAATCAGCCTCAAGACCCTGTACAACCGGCTTGCGTTGATTCCCGAACACGAACGCGACGGGTCCAAGACCAAGCGCTGAGCGCGCCGTCGAGCGCCGTGTCGCACACACGCGGCCGCTTACCGCGCATGGCGCCCCTCCTTGCAGAGCAACTGGTACGCGTGGCCGATCACCTCGTCGACGCCGATCGCCGTCGCGCACACGTGCTCATACGGACACGTATCGAACGTGCACGGCCGGCAGGCGGGATAGACCGCGAGCACGCGATGCCGCTCGCGATCGAACGGCGCCCAGCGGACCGCGTCGCTGCCGCAGGCAATGACGATGCTCGGCGTGCCGAGCGCCGCCGCGATGCAGGACACGCCCGTGTCGTTGCTGACGAGCAGCCGCGAGCGGCCGATCAGCGCCGCGAGCGCGCCAAGCGGCGTGCCGCCGCACAGATTGATGCAGGGCTGCCCGAGGCCCGCGACGAACGCGTCCGCGAGATCCGCTTCGCCGCGCGTGCCGGTCAGCACGATCTGCAGGCCATGCTCTGCGAGCCAGCGCGCGACCCCGGCAAAACGCTCGACCGGCCAGCGCCGCGACGGCATCCGCGCACCCGGATGGACGACGACATAGCGGCCGGGCGTCAGCCCGTACTTCTCGCCGAGCACCTGCCAGATCGCATAGTCGAGGCCGCCGAGCGGAAATTCCAGATAGTCGCCCCAGTCGTCGTAGCCGAGACTGCGCATCAGTTGCAGATACCGCGTGATCTCCGGCTCGTCGGCAGGCCATGGAATTGCGTGGTCGAGCGCCGCGGCGTGGCCGCTGGCCGGCACGAAACCCGCGGTACGCGCCGCGCCGAGCGATGCGACGACGGCATTCGCGTGCTCGCCGCTGCCGTGTAGCTGCAGCGCGAGATCGAACCCGCGCGCGCAACAGGTCGAGCGAAACACGTCTGCGTCCGCGGCGTCAGGCTCGGCCTGCTCGATGAGGCCCGGCCCACCGGGGAACCGGATGTAATCGTCGATATATTCGCCGAATCGTGACGCGAATTCGCGCGCCCACGGCAAGCCGATCAGCGTGATGCGCGCGTTCGGTTCACCGCGCCGCAACGCGCGCAGCGCCGGTACCGCGCAGAGCATGTCGCCGAGCTGCAGCGCCCGGAACACGGCGATGCGGGGCCGGCCGATGGAGTCCGGCAACGGGGGATCGTATGTCATAAGAACCGCACCCTGAGATGCAGCGCCCCGCGCACGCGCCGAAAGCGCAATGCGGGTGGAGATGCACCTCTGTTGAAGAATCGCGACAGGCGGCGTTTGTCGAGGCAAGCGTCGCCGCACCAGATTCAGCGATTTCCATGCCAGTCCATCGCCGCGCCCGGCCCCGCGTCGGCATGGACGTTGCGTCGCGATCACCGGGCGCGCGCGGCGTTTTTATAACCGCGCTGTAATTTCGACCGGTCGGTGCTCGATGCACGCGCGCGTCAGGTGTCGCATCGGTGCGGCGGACAGGCGCGGCAGCGCGAGCGACGGCCGCAATCAGCCGCAATCGGCCGCAATCGCGCGTGATCGGGCGGAATGTCAGCGGCGCGGCTTGCGTCCGGACGCGCCGCCGTCGGGTTCCTGCCGGACGGGATGCGGTGTCGCCGTGACGGTCCGTTGGTCCGGACGCAACACTTGCGCCGGGGCCGGGGTGTCGATCTCGTCGCGATGCACTTTCACCCGATTGTCGACGTCGCGCACGCCCATGCAACTGTCGGCGATATCCTCGATGCCGTGCTTCATCCAGCGCACGGGCACGCTGCCTTCAAGCTCGACCCGACCATCCTGCACCTGGACGCTGACGTCGCTCACGTCGATGTCGAGGGCGTCGGCGAGCCGTTCGCAAACGTCCTCGCGAATACGCTCGTCCGAGCGCGTATAGCCTTTCGGCCCCTGACGCCGGCGCGGGGCGCGGCGTTCGGTACCAGGGCCGCCGAAATGCGGCAGCCCCGGCGCACCGCCGTCAATCCGCGCGTCGTCGAACCATCTCGCCGCGCCGCCGTATTGGCCGCCGCCGTAGCGGGTGTCGTCATACCCGACATGGCGGTCCATACGATGATGTCTGCGCAACGCCGGGGTTTCTCCCCGGTAACCGCCCTGTTCCGCATGGCGGCCGGGATTGCCGTAACTGCGCGGCACGCCGTAGGCGCGCTGGCCGCCGTGCTCCGACCAGGTCATGTGGCGGCGACCGTCGTCATCACCGCGCCGGCCAAAGGCAAGCGATGCGCGATCCGCCCAGTCGCCCCATTCGCTGCCCCAGTCCTCCGGGCCCGACCCTTCGGATTCGAAGCAATATTCGGACTCGTATTCGTCGTCCGGCAACAGCGATTCGTCGTAGTTCGGCGCATCGCGCTCGTCGGCGCCCCAGAACGCGCGTTCGTTGCGCTCCTGCCAGTTCGGCGGGCCGCGGCGGTCCATTTGCCGCGCGGGATATCGTCTTCGCATCGCATCTCTCCTTGATCGGCTCCACCGCGAACTGCTGCATGCCAGCCCGGCCCGGGGAGGCAACAGGCGCGCGCAATTCGCGTGCCGCGTGCGGCTCGAAGCAGGTGCGGGAATACGGCTTGCTGAACACGTCTCCATCGTGGACAACCCGGAGTGGACAATGCACATCGCACGCACGTTCGGCAAGACCGTGGCATCGCTTGCCGTGACCGTCGCGGTGGTGGCCGGCGCGCTGGCGGTCTTTGTCGAGACGTTCGACTGGAACCACGCCCGCCCGTGGATCGATGACAAGGTATCCGAAGCGATCGGGCGGCAGTTTTCGATCAATGGCGATCTGCGCGTGGACTGGCACCAGCCACCGTTCGAGCACGGTTGGCGTGCATGGGTGCCCTGGCCGAGGTTTACCGCGCGCAACATCGTGATCGCGAATCCCGACTGGACCCGCACGAAGGACTTCGCGACGCTCGACGCCATCAGCTTCGACGTGGCCGCCCTACCGCTGATCGACAGGCACATCGTCATTCCGTCGATCGAATTCGCCAATCCGTCGGTCGACCTCGAACGCCTGAAGGACGGGCGCGACAACTGGACGTTCAAGCTGAAATCGTCCGGCCAACCGCGCACGTGGACGCTCGACCTGCATGACATTGCCTTCATGAAGGGAAGTGTCGCCTATTACGACGAGTTCAAGCGTGCCGACCTGAAGGTGGCGATCGATACGCTCGGCCAGCCGATTCCGTTCGGCGACGTGCTCAGGCAGCAGGAGAACATGTCGCGCAAGGAATCGGCAGGCGTGGTCGGTAGCGCGAACGCGACGAAGCTCAACGCGCAAGTGCGGGCCAAGCGCGCGCCTGGCGCGTCGAACGCATCAGGCGCTGCCGCTACTGCCGGCGCATCGTCGGTCACGCCGTCACCCCCGGCTGCTGCAGCCGCGACCTCGGCGGCTGCCGAAACCTCCGGCGCTGCCGCGGCATCCGGCGCGAGCCGTGCGGGCTCGTCATCGGCTCGACGCTCGATCGCGACTTATGCGATTGGCTGGACCGTCAATGGCACGTACAGAAAGATGGCGGTGAGCGGCAACGGGAAGGTTGGCGGTGTGCTTGCGTTGCAGGACGCGCGGCGGCCATTCCCGGTACAGGCGAATATGCGCATCGGCGACACGCGTATCGCGCTGGTCGGCACGCTGACCGATCCGGCGCACCTGGCGGCGCTCGACTTGCGCCTGTGGCTGGCGGGAGTCAGCATGGCGCATCTCTACGAGATCAGCGGCGTCACGTTGCCGGAAACGCGCCCGTTTGCGACCGAGGGCCAGCTGGTCGGCCAGTTTCGTGACGCGGGCAACGTCTTCAAGTACGAGAATTTCACCGGTCGCGTGGGCGACAGCGACCTGAACGGCTCGTTGACCTACGAGGCGCGCAAACCGAGACCGGTGTTGTCCGGGAAGGTCGCGTCGAATCTGCTTCAGTTCACCGATCTCGCGCCGATCATCGGCGCGGACTCGAACGCGAACAAGGCACGCCGCGGTGTGGCCGCGAACCAGCCCGCCAACAAGGCGTTGCCGGTCGAGGCGTTCCGCACCGAGCGGTGGAAAGCGATCGACGCGGACGTCGCGTTCACCGGCCGGCGCATCATCAAGAACGCCAACCTGCCCGTCACGGCGCTGGACACGCATGTCGTCCTGCGCGATGGCGTGCTGGCACTGGATCCGCTGAAGTTTGGCGTCGCCGGCGGCACGCTGGCCTCGACGATGCATCTGGACGGCAATGCCATGCCGCTGAAGGCGCGCGTTTCGATGCAAGTGCGGCACCTGCGGCTCAAACAGCTCTTTCCGACCTTCGCGGTGATGCAGACGAGCCTGGGCGAGATCAACGGCGACGTGGCGCTGTCGGCGACAGGCAATTCGCCGTCGGCACTTGCGGCGAGCTCGAACGGCGAGGTGAAGACGCTGGTCACTGACGGCGCAGTCAGCCGGCTGCTGATGGAGGCGGCGGGACTGAATGTCGCGAATGTGGTGTACGAGAAGCTGTTCGGCAACCGGGACGTGAAGATCAATTGCGCGGCGGCCGATCTGGTTGCGACCAATGGCGTGTTCGAATCGCGCGTATTCGCCATCGATACCGACGACGCCGTGATCGACATGGACGGCAGCATCGATATGCGCGACGAGTCGATGGATCTGCGGATACACCCGCATACCAAAGGCTTCCGCGTGGTTTCGCTGCGTTCGCCGTTGTATGTGCGCGGGACCTTCAAGCAGCCGCATGTCGGCGTTCAGCCGGGCGCGCTGATTGCGCGCGGCGGGGCAGCGGTCGGCCTGGGGTTGCTCAATCCGGTCGCATCGCTGCTTGCGCTGCTTCAACCGAGCCGCAACCGGCCATTGCCGTGCCAACAGATGCTGGCCGACATGGAAAAGCGGCCGACCGCGCCGGCGCCGGGCGTACGAAAGAAGGCGACTGGTGCGCCGGAGTACATGAAGTCGACTTCCGGTGCGTCGGGCGTGCCAGGTGTCGGACGCACAACAGACGCAGCCAGCGGTGTGGCGGCGGCGCCCTCGGAGCCAGCGTCGAAACCGGGCGGCGCCGAAGCGTCACCCTCGACGTTCAAGGGAGACTGATCAGCATCTGATCGGCTCGACCGTGCCACGCGGGCCAACCGCTGGGCTTCCCGGCTGTATGTCCAATCGCCGCACATGATGCGGAGATCAGGCCACGCATTCGCCGCACCGGCGGCTATTCACCGCATATTTTGCGGTGAATAGCCGGTCATTCGCCGCACGCCGCCTTGCCTGTCTACGTTGCCTGCCGCCACGCCCACGAGCAGCTAGGCCCGCGCGTTCGATGCACCCTGCGCATTCGACGCCCCCTGCCCCAGCCGCTCCGACAGGAACCCGATGAACGTACGCAGCGTCACGAACCCTTCCCGGTGCTGCGGAAACACCGCATTCAGCGCCAGCGGCGCCGGCTCGTACGCGTCGAGCACGGGCACGAGCGCGCCGCTATCGAGCGCCGCGCCGACGATGAAGTGCGGCAGCCGCGCGATACCGAGCCCGGCGATCGCGGCGTCGCGCACGACCTCGCCGTTGTTCGCGACGAGCGGCCCCTGCACGTCGAAGGTGCGCGGCGCGCCGTCGATCCGGAACTCCCAGCCCACCCGCCGCTCGTGGCCGTACAACAGGCACGTGTGTCCGGCGAGGTCCGCCGGCGACGCCGGCGTGCCGTGCACGCGCAAATAGGCGGGACTGCAGCACGCCATCATCCGCCATGCCCCAAGCGGACGGGCGACCAGCGTCGAATCCTCGAGCGGGCCGAACCGCAGCGCGAAGTCGAAGCCCTCGCCGATCAGGTCGACGCGCCGGTCCGTCAGGTCGAGATTGAGCCGCACGGCCGGATGCGCGGCAAGAAACTCGGCGATCAGCGGCGACAGATGCGTGATCCCGAACGACAGCGGCGCGCTGATCTTCAGCGACCCGTGCAGCTCGGTGCTGCGCACCGACATCGCCTGCTCGGCATCGGCCACCTCGGCGAGGATCCGCTGCGCACGCCCATAGAACTCCTGCCCCGATTCGGTCACGGCCAGGTTGCGGGTGTTGCGCAGCAGCAGGCGCACGCCCAGCGCCGCCTCGAGCGCCATCGTCCGCCGGCTGACGAATTGCTTCGACAGCATCAACTGGTCGGCGGCCGCCGTGAAGCTGCCCGCATCGACCGTCGCGACAAAGATCCTGAGATCGCCAAGTTCCATATTGTCCACCCGAATGTGACAGTGATTATCCGCAGAACGGTTTATTTGTCAAATCGATTGACCTAAGCTTCATCTCAACGATCGGCCGAGCCCACTTCCGCGGTTCGGCCACTTCAAGGACATACCAAAATGATTGAGATCCGTGCAGCAAACCAACGCGGCCGTGCCGAGCACGGCTGGCTCAGTTCCCGTCATACGTTCTCGTTCGCGAACTACTACGACCCGAAGCAGGTCGGCTTCTCGGACCTGCTCGTGATCAACGACGACCGCGTGATGCCGGGCCGCGGCTTCGGCACGCACCCGCACCGCGACATGGAGATCCTGTCGTACGTGCTCGAAGGCGCGCTCGAACACAAGGACTCGATGGGCACGGGGTCGGTGATCGTGCCTGGCGACGTGCAGTTGATGAGCGCGGGCACCGGCGTGCGGCACAGCGAGTTCAACCACTCGCATGACGCATCCGTGCACTTCCTGCAGATCTGGGTCGGGCCGTCGGAGAAAGGCGCCGAGCCGCGCTATCAGCAAGCCAACATCCCGGCAGCGGACAAGCGCGGCAAGCTGATGCTCGTCGTGTCGCCGGACGGCGCCGACGGCTCGCTGAAGATCCGTCAGGACACGCGGATCTACGCGGGCCTGTTCGACGGCAACGAAAGCGCGACGCTCGAACTGGCGCCGGACCGCTATGCGTACGTGCACGTCGCACGCGGCAGCGTGACGGTCAACGGCACGACGCTCGGTGAAGGCGACGGCGCACGTGTGCGCGGCGAGCAGGCACTGACGCTCGCAGATGGCAAGGATGCCGAAGTACTGGTGTTCGACCTGCGTCCGATCGAAGTAACGGCCGAGTGGGCATAACGCCCGACTCGGATATGACCGGGCCCCGCAGCGATGCGGGGCCCTTTTTCAACGGAGAAATCGCAACATGGCCAAGGTTCTGGTTCTTTACTACTCGTCGTACGGGCACATCGAGACGATGGCCAAACATGTCGTCGAAGGCGCGCAATCGGTTCCGGGCGTCGAAGTGACGCTCAAGCGCGTGCCCGAAACGATCCCCGCCGACGCGGCGCAGTCGATCGGCATCAAGCTGGACCAGGCAGCACCGGTCGCTACGCCGGACGAACTCGCCGACTACGATGCGATCATCTTCGGCACGCCGACCCGTTTTGGCAACATGGCCGGCCAGATGCGCACGTTCCTCGACCAGACGGGCGGGCTGTGGATGAAAGGCGCGCTCGTCGGCAAGATCGGCAGCGTGTTCGCGTCGACCGGCACGCAGCACGGCGGGCAGGAAACGACGATCACGTCGTTCCATACGACGCTGCTCCATCAAGGGATGGTGATCGTCGGCGTGCCGTATGCGTGCAGCGGCCTCGTCAACATGAACGAAATCACCGGCGGCACGCCGTATGGCGCGACGACGCTCGCCGGCGCGGACGGCAGCCGCCAGCCGAGCGCGAACGAGCTCGACATCGCGCGCTACCAGGGCAAGCACGTCGCGGAACTCGCGAAGAAGCTCGCGTCGTAAGCAGACAAAGCGCGGCGGCACTGAACGCGCCGCCGCGCGCGGGCCCGGGCCCGCTACGGCCCCCGATAAGGACCCGATAAGGACCCGATAAGGACCGTTAAGGACCGTTAAGGACCGTTACTGGCCGGGCGCCGACGCCGCGCCGGCAGGCGTCTTGCCAGTGGCCGACTTGTCGCCCGTCAGCGAATAGCCGCTGTGCTCGATCTTGCGCAGGTCCTCGGCATGCTTGGCGCGCTTCGCCTTGCGCTCGGCCTTGCGCTTCGCCTTGTCGAGCTGCTTCTGGGTCGGCGCAGCGGTCGAAGCCGACGTCGCGCCGGGTGCCGCGCCCGACGCCGTATCCTGCGCGAACACGGCCGGCGCGTGCGCCAGCGCCAGACCCACCGACGCTGCTACTGCCAACGTCACCATACGAAGCTTCTTCATTGCAGGATCTCCTTGTCGATTGTTGATTGTGAATCGTGCGCCGGCGGGCGGGCTGCCGGTGGCAGCGTGCGCCCACGGCGTCCACGCAACGTTAGCCGAACACAATCCAAATGTCCTGACGCCAGGCCTGATCTTACGGATAACTTCCGCGATAGGTAGCCGACGCGAACGCGTGCGTCACAGCCAGCGCGACGCGATCGGCAGCAGGATCGGTACGACGAATGCGGTCAGCACGCCGTTCAGCCCCATCCCGAGCCCGGCGAACGCGCCCATCTCCTCGCTGACCTGGAACGCGCGCGCGGTGCCGATGCCGTGCGACGCGACGCCGAGCGCGAAGCCGCGCACCTCGGGTTCGGCGATACGCAGCGCGTTCAGGATTCCGCGCGCGAACACCGCGCCGAAAATCCCCGTCGAGATCACGAGCACGGCCGTCAGCGACGGAATCCCGCCGATCTCCGCCGCCACCGCCATCGCGATCGGCGTCGTCGCGGATTTCGGTGCAAGCGACGCGACCGTCTGGTGCGACGCCCCGAACAGCGCGGCGACGCCGACCGCGGACACGATCGCCGTCAGCGACCCCGCGAGCAGGCCGACGAGCAGCGGCAGCGCGGTGCGCCGCAGCTTGGACCACTGGCGGTAAAGCGGCAGCGCGAGCGCGACCGTCGCCGGCCCAAGCAGGAAATGGACGAATTGCGCGCCCTCGAAATAGGTTGGATACGGTGTGCGCGTGAGCGTCAGCAGCGAGACGATCACCGCGACCGAAATCAGCACGGGGTTCGCAAGCGGATTGAAGCGTGCCTTCGCATACACGGCCTGTGCGAACAGGTACGCGAGCAGCGTGATGGTCAGGCCCAGCAGCGGGCTCGCGGCGAGGTAGACCCAGATCGCGCCGAGCTTCGGGAAAGCGGTCATCGCGTGCCCTCCCCGGGCGCTTGCGCGCGGCGCTGGCGCCTGAGCAGCGCGCGTGTGACGAGCGCGGTGACGGCGATCGCGAGCGTCGTGCTGACGGCCAGCGCCACGACGACCGCAAGCGCATCGCCGCGGACCTTCTCTGCCGACACCATGATGCCGACGCCCGCCGGCACGAACAGCAGCGACAGGTGGCGCAGCAGCTCGAGCGCGGTCGGCTCGATCGCATCGGCGACCTGCGGCCGCAGCATCACGAAGCCGAACAGCAGCAGCATGCCGATCACGGGGCCCGGCACCGGCAGCCCGAACAGGTACGACACGCCTTCCCCCAGACACTGGAAGGTCAGCAATACCGCGAACGCCTGCAGCATGACGCGCTTCTCCTCGAATAGGGCCGCGACGCAGCGCGGCGGGTCTGTTGCATGAAATTGTCCTCGGTCTCTTCCTGTATCGTAGCGTCACTTGCCCGCGGCCTTCCGCCGTGCCGCCGCATTCCCCCGCCACCCTGGACGCCCCGATGACGCCGAATCTCCCGCCTCCCGTTTGCACCGCCCCCGCTCTCGACACGCCACGCCTCGTGCTGGAAGGCCATGCGCCCGCCGACTTCGACGCGCTCGCCGCGATGTGGGCCGACCCCGCGGTCGTCGCGCGCATCGGAACCGGCGCACCGTCGACGCCACGGGAATCGTGGATGCGCATGCTCGCGTATCGCGGGCTGTGGCCGCTGATCGGCTACGGGTATTGGGCGATTCGTGAGAAGGCCAGCGGGCGTTACGTCGGCGATCTCGGCTTCGCGGATTTCCATCGGGCGCTGGAGCCGTCGATCCGCGGCGTGCCCGAAGCGGGATGGGCGCTGGCGTCGTGGGCGCACGGAAAGGGATACGCCACCGAAGCGCTGTCGCACGCGCTTGCATGGCTCGACGCGCAGCGCCGGTTCGAGCGCAGCGTCTGCCTGATCTCGCCCGACAATGCCGCATCGCGCCGGCTAGCCGAAAAGGCAGGCTACGGCCACCCGACGCCGGTCCGGTTCAACGATGCGGACGCGCTGATGTACACCCGGGTCTCGCGATGCGATCGCCCTTCACCATCACCTACAAGCATTCAATGAGCGGCAATATTCTCGATTGACTCTATTTGCGATTCAATCGAGGCAACCTACACTTGGCGCACATCCCTCCTCGTGCCAGAGATCGGATGCATTCTCACTCCGGCCACGGTTTTCCGTGGCCGGGGCTTTTTTACATGCACCGATTGCCGGATTCGACGCGTTCCATTTGCTTCGCACTGCACATGTCCATGCGATCGGGCTTGCATTGGCGCACCGTGCAGGCAGGTGGATCTGCATGCGCCGCTCGGCGGCCAGCAGGTGTTGCCGCGCACGGAAACGATTTCACTTCGCGACGCCGGCGGGCCCCGCGCGTCACTGCCCCGCGGGCGCGACGCCTTTCGCTGCAACGGGCATACCCGGCACGCCAAGTCTCGCTACGGCGTTGCTTGCCGTGAAATCCACCGCCCCATCAGCCGATCGCGTGATGAATGCGCTTCATCTCCTTTTCGAGCCATCCGAGCAGACTGAACGACGGGTTTTCCTGTTCGGCGGGAGGCATCATCACCTTTTCCTCCGTCGCAATATGCTCGGTGAGCGACTGGCACATCAGCCTGCCAAGTTCGGGCTTTTTGCCGATCAGCGGCGACAGGTCGTCGCTGCGCAACTGGTAGACCATCACCGGCGTGACCGCGTAGACCGTCGCGTGCAGCTTCGTGCCGGCCAGCACCACGGACTGGCCGATCGCATCGCCGGGCGCCATGCGCCTGACCTCGACGTTGCCGGACGCGCCCGGCACGACCACCGAGGCCACGCCGGATTCGAGAATCGTCAGCATGCGGGTATCGGAATCCGACGCGTAGATGACGTCCCCCTTGTGGAACCGGCGCGGCGTCAATGCGTCGGCGAGCGTGGTCAGATCAGCTTCGTCGAGATGCCTGAACAACTCGACCGCGCGCAGCAGGCGCAGCCGATGCGACATCGACGGGCTCCCGGCAGGCGGAAACGTCAGCGGCCGCAGCAGCACGCCCGCGGCCGACAGATGCCGGTGCACGAGGTCGTAGAGCCGGTTGCGCACGCTGGACATCTTTTGCAGCGAATCGACGTAGCAGACGAGCCCGTATTCGACCGAATTGGTGCGGAACGCCTTGACGGTGGCGATCGGCGCGGGGCTGGCCAGCACGTCCTGCAAGCTCGCGGCGGCGCGCTCGAGGGCTTCGAGCACGACGGCCGGCCTCACTTCGGGATCGATCTCGAGCGTGAGCGTCACGCCGTGCGTACTCGCGGGCTCGCTCAGGTTGACGATCGTCGCCTTGGCCGCGACGCTGTTCGGCACGACAACCAGGTTGCCGAGGCCGTTGATCAGTTTCGTCGCGCGCCAGTTGCTCTCGACGATCCGGCCTTCGAGCTCGCCGATGGCGACCGTATCGTTCAGGCGGAACGGCTGCGTGGTGTTCAGCACCAGCCCGGAAAACACGTCGTTCAGCGTGTTCTGGATCGCGAGGCCGAGAATCACCGCCATGGCGCCGGACGTCGCGACGAGGCCGCTCAGCGGCAGGCCGAGCACGTAGCCCAGCGCGGCGATCGTGGCCGCGCCGAAGACGGCGCCCGCCGCGATGTCATGGAAGAGCCGCTGCGCGCGCCATGATCGCGGCAACAGCAAGTGATCGAGCACCAGGATGAAGACGATTGCGCACTGCAGCCACCACGCGACGCAGATCGCCTGGATCGCGAGGCGATCGAGCCAGCCGGGCACCGCGGGCACCATGAGCGGGTTGACGCCGTACGCGAACAGCACATAGGTCAGCGCCGCGAATGCCGCGCACCGCCAGATTTTCCTCGCGACGGAATGGCCACGGCCCAGCACACGCCACACGGCGATATCGGCGATAACGATGGGCGCACCATAGGCGACCGCGTGAGAGAGATTCAGCATGTCGGATCGGAATTCGGGCACGGGTTGCGATCGGCGGCGGCGTCCCAATGCAAGCGCCGCGGCCCGTGCGGTTCGCGTGCCGCACCACTGTGATTGCGCTGCAGACATAGCCGCATCGGGTTTCACCTGGCGGTTCCGGCGGACGACGGCCGGCAGCCAATGGCGCCCGGCGTCGGCATCGCGATCGGCCGGACCTCATGCGATCGTCCATGAAGCGACTGTACGCACGCGGGCGCCCAATGTCCTGTCTTCAAGCTGAAATGTTCTGAAATTCGCGGTGGCGATCCGCGGCCCGGCAATCGGAGCGGCAATCGGAGCGGCAGACGGAGCGGCGACGGGGCGCGGCTCATCCGGCAAATGCGGTACGTGCCGTCGCGTGCGACGGCACGCCGGCCCGCGTTCTGCAACGCACTACTGCCCGCGCGGCGGGACCTCGCCTTCCCCTGCTTCGAAGCCGAGCGCATGCACTTCCGCCCATGCGTCGTGCATTGCCTGCATCGGGCCCGCCGAGTGGGCGAGCGCAGCCGCATAAGCGGCGAGCAGCCGCACCCGCGTGTCCGCGGACACCGGCGCGTTCTCCGGATCCTGCATCGCGTCCAGCGCGGTGCGCGCGCGCTCGCGGCATTCGCCTACGAGCGACAGGTCGAACAGGCACGGCACCGCGACGGCTGCGAGTGCGATGCCGACCCGCCCGTCGCCGCCGGACGAGAACGCCCAGTCGAGCGCCGCACGCAGGTTGCCAAGCTCGCGCCGCACCACCTCCAGCCGTGTGGCGCATCGCGCGTCGTCACTGCCTGGCGGCGCCTTCCCGAACAACGCGTGAAAGTAGTTCGCATGGGCCAGTGCCGCGGCCGTGCATTCGCCGTTGTTCTCGAGCTGCTGCAGCGCGTACGCGCGCGTGGTCGCGAGCAGCCGGTAGCGCGGCGCCCCGCGCACGTTCTCGAGGATCACCAGCGATTTCGACACGAGGCCGCCGATCGCGTCGAGCAGATCCGTGCCGGACAGCCCCCGCCCTTCGACGACGTAGCGCACCGCGTCGAGCGAGAAGCCGTCCCGGAACACGCCGAGCGAGCGCAGCAGCAGGCGCTCGGCGTCGCAAAGCAGCCGATAGCTCCAGTCGTACATCGCCTGCAGCGTCTGGTGGCGCGGCAGCGCGGTGCGAAAGCCGCCTGTCAGCAAGCGGAAATGGTCGTCGAGATGCGCGGCGAGCACTTCGACGCCGAGCACCGCAGCACGGGCCGCGGCCAGCTCGATCGCAAGCGGCAACCCGTCGAGGTGACGGCAGACCGCCGCCGTCAGCGTCAGGCTGCGCGCATCCAGCGGAAAGCGCGGATCGGCGGCGCGGGCGCGGGCGACGAACAGCTGCACCGCGCTCGAGTCCATGATCTCGCCGCAGTCGCCGTCCTCGCCCGGCACGTCGAGCGGCGGAATCGGGCGCAGCCGCTCGCCGTGGATGCGCAGCGCCTCGCGGCTGGTCGCCAGCACGCACAGGCCCGCGTGCGCATCGGTGAGCGCGCCGGCGATCTGCGCGGCCGCATCGATCAGGTGTTCGCAGTTGTCGAGCACGAGCAGCATCCGGCGGCCCGCGACGCCCGCGATGACGCCTTCGAGTGTCGGTGCGCCGGCCGCCTGCGCGATGCCGAACGCGCTTGCCAGTGCGTCGGGCACAAACTGAGGGCACGATACCGCAGCCAGCGACACGAACGCGATACCGTCCGGGAAGCGGGCCGCCGCTTGCATCGCCGCTTCGATCGCCACGCGGGTCTTGCCGATGCCGCCCGCGCCGACGAGCGTCACGACACGCGCGCCGTCGAGGGCGGCGAGCACGTCGGCAACCGTATGCTCGCGGCCGACGAGGGCGTTCGACGCGGCAGAGAATCGCCATGCCACCGGCCGTTCGTCCTGCAGGCATCGCGGCGCGGGTTTCCGGGGCGTCTGGGATGTCTCGGCGGGCAACGGCGGCGCATCGTCGTCGTGACTGCCGACCAGCCGATAGCCGCGGCCCGGCACGGTCACGATCAGATCCCGGTCGCCGGCGAGCGCCTTGCGCAGCGCGGCGATGTGCACCTGCAGGTTGTTTTCCTCGACGATCGTCTGCGGCCAGACGCGCTGCATGATTTCGTCTTTCGACACCAGCGCGCCGCCCGCCCGGATCAGCAGCTCGAGAATCTCGAATGCGCGGCTGCCGATGCGCACCGGCTTGCCGTTCGAGCGAATTTCACGTTTGTCGAGGAAGACGTGAAGCGTTCCAATCCGGATCATGTGAAGTGTTTTACCGAAGGCGGTCAACGGTGTCCGTAATGACATGACACCGATTTGGGTCCTCATGCTACGTCATTTGCGTCATTCGATGATTTGAATAATCCGAACTGAATGACCGAATTTTTTGAAGCAATGCAATCTTAATCGATGCGGCACCGTCTGCATTCAGTCCGTGTGCTTGGCGCAGCAATGGATTGGCGCGTGTTGTTACACGTCGCGAAATACAAAATGATTGTTCATCCATAAAGCGGATTTTGTGCCGGCAGTCATTCTGTCATCGGCATTTATTTCATCACCTGTTTAATTCACATGAATGATTCGGATAACCGGCATTCGCGGCATTCGAATTCCGGACATCGCGGCCGGAAATCATGCCGGGCCGGCCGATTCTGTCTGGTCGATCGGCGGGATCGAAGCGTCCGCTCATCCCCTTTCAGAACGTTTCAGATTCGTCTCAGGACATTCAGCGGAGCGCTGCGCGACGATGCATCCCACTGACGGCGCCCTGATGCTTTCCGCGCCCTTTGCGCCTTCCGTTCGCGCCGGACCGCCGGTGCGCTTTCGCGAGAATCGTCCATGACTGCCCATACGAACGACGCGTCGACCGCCGGCACGCCCCTCCACTGCCCGACCATCGCGACGCAGCACGCCACGCGCGCCTGCGTGGCCATCGTCCGCGCGGCGTGAGGAAGACGACCATGGACGAGCGCATTGCCGGCATCCGGATTCCCGACAGCCCGATCGCACAGGCCGCCGCCGCGACGGTGCTCGCCAGCGAACCCGAGATCCTGTTCCGGCACGCGATGCGCGTGTTCCTGTTCGCGTCGATCATCGGCCGGCGGCGCGGGCTCGCGGTCGACCCGGAGCTGCTGTTTGTCGCTGCGCTGTTTCATGACATGGGCCTGACCGAGCGTTACCGGCATTCGCGCAAGCGCTTCGAGGTGGACGGCGCGAATGCCGCCCATGCGTTCCTCGAAAGCCACGGCGTGCCGGCCGAAGCCGCGGCCGACGCGTGGCGCGCGATCGCGCTGCACACGACGTTCGGCATCCACGCGTACATGACGCCGCTGACGGCTCTGCTGGGTGCGGGCGTCGAAACCGACCTGCTCGCGCTGCATTTCGACGAAGTGAGCCGCGCCGAGCGCGACGCCGTGCTGCAGGCATGGCCACGCGGCGCGGGCTTCAAGGAGCTGATCCTCGAAGCCTTCGCCGACGGGATGGCGAACCGTCCCGCAACCGCGTTCGGCAGCGTCTGCGCGGACGTGCTCGAGCGCTGCGATCCGAATTACCGCCGCACGAATTTCTGCGGCCTGGTGCTCGGCTCGAACTGGAAGGATTGAACCGCGCGATTCTGCTTTGATGCGCTGCTTCGATCCCGCGCTTCGATTCCCGTACACACCCCGCTTCGGACAAGCGCCCGCATGCGCATCCGTTCCGGGAACACCGTTTTTTTCACCCAACCAGCAATGGAGATTCACGATGCCCACCGCTAAAGCCCAACCCGGCAAGACGCTGCTCGACCCGACCAATCACACGCTGATCATGATCGACTTCCAGTCGCAGATGTCGTTCGCGACCAAGTCGATCGACGCCGTCTCGCTGCGCAACAACGCCGCGCTCGTCACCAAGGCCGCGAAGGAATTCAACGTGCCGACGATCCTCACGACCGTCGCCGAGAAGAGCTTCTCGGGCCCGATGTTCGAGGAAATCACGTCGGTCTTTCCGGAAGAGAAACTGATCGACCGCACGTCGATGAACACCTGGGAAGATCCGCGCATCGCCGAGCGCGTCAACGCGATCGGCAAGGACCGCATCGTGCTGGCCGGCCTGTGGACGTCGGTCTGCATCGTCGGCCCGGCGCTGTCCGCCATTGACCAGGGCTTCGAGGTCTACGTGATCGCCGACGCGTGCGGCGACGTGTCTGACGAAGCGCACGAGCGCGCGCTGCAGCGCATGATCCAGGCCGGCGCACGCCCGATGACGTCGCTGCAGTACCTGCTCGAACTGCAGCGCGACTGGGCACGCACGGAGACCTACGTGCAGACCACGACGACGGCTGCGCAGCACGGCGGCGCATACGGCCTCGGCATCATCTACGCGAAGACGATGTTCGGCGCGAGCGAAGGTCACTGACCTGCATTGACCTGTATGCGGCGGCGCGCCGGCCACGACGCGCCGCCGCATACCCGCACCAGGATGATCGGCCGTCCGGCGCCCTGATCCCTGTCGTGGATCGCAACGCCGTCGCGGCTCGTCGACGTGCGCATGACGGTTTTCCTGGCGATTGGAGAAGCGCGGTTCCGACCCGCGTCCGGCGGGTTGCGCCACGACAGGCGCAACCGGATCAGGGTGAGGTCAGGCGGACGACGAGCCGGTTCAGTTCGGTCGCAAGGATCATCTCCGTGCAATTCGCCGGGCGCTTCCCGCCGCGCCATTGCGGCTTGTAGATCGCGTCGCCGGCATGAATCACCTGCCCGCTCAGCGCACAGCAGCCGCGCAGGCGGGACTTCGCGCTGATCCAGCGTTGCTCGTCGTAGCGGCAGCGCGTCGGATCGCTCCACGACACGAGTACCGACGAATCGGTCTGCCGCTCGACGGCGACGATCGAGGTTCGACTGTGCGAGCGGCCGCTCGACGGCGCCGGAGCGGCGGCGCGGCTGGCACGGGAACTGCTCGCGTCGCGGCCGTGCGGCGACATCCGGCGCGCCGCATCCGGCGGCGGGCAGAGGTCGGTGACCATGCGCTCCCAACGATTGAAGGCGTTCATGAGGGCGTTTCCTGGCAAATGGCGCGAGCTCCGGGGCGTCTGCGTCGGCGTCAGCATCTGCGTCCGCCTCGCTGCGATCGTCGCCCCGCGACAGGAACCGGCAACGATTCGTGCCGGGGGCGACCCGAATATCACGATAGTGCACGCGCGCTGAAGTGTCCTTTTTCCGCGCTTAAATTTTCTTGCGGTTTGCGGTCCGCATGCACCCCCGGCATTCAAGATATTTAAGCGGAATTTCAGTACATCCGGCCCCGCCCGGATATAGGCTCCGACCTGCGCTTGCTGCCGTCGCGCGTGTTCGATGCGCGGCGTCGCACGCCTGCCGGTCGCCGGGCAACGCCGCCTCGCGCCGGCCAGACATACCAATCCGTTCGACGCGGCGTCATCCAGCCGCACGCTCAAGGAGCCCCATGCGTCCTACGCACACCGACGCCGTTCCCTCGACCCGGCGCCGCGACATGCTGCTCGCCGGCGCCACCGCCGTTGCCGCCGCCGCGCTGCCCGCGGCGGCCGCTGCGGCCGGCGCGCCAAAACATGCCGGTACTTCTACTGCCCATCACGGAGCTAATGCGATGAACACGATCACGACGAAAGACGGTACTCAGATCTACTACAAGGACTGGGGCTCGGGCCGTCCGGTCGTCTTCTCCCACGGCTGGCCGCTGTGCGCCGACGCGTGGGACGCGCAGATGCTGTTCCTCGTGCAGCACGGCTATCGCGTGATCGCGCATGACCGCCGCGGCCACGGCCGCTCGGGCCAGCCGTCGCACGGCAACGACATGGATACCTACGCGGACGACCTGGCCACGCTGATCGACGCGCTCGACCTGCGCGAGGCGACGCTCGTCGGCCATTCGACGGGCGGCGGCGAAGTCGCGCGCTACATCGGCCGGCATGGCACGAAGCGGGTCGCGAAGGCAGTGCTGATCGGCGCCGTGCCGCCGCAGATGGTTAAGTCGGCCACCAATCCGGGCGGCCTGCCGATGGAGGTGTTCGACGGGATCCGCAAGAACGTCGCCGAGAACCGTTCGCAGTTCTACAAGGACCTCGCGACGCCGTTCTTCGGCTTCAACCGGCCGAACGCGAAGGTGTCGCAAGGCACGATCGACGCATTCTGGTCGCAGGGCATGATGGGCGGCGTGTACGGCCAGTATTTGTGCGTCAGGGAATTCTCGGAAGTCGACTACACCGAGGACCTGAAGAAGATCGACGTGCCGACGCTCGTGCTGCACGGCGACGACGACCAGATCGTGCCGATCGACGACTCCGGACGCCTGTCGGCGAAGATCGTGAAGAATGCGCAGCTCAAGGTGATCCCGGGCGGCTCGCACGGGATGTGCGTCGTCAACGCGGACCAGATCAACACGGAGCTGCTCGCGTTCCTGAAGGCGTAACGTCGCGGCTTCATGCGCCGGGCGGCGCTGCCGGCGCACGGGCGGATCGGCGAATCCGCCTGCAGGACCGCCCGCCGTGGCGATTGTGCTCGTCACGACAAATGTCTGTGAGCCCGAACGTGATTTTTCTTGCGTGCGAACCTGCCTAAGATGCGTTTCATCGGGCGCGATGCCGCGCCGATCCAGAAACCCGCTTCGCAGGAGGCCGCCATGAAGTCGCTGATCCATCTCGTTGCCGCGGCTGCGGCGCTGTCCGTTTCCGTTGCGTCGTTCGCGCAGACCGACGCTCCGGTGACACGTGCGCAGGTGCGCGCTGAACTGTACCGGCTCGAACAGGCCGGCTATCGCCCGTCCGCCGAGGAGCCTTACCCGGCAGAACTCGACGCCGCCGAAGCGCGCGTCAGCGCGCAGGATCCGAGCGGCATCGGCAGCAACGCTGCGCCGGTCGCGCAAGCAGGACGGACGGCAGTCGCGGCAACGTATTCGCAAGATTTGCCGGTTTCCGGTCAATAACCCGAGGCGTCCGACACTGAACGATCCTGAACGAAGACGACGACGGAGCCGGCCGTTCATTCAGCCGGCTCATTCGTTCTTTCGCGCAATCCTTCAGGTTGTCTAAATATTATTATGTTGCCCCGGCCCATTGCGTCACATAGATTGGATTCGACGCCAATCCGTATAGCCGGAACCTGCCCGCGCGCATCATGATGCTAACCGGGCATCTCGTCGACGCGTTTCGCGGCGGCGTGTGCACCGGCCATGCGCAAGCCCCGGTCGCGGATGCTGCGGCGGTCTCGCGCATCGCGCATCGGCGCACGTCGGTCGCCGATGCAGGAGCTGCCGCATGAGTCACGATGCCGGCCGGGACGACGGATCGATGCAATCGCACCGATCGTGTTGATACCCTTAATAACAATTCAGCCTCGCCAACGAAACGACCGTACAGAATGGAATGCAGTCCCGCACGCAATGCGCGGACTCAACCACGGAGTTGACGATGGCCACGACCTGCACCCATCTCGGTGACGCGCGCATCCTGCGCACCGACAAGGACTACTGCGAAGCCTGCGTGAAGTCCGGCGGGCGCTGGGTCCATCTGCGCATGTGCCTGACGTGCGGGCAAGTCGGCTGCTGCGATTCGTCTCCGAACCGTGATGCGAGCAGGCATTACCAGGAGACCGGCCATCACCTGGTCCGCTCGATCGAACCGGGCGAGCGCTGGGTATGGTGCTACGCGGACGAAACCATCGCCGGCGAGATCGACCCGTAAGCGAATGCCCCCGCGCGGCCCCTCATTCCGCCCCTTCCCCCACCAAGGGTTAACACCGCTGCTTCCCGGCTTTGTCACGCCGGTTTTTTCGACTATAGTTTATCGCACGATAAGTTATCTCTCGATAAATAGCGAGGTACTCCATGTCCGTAACCAAACTTGCGCACTACTCGATCCGCACGCTCGATCTCGAGAAATCGTGCCGCTTCTATGAACGCGTGCTCGGCTTCAAGCGCGGCTACCGCCCGCCGTTCGACTTTCCCGGCGCCTGGCTCTACAAGGGCGGCGACGAAGGCGACTACGGGACGGTCCACATCATCGGCGTCGATCCGGACAGCCCGGGCGGCCTGGTCGCCTATCTCGGCGACAAGGACGTGTCCGCGACCGGCACCGGCACCGTCGACCACATCGCGTTTCTGGCCACGGGCGTCGAAGCGATGTGGGACACGCTGCGCGCCGAGGGAATCGCGTGGCGCGACCGCACGGTGCCGAGCCTCGGCCTGCATCAGGTCTTCATCGAGGATCCGTCGGGCGTCACGATCGAACTCAACTACCCCGCTGCCGAAGTCGCTCAACTGAGCATCCCGGAACCGGCGGCACAGCACACGGGAACCCAAGGAGACTGACATGAACAACAGCACCATGACGAACCGGAAGGCGGCCATCATCGGCGGCTCGCTGGGCGGACTCTTCACCGCGAACCTCCTGCTGCGCAACGGCTGGGACGTCGACGTGTTCGAGCGCGTGCCGGAAGAACTGTCCGGGCGCGGCGCCGGCATCGTCACCCATCCCGAACTGTTCGACGCGATGCTCGCCGCCGGCGTTCGCGTCGACGAATCGATCGGCGTGAAGGTGGAATCGCGCATCACGCTTGCGCAGGACGGGTCGATCGTGTCCGAGCGCCGGCTGCCGCAGACGCTCACCGCGTGGAGCAAGATGTATCACGTGCTGCGCGCGGCATTGCCGGACCAGCACTACCACGCGGGCGCCAGCGTGACCGGCGTGGCCGACGGGCCGGACCGCGCCACCGTCACGCTGTCCGACGGCTCGGTCGTGCATGCGGACCTCGTCGTCGCGGCGGACGGCTTCCGCTCCGCCGTGCGCGAACGCTTCCTGCCGGACGCCCGGCTCCAGTACGCCGGCTACGTCGCGTGGCGCGGCCTCGTCGACGAACTCGCACTGTCGGACGCCACCCGCGCAGCACTCTTCGGGAATTTCGCGTTCGGCCTGCCGCCCCGCGAACAGATCCTCGGCTATCCGGTCGCCGGCCAGGGCAACAGCACGAAGCCCGGCGAGCGGCGCTACAACTTCGTCTGGTACCGGGCGACCAGCGAAGACAAGGACCTGCCGAACCTGCTGACCGACGAGACCGGCAAGCTGTGGTCCGGCGGCATTCCGCCGACGCTGATCCGCCGCGAAGTGCTCGCCGACGTCGAGGAGGCCGCGCACACGCTGCTCGCACCGCAGTTCGCGGAGGTCGTATCGCGCGCCACCCAGCCGCTGTTCCAGCCGATCTTCGATCTCGAAGTGCCGCAGATGGCATTCGGCCGGATCGCGCTGCTCGGCGACGCCGCATTCGTCGCGCGGCCGCATTGCGGGATGGGCGTCACCAAGGCGGCCGGCGACGCGATGGCGCTCGTCGCGGCGCTCGCCACGCGCGGCGACACGCTCGATGCGCTGGCGGAATACAGCGACGTGCGCACGCAGTTCGGCATCGCGATCGTGCAGCATGCGCGCCATCTCGGCGCGTACATGCAGGCCCAGCTCCAGAACGAAACCGAACGCGAGATGGCGGAGCGCTACCGGACGCCGGAAGCCGTCATGCGGGAAACCGCCGTTCCGCCGCAGTTCTGATCACGGGCGGGGGCATGCGCACGCCGGCGTGCCTGCCGCTCCCGCCACCCACCCGCTGCAACGCATTCGACACGAAGGAGACATCGTGGACCACCCCATCCCGGCCGCCGCAGGCGCCACCCTCGACATGGACGCGTTCGCCCCCGCGACGCATCCGCTGCTGAGCAACCCGCGCTTTCGCGATCTGGTCAGAAGACGCCGGACGCTCGCGTGGTCGCTGACGATCGCGATGCTGGCGATCTATTTCACGTTCATCCTCACGCTCGCTTTCTCGCCCCGGCTGCTCGGGCAGCCGATCGTCGAGGGCCAGCCGGCCACGTGGGGCATCCCGGTCGGCTTCGGCATGTTCGCCGTGACGTTCGCGCTGGTTGCCGTGTACGTGTTCCGGGCCAATTCCGTTCACGACACGATCGTCGCATCCATCCGCCACGGAGACGCGAAATGAAACGCCTGCTCATCGCGTCACTCGCCGCACTCGGCACATGGCCTGCTTTCGCGGCCGAACCCGCGTCGGTCGCACACGGACACAACCCGGTTGCGATCGGCATGTTCCTGCTGTTCGTCGCGTCGACGCTCGTCATCACGCGCTGGGCGGCACGCAAGAATCACAGCGTGGCCGACCACTATGCGGCCGGCGGCAAGATCACCGCATTCCAGAACGGCTGGGCGATTGCGGGCGACTACATGTCGGCGGCGTCGCTGCTCGGCATCTCGGCGCTCGTGTTCACGAGCGGTTACGACGGCCTGATCTATTCGATCGGCTTTCTCGCGAGCTGGCCGATCATCCTGTTCCTGATCGCCGAGCCGCTGCGCAACCTCGGCAAATACACGCTCGCGGACGTGGTGTCGTACCGTCTTCAGCAGAAGCCGATCCGCGCGTTCGCGGCGTCGAGCTCGATCGTCATCGTGCTGCTGTACCTCGTGTCGCAGATGGTCGGCGCGGGCAAGCTGGTCGAGCTGCTGTTCGGCCTGAACTACACCGCCGCGGTGCTGGTCGTCGGCGTGCTGATGGTCGTCTACGTGTTCTTCGGCGGCATGCTCGCGACAACCTGGATCCAGATCATCAAGGCCGTGCTGCTGCTCGCCGGCGCGGCGTTCATGGCGGTGATGGTGCTGAGCCGCTTCGGCTTCAGCCTGAATGCGCTGTTCGCGCAGGCGATTCTCGTGCATCCGAAGCACATCGCGATCATGAGCCCGGGCGGACTCGTGTCGGATCCGGTGTCGGCCGTCTCGCTCGGTCTCGCGCTGATCTTCGGCACCGCCGGCCTGCCGCACATCCTGATGCGATTCTTCACGGTCGGGGACGTGAAGGCCGCGCGCAAGAGCATCCTCTATGCGACGGGGATCGTCGGCATCGGCTACGTGCTGATCATCATCATCGGCTTCGGGACCATCGCGCTGGTCGCGTCGGATCCGCAGTATCACACCGCGTCGGGCGCCGTGATCGGCGGCGTGAACATGGTCGCGATCCACCTCGCGCACGCGGTCGGCGGCAACGTGTTCCTCGGCTTCATCTGCGCGGTCGCGTTCTCGACCATTCTCGCGGTGGTGGCCGGCCTGACGCTGGCCGGCTCGTCGGCGATCTCGCACGACCTCTACGCGAACGTCGTGCGCGGCGGCAACGCGTCCGATCGCGAGGAAATGCGCGTCGCGCGCGTGACCACGCTCGTGCTCGGCGTGCTGGCGGTGCTGCTCGGCATCGCGTTCGAGAAGCAGAACATCGCGTTCATCGTCAGCCTCACGTTCTCGATCGCGGCCAGCTCCAACTTCCCGGTGCTGCTGCTGTCGGTCTACTGGCGCGGGATGACGACGCGCGGCGCGGTCGCCGGCGGCATGCTCGGGCTCGTCACCGCCGTGACGCTGACCGTGTTGAGCCCGACCGTCTGGGTGCAGGTGCTCGGCCATCCGCACGCGCTCTATCCGTACGAGTATCCGGCGCTGTTCTCGATGGCCGTCGCGTTCGTCGGGATCGTCGTCGTTTCCGTCACCGACAGGTCGGCCCGCGCGACGCGCGAGCGCGCGCTGTTCGACGCGCAGCTCGTCGAATGCGAGATGGGCATCACTCAACACGGCGGCTGATCCGCCCGACACAAGCGTTCTGCAACAAACCGGAGACACCACCATGCATTGCACCTGTTGCGCGTCGCCTGCCCGCCGGCGCCTGCTCGGCACGTTCACCGCGCTGGCCGGCGCGGTCATCGCCGGGCGCGACTGTCGAGTCGCGTCTCCCCCCATGCACCGTGCGAGCAGCGCCGGATCGAAAGTGGCATGATTCGATCGGCGATCCGGCCGCGCCTCCGCCGCCGGGACCGTCATTCATGCCACGCGGCGTCACGCCAGCCGCGCCCAGGAGTAAGCGACGATGAAGATAGTCATTGCCGGCGGCTCGATCGCTGGCCTCGCGGCCGCGCTGACGCTCGATTGCATCGGGCACGACGTGGAAATCTACGAACGCTCGCCAACCCCGCTGCGCGGCCAGGGCGGCGGCGTCGCCGTGCTGCGGCGCATGATGGCGTTTCTCGAACAGCACGGGCATCACTGCCGCGACATGATCAGCGTGCCGACGCATCGGCGGCGCTGGATCGACCGTGACGGCACCGTCACGCGTGACGAACCGGAGATGCTGCCGTTCTCGTCGTGGGATGCGGTCTACCGTTCGCTATGCGGCACGCTGCCGCCGGGGCGGATCCATTACGGGCACGCGGTGACGGGCTTCGAACAGGATGCCGACGGCGTCGACGTGCAACTCGACGATCGCCGGATTCGCGCCGACGTGCTGATTGCAGCGGACGGCAGTGGCTCGAGCCTGCGCACACGGCTCTTTCCCGGCTATGCGCCGTCGTTCGCCGGCTATATTGCGTGGCGCGGCATCGTCGACGAAGCCGATTTCGATGCCGGGGCAATTGCAGCGCTGGTCGAGAACATGACGCTGCACAAGGCACCGGGCGAACTGTTCATGGCCTTCCTGATTCCCGCGCTCGACGGGTCGCTCGAACCGGGCGCGCGGCGCTTCAACTGGCTCTGGTATCGCAACGAAACGGACCCTGCCGCGTTGCGCCGCCGTCTGACCGATCGCGCGGGGCACGTCCATCACGCGTCGATTCACCCCGGCCAGCTGCCGGACGACTCCGTCGCGACGCTGATGGCGCTTGCACGCGAACGGCTGCCGGCCTTGCTCTCCCAGCTCGTTCTCGCGACGCGCGCGCCGTTCATTCAGGCGATCTTCGATGCGCTGAGCCCCGGCTTCGTCGATGGCCGCGTGGCGCTGGTCGGCGACGCCGCCTGCACCGTGCGGCCGCATACGGCGTCCGGCACGTCGAAGGCTGCGCGCGACGCGGTGTCGCTCGCGGAATCGCTGCCCGTGGACGCAACCGACGTCATCGAGCGGCTCGCACGATGGTCGGCGGAACGCCGCGCGGACGTGACGTCGCTGCTCGAGAAAGGTCCGCAGCTGGCTGCGGGTTTCGGGCTCGGCAATCCGCTTTGACGCCGACGCGAACACTGGCCGCGCCGCATGGCTGAATTCAGAACAATTCATTTCTGCATACCTAATCGAATCGCCTAGACTCGTCGTGACGGTGGACGCACGTGTCACGAGAATCCTGTCCGCCGAGCACTGCGCGGCGCGCCGATCCGGGCGCCGGCAGCTTCCGATTCAGCTTTCTCGTCGAATAGTGAGATCCAGTCATGGGTAATCCGAAACTCGAGGTTCTGACACCCCACAACAGTCAAATGATTTTCATCGATCAGCAGCCGCAGATGGCGTTCGGCGTGCAATCGATCGACCGCCAGACGCTGAAGAACAACGTCGTCGGGCTCGCGAAGGCCGCGAAGGTATTCAACATCCCCACCACCCTCACCACGGTCGAAACGGAGAGCTTCTCCGGCTACGCGTTTCCGGAGCTCCTCGACGTGTTTCCGAATCACCCCGTGCTCGAGCGTTCGTCGATGAACTCGTGGGACGACCAGAAGGTGCGCGACGCGCTCGCCAAGAACGGCCGCAAGAAAGTGGTCGTGTCCGGTCTGTGGACGGAGGTCTGCAACGACACGTTCGCGTTGTGCGCGATGGACGAAGGCGAATACGAGATCTACATGGTCGCGGACGCGTCGGGCGGCACGTCGAAGGAAGCGCACGACTATGCGATGCAGCGGATGATCCAGGCGGGCGTCGTGCCCGTGACCTGGCAGCAGGTGCTGCTCGAATGGCAACGCGACTGGGCGCGGCGCGAGACCTACGACGCCGTGATGGATATCGTCCGCGAGCATTCGGGCGCGTACGGGTTGGGCGTCGACTACGCGTATACGATGGTCCACAAGGGGCCTCAGCGTGCGAAGCAGCAGCACGAGATGCTCGCGCCGGTGCCGGCGCCGATCTCGAAGAAGTAACCGTCACGCGACGGGGCGGGCGCCGGATGCCGGGCGCCCGCTTCCGCCCCGCCCGAGCGCGGGCTTAAACGTCCTGAAATTTCCGGCGGATTCCCGGCAGGCAATGCATGGCCGCGCGTCACGCGCGCCGCGATCGTCTGCTTCCCGCCGCCGCGAGCGCGGCGCACCGACGACAGAAAGTTCAGGAATGCCCATCACATCGACAGCAGATTGAAAGGATCTGCGCGACCTTCAGACGCCCGCGGGCGCACGCAAACAAACGGGTTAAGAACGTTTCAGCGTCACTTCAGGACTTGGCGGCCGGACGCGCCATAGACTGCGCGCATGATCCGCCGTGCGCATCGCCCGACGCGTCGTGCGCATCGATCTGCCTGGAGTGGAGCACGCATGAAACACAAACGACTCTGGTTCGGCGCCGCCGGGATCGCGATCGTCGGCCTGGCGATCGCGATCGGCATCATGGTCGAGCCGTCGATCGCCCCGATCGAACCACCCGCGCCCACCGCGTTCGATCCGCAGCTCGTTCGCGCCGGCGCGCGCATCGTTGCACTCGGCGACTGCATCGTCTGCCACACGGCGAAGGACGGCAAGCCGTTCGCGGGCGGCCTGCCGCTCGCGACGCCGTTCGGCACGATCTACGCGACCAACATCACGCCGGACCCCGACACCGGGATCGGCCGCTGGTCGCAGGACGCGTTCGCCCGCGCGTTGCGCAGCGGGATCGCACGCGACGGCCATCTGCTCTATCCGGCGTTCCCGTACATCCACTTCACGCGGATCTCCGACCAGGACATCGCCGCCGCCTATGCGTACCTGATGACCCGCGAGCCCGTTCATGCGTCGACGCCCGCGAACGACCTGATCTTCCCGCTCAACTTCCGGCCGCCGCTCGCCTTCTGGAACATCCTGTTCCTGCGCAAGGGCGAGTACCAGGCCGATCCGGGCCAATCCGCCCAGTGGAATCGCGGCAAGCTGCTGGTCGACGGTCTCGGGCACTGCGCGTCCTGCCATTCGCCGCTGAACGCGATCGGCGGCGAGCAGGCCGGCAAGGCGTTCGACGGCGGCATCGTCGACGGTTGGGACGCGCCGCCGCTCAATGCGCTCGGCAACGCCGTGCATCCGTGGACGCAGGCGCAGCTCGTCACGTACCTGCGCACCGGCCGCGCGAGCGAACACGGCGCGGCCGCCGGACCGATGCTGCCGGTCACGCGCGACCTCGCGACGGTGCCGGTCGAGGACGTCGAGGCGATCGCGTCGTACATCGTGTCGATCCAGAAGCCGGGCACTGTCCAGCCCGCGCTTACCGCCGTCAGCGACAAAGCGGCGACGCCGGCCGAGCAGCGCGGCGCGGTGCTGTTCCAGGCATCGTGCGCGCAATGCCACGGGCCGGCGTCGCCGATGCAGTCGATCGGCGAGCGGCCGACGCTCGCGTTCAGCACGGCCGTCAACGCGGACACGCCGCGCAACGCGATCCAGATGATGTTCAACGGGATCGGCTGGCACGGCGAGGACACGCTGAACTACATGCCGTCGTTCATCGACCAGTACGACGACCAGCAGATCGCGGATCTCGCCGCGTACATCCGCGGCGCGTATTCCAGCCGGCCGGCCTGGTCCGGCATCGACACAATGGCCGCGAAGCTCAGAAAGGAGGACGCCGCGCGATGATTACGCTGACCGTCAACGGCGCCCAGCATGCGCTGGACGTCGACCCGTCCACGCCGTTGCTGTACGTGCTGCGCAACGACCTGCACCTGCACGGCGCGAAGTTCGGCTGCGGCCTCGGACAATGCGGCGCGTGCACGGTGATCGTCGACGACAAGCCGACGTTCTCGTGCCTGATCCCCGTCGCCGCGATCGGGCAGCGCCGCGTGCGGACCATCGAGAGTCTCGGTACGGCCGAGCATCCGGGGCCGCTCCAGCGCGCGTTCATCGAGCATCAGGCCGCGCAGTGTGGCTACTGCATCGCGGGCATGATCATGCGCGCGCAGGCGCTGCTCGAACGCAAGCCTAAGCCGACCGAAGCCGAGCTGCGTGCGCACATGGAGCCGAACCTGTGCCGTTGCGGCACCCACATGCGGATCCTCGCGGCCGTGCGGCAGGTCGCCGGCCTGCAGGAGCCGGACGCCGCACCCGAACCCGTCACCGTCAACAAGGCGCTCTGATGACCCACCAAGACGAAATCGATGAAGGCCGTCGGCATTTCATGGTCTCGGGCGCGCTGTTCGTCGCGTTCAGCCTCGCGCCGGCCGCCCGCGCGATCGCGCAGGAAGTGATCGCCGACGAAGGGGCCGCCGTCCACGTGTCGAAGGCGACGCAGACCCTGGCCGGCAGCCTGAAGACCAATCCGCTGCTGGACGCGTGGATCAGGATCACGCCCGAAGGCAAGGTCACCGTGTTCACCGGGAAGGTCGAACTCGGCACCGGCGTGCGCACCGCGCTGTTGCAGGTGGCGGCCGAAGAGCTGGACATGAAGCCGTCGCTGATCACGTTCCTGACGGCCGACACCGGCGCGTCGCCCGACGAAGGCCTGACCGCCGGCAGCCACACGATGGCCGACAGCGGCAGCGCGCTGCTGAACGCGGCCGCGCAGGTGCGCGGGCTACTGGTCGACGGCGCCGCGAAGCACTTCGGCGTCGATCCGCGCACGCTGACCGTCAGCGACGCGGTGATCAAGGCAAAGGACGGCCGCACGATGACCTATGGCGATGCGGTGCGGATCGTCGACCTGCATCGCAAGGCCGAGCCGACGTCGCCGCTGAAGGATCCGGCCACGTTCACCGTGATCGGCACGTCGCTGCCCCGCGTCGACATTCCTAACAAGGTCACGGGCGGCGCCAGCTACGTGCAGGACATGCAGCTGCCCGGCATGCTGCATGCGCGCGTCGCGATGCCGCCCGTCTACGACGCGAAGCTGCTGTCGTTCGACGAGGCCGCGATCCTGAAGATGCCCGGCGTCGTGCGGATCGTCCGCAACGGCAGCATGCTCGCGGTCGTCGCACGCGGCGAATGGCAGGCTGTCGTCGCGCAACGTGCGCTCGCGGCAAGTTGCAAATGGTCGACCGGCCGGGCGCTGCCCGATCGCGACAAGGTTCACGAGGACCTGAAGCGCATCGCGACGCAGCCCATCGAAATCGCCAACACGCATGCGGATACGGCGCCGGCGGCGAAGACGCTGACCGCAAGCTTCCGGAAGAACTACCTGCTGCACGGCTCCATCGGGCCGTCGTGCTCGGTCGCGCAGCTCGAGAATGGCGTGCTGACCGTGTGGACCCACTCGCAGGGCGTCTATCCGCTGCGCGATGCGCTCGCGGAGATGCTGTCGATGCCGAAGCCGAGCATCCGCTGCATTCACACCGAGGGTTCCGGCTGCTACGGACACAATGGCGCGGACGACGCGGCCGCGCACGCGGCGCTGATCGCGGCCGCGATGCCGGGCCAGCCGGTCCGGGTCCAGTGGATGCGCGAGCAGGAACACACGTGGGATCACTTCACGCCCGCGATGGTCACCGAGATCAGCGCATCGCTCGACGCGAGCGGCCACATCGTCGACTGGCAGTATGCGCTGTGGAGCAGCTCGCACAACGAGCGGATCGTCAACGCCGGCCGGCTGCTGCCCGCGCGGATGCTCGAGCCGCCGTTCGTGTCCGCGCCGTCGACGCCGATGCTGCAGCCCGAGGGCGGCGCCGACCGCAACGCGATTCCGCTGTACGCGCTCCCGAAGATGCACATCGTCAACCACTTCTCGCCGACGATGCCGCTGCAGACGTCGGCGATGCGTTCGCTCGGCGCGCATACGAACGTGTGGGCGATCGAGAGCCTCATGGATGAACTCGCGCACGCGGCCGGCGTCGATCCGGTCGAGTTCCGGCTGCGCCACATGCAGGACACGCGCGCGCGGCATGTGATCCAGCTGGCGGCATCACGCTTCGGCTGGCCGCGGCCGTCACGCGCGCGCAATCGCGGCGTCGGCTTCGCGTTCGGCAAGTACAAGAACCTGATGGCGTATGTCGCGATGGCGGTCGAGATCTCGGTCGTGCCCGAAACCGGCCAGGTGATACTCGAGCATGCGGACGCGGCCGTCGACGCCGGGCAGGTCGTGTCGCCGGACGGCATCCGCAACCAGATCGAAGGCGGCATCGTCCAGGCGGCAAGCTGGACGCTGTACGAGGAACTGAAATACGATACGCAGCGGATTCGCAGCTTCGACTGGAGCAGCTATCCGATCCTGCGTTTCTCGGCGGCGCCGCGCAGCGTCAGGGTGCACCTGATCAACCGCCCCGGCGCGCCGTTCCTCGGCGCGGCCGAGGCATCGATGGGGCCGACCGCAGGCGCGCTCGCGAATGCGATTTTCGATGCGACCGGGCAGCGCATGCGGGAGATGCCGTTTGGCGGCGAAGGACTCCGGAAACGCATCGACGCGTAGCGGCGCCGGCGCTTCACCGGGAAGGAATACGAACTGATGGACATACTTCAATCGATGCGCGTCTTTGCCCGTATCGTCGAAACGGGCAGTCTCACGCGCGCATCCGACACGACGGGCCTGACGACGCCGCGCGTGTCCGCGCTGCTGCGTACGCTCGAACAGCATCTCGGCGCCCGGCTGCTGAACCGCACGACCCGCCGGCTGTCGCTGACCGAGGACGGGCGCGCGTACTACGAGCGCTGTGTCGCCGTGTTGCGCGAGATCGACGACATGGAGGCGTCGGTATCGCACGCGCGCAACGCGCCGCGCGGCTGCCTGAAGGTGAACCTTCCGCCGGCGATGGCCAAGCAGATCGTCGTGCCCAGGCTGTCCGGCTTCCTGGCCGCCCATCCGGACATCACGGTAGAGCTCGGCGTGACCGACCGTCAGATCGACCTCGTCGGCGAGGGCGTCGACTGCGTCGTGCGGGTCGGCGCGCTCGACGATTCCGGGATGATCGCGAAGCGGATCGGCAGCCTCACCACCTGCACCTGCGCGGCGCCGTCGTACATCGCGCAATATGGCGAGCCGGAGACCGTCGACGACCTGCCGCAACACGTTGCGGTCAGTCACGTGTCGGCCGATACGGGCCGGCCGCGGATCTGGGATTTCGTCGTCGACGGCGAGACGCGCGTCATGCAGATGTGCGGCAAGGTCGCAGTCAACGATGCCGATACTTACATCGCTTGCGGTGTCGCGGGCATCGGATTGATCAAGACGTCGCTGTACCTGGTCGAGCCGTACCTGAAGTCCGGCGAACTGCGCGAGGTGCTGGCCGACTTCAACGTGCCGCCGCGGCCGATCTCCGTGCTGTATCCGCCCAACCGCCACATCCCGGCGAAGCTGAAACTGTTCGTCGACTGGCTCGCCGAGCTGTACGCGCAGATCCCGACGCTGCAGGGCAAGCGCGGCTGAGCGGCGGCGGCAACGCCCGAGAAGGGCGCCTCGCCCGCCGCCGCAATCCTCTTGGCGAGATAACCCGCACTCGCATGTCCTGCCCATCCCCACTTCCTGACGAAGCACCGGCCGCCCGTGCGGCCCATGCGCGTGCGAACGCACGCCGCCACCTGCCGGCAACGAATCTCAACTCAATTAAGGCAACCTAAATGACTTTTCAGTCGGTGCCCGACAGACTGGAACATATTGCGCCGCATCGCCCGTGGCGTCGAAATGACCGGCGCCGCGCACCATCGATGTCATGCGCCACCCGGATCCGGCCGGCCGTCGGCCGAAGCGGCGGCCGAGTTCGCGGAACGCGCGCGAGTGCC
Organism: Burkholderia sp. PU8-34; assembly: GCF_053427725.1. Taxonomy (NCBI): domain Bacteria; kingdom Pseudomonadati; phylum Pseudomonadota; class Betaproteobacteria; order Burkholderiales; family Burkholderiaceae; genus Burkholderia; species Burkholderia sp. PU8-34. The sequence goes on from NZ_JBSAXC010000007.1 coordinate 118,811, forward strand.
TGCCTGTCCTCCTGTCGCATCGGGTCGACGCGACCGCAGCGCCGTTCGGGCAGGCGATCTTCAACGTGCTCAGCCCCGCATTCGCCGACGGTCGCGCCTCGGCGGCACGGTTGTACGAGGGGGCATGAGGGATGGACAGGTGGCCGATCCGGCCCCTTTGCACGGAACGCAACGCTCGATTGCGCAACGGAGGTATTCCGATGTTATCGAACGATCAATAAGATTGTCGTCAATGCGGCAGACGCGCGACGCGCGCCGCAACGCCAAGCCAGTTCCGCGCCGGTCGGCACGCACCGGCGGACGGGCAGGCATCCAGACAACCCATCATCGAAGGAGTCGACCATGTCAGCAGATTCAACCCGGCTCGCGGCGCACGGTCACACCGCGAAGCTCACCCAAGGGCTCATCGCGCTGTTCGCGTTCAGTTGCGGCGCGATCGTCGCCAACCTGTACTACGCGCAGCCGATCACCGAGCTGATCGCACCCGGCCTGCACATGTCCAGCGACATGGCGAGCCTCATCGTGTCGCTGACGCAGATCGGCTATGCGATCGGCCTGTTCTTCATCGTGCCGCTCGGCGACCTGCTCGAGAACCGCAAGCTGATGATCACGACGGCCGCGCTGTCGATCGCGAGCCTCGCGGCCGCGGCGGTCGTGCACACGCCGGGCGTGTTCCTCGGGATCTCGCTGCTGATCGGCTTCAGCTCGGTGGCCGTGCAGATCCTGATCCCGCTCGCCGCACACCTCGCGCCGGATCACTCGCGCGGCCGCGTGGTCGGCACGATCATGAGCGGGCTGCTGCTCGGCATCCTGCTGGCCCGCCCGATCTCGAGCGTGGTCGCCGACGCGTTCGGCTGGCGCTTCGTGTTCGCGGCCGCCGCCGTGCTGATGACGCTCGTCACGGCCGTGCTTGCGCTGACGATTCCGCCGCGCCAGCCGGATCACCGCGCGACCTATTTCGAGCTGATCGGCTCGCTGCTGCATCTCGTGCGCACGATGCCGGTGCTGCGTCATCGCGCGTTCTACCAGGGCCTGATGTTCGCGTCGTTCAGCCTGTTCTGGACGGCGGTGCCGGTCGAACTGATGCGTCATTACGGGCTGTCGCAGTCGGCCATCGCGGTGTTCGCACTCGTCGGCGCGATCGGCGCGACGTCGGCGCCGGTAGCGGGCCGTCTCGCGGATGCCGGCCACACGGTGCGCGCGACGCTGATCGCGCTGGTCGCGGGCGCGCTGTCCTATGCGGTCGGGCTGGTTCACGGCGCGGGCCTGTATGGCCTCGTTGTCACCGGCATCGTGCTCGACTTCGCGGTGCAGATGAACATGGTGCTCGGCCAGCGCGAGATCTATGCGCTGCACGCGGCAAGCCGCAATCGCCTGAACGCGCTCTACATGACGAGCATCTTCGTCGGCGGCGCGATCGGCTCGGCCCTCGCGAGCCCGCTCTACGAGCATGGCGGCTGGCCGCTCGTCGCGGCGGTCGCCGCAGCCTTCCCGGTCGTCGCGCTCGTCCACTACCTCGCGATCGGACGCCCGCACGCCCAGCGTCACGCACAAGCTTGAACCGGGGCCGGCACCGGTTCGCGCACGGGTTCGACCCGGGGGTTCGGCCGGCGAGGTCGGCCGGATTCATGCGCGCCAGAGAACGCTGCCGGCACGTCTGACTCGATCCATGTTTCCGCAGGGCTTGCCGCCGCGTCCCGCACGCTGCCGGACGAAAGTGCAACGCGGCCCTGCCTCACTTGAAAGGAATATCACCATGTCCACCCTGCTCAGCGACTACGACCTGCGCGGCCTCGCATTGCCGAACCGCGTCGTGATGGGACCGATGACCCGCTCGCGCGCGCCGCACCGCGGCCAGCCGACCGACCTGATGGCGACGTACTACGCGCAGCGCGCGTCGGCCGGCCTGATCGTCACCGAGGCGACCAACGTGAGCCCTGTCTCCGCGTCGTTCGAACTCACGCCGGGCCTGATCACCGACGAACAGGTGGCCGGCTGGAAGAAGATCACCGACGCGGTGCACGCCAAGGGCGGCCGGATCTTCGCGCAGCTCTGGCACGGCGGCCGGGTCAGCTCGATGGCGCTGCTCGGCGGCCAGGCGCCGCTGTCGCCGTCCGGCGTGAACGACGATCTCGAACAGCTGCAGGTCTGGGCACAGTTGCAGAACGGGTACTACACGAAGATCCATGCGACGCCGTCGCGCGCGATGACGACGGACGAGGTGGCCGGAGCCGTCGACGAATTCCGGCGCGGCGCCGTGCACGCGAAGGCGGCCGGCTTCGACGGCGTCGAGATCCACGCGGCCAACGGCTATCTGCCGCACCAGTTCCTGTCGTCGACACTGAACCGCCGCGACGACCGCTACGGCGGCACGCTCGCGAACCGCGCGCGCTTTCTCGAGGAAATCGTCGCTGCGGTCGGCGGCGTGATGCCGTTGAGCCAGGTCGGCGTGCGCATTTCGCCGTACGCGAAATACAACAACGTGCGCGATGCGGATCCGGACGCGACCTACGCGTATGTCGGCCGCCTGCTCGATGAAGCCGGCGTCGCGTATGTGCACGCGGCGGACACCAACGGCTGGAGCGGCGAGCCGGACCTGCCGCGCATCGTCGAGAACGTACGCAAGTCCTTCGGCGGCACGCTGATCGTCAACGGCGGCATTTCACCCGACGCCGCGAACACGCTGATCGCGGCAGGCGACGCGGATCTCGTCGCGTTCGCGCGCGCGTACATCGCGAACCCGGATCTCGTCGAGCGCATCGCGAAGAGCGCGCCGCTCGCGGCGCCGCAGGCGGTGGGCTGGTATGGCGGCGACCATGCCGGCTACGTCGACTATGCGCGTCATGACGAAGCGGGGGCCGCGGCATAAGCATTCCGGCCGCGATTTCGACGCATTTCGACGCATTTCGTCGCTTATCGCGGTTACAGCGGTTACAGCGGTTGCAGGGGTTGCAGCGGTTGCAGGGGTTGCAGGGGTTGCAGCGCATGCAGGCAGTATGGCCGGTACCCGATTACCCGGGCGCCGGCCGCGCGTATGGACGGCCCGCGCGCGACGCGACCAGGTTCACGGCAATCGCGGCACCTGCCCTATACGTCCCTCGCGTCCCTCGCGCCCCTCACCTACGTCGCCTACGTCGCGTACCTCGCGTCCCTACACGTCCCCGCGCCCCTACCCATCTTCCCAGCGAGCACCCAGCACCCGCCCGCAGAAATTCGCCCGGTGGAAATCCGGATCGCTCCGCGCGAGCACGTCGGCGCTCCACGTACCGAACGTCGACTCCGGACGGTGCGCGACACCCCGCGCGATCGCTTCGAGGATCGCTTCCCGGAATTCGCGGCCGCGCGGATAGGCGGCAAGCAATGCGTCGCGTTCGGCTGCCGTGTACGCGTCGAGCCCCGTGGCCATGAGGTCGGTCGACACCGCAGACGCCAGCACGCGCGCAAGCGGCGACAGCCGGGCCGCCACGCCGGGTGTCGTATGCAGCGCCACCGCGCGCCACACGTCGTCCCGCATGCGCTGCGACGCACGATAACGCAGCAGCAGCGCGCTCGCGGCATCCGCGCTGTCGAGCTCGTAGCGCGCGGTCGACCGGCAGTACGCGGCGCTCAGCCCCATGTTCGCGTACATCGCCGCGACATACAGCGCGTCCGCATCGCACGTGTACGCTTCCCGCCGCGCGGCGAGCGACGCGAGCACGAACACCCTGCTCGCGTGATCGACGACGCTGCCCGGCAACGACGCGCGCGCCGCGTCGACGGCAGCGATCGCCACGGGCGTGCGCGGGATGCGCACGCCGGCCACGTCGTCCTGGTCTGCCCGTGTGCGCTGTTGCGCATCGTTCATCGTGTCTCCTTCCGTGCCGGCGAGGCATGGCGAATGATCATCTGATACAACGTCGACACGCACGTCCTTGTGGCCGCCGCGCACGTTGGCTCGGGTCGCTAGCGTGCGATACAACTGCAGCCAAGCGAGCCCCGAAAGCTGTTGTTGTCGCTCGCGTGCACGGTGTTGCGCGACGCGGGCAGGTGGCCGCGACTGTCCACGCCACACGGGTTCGCGCAACCGTCCATGCACGCGAGCTCGGACGCGGACGCGACCGGCCGGTAACGGCTGTAGCCGCCGAATTCGGCCACCGGCGACCACGCGGGGCTGACCGGCAGCGGCGGTGGCGCGAGCGGCGCGAACTCTTCGTCTGCATGCACGACCTTGCCGTTGACCACCGTCAGCACCGACGACAGGGCCTTGATCTGCGGCTCGTCGATCGTGAAGTAGTCGTCCGTCAGCGCCGCGAAATCCGCGTATTGGCCCGGCACCAGCGCACCCTTGCGGTCGTCCTCGTTCGAGAACCACGCGCTGCCGACCGTGTAGCGCCGCAGCGCTTCCATCCGGTCGAGCCGGTTGCGCGCCGGATACAGTGCGGTGCCGCCGACCGTGCGGCCGGACACCATCCAGTACAGCGACACGAACGGATTGTAGCTCGCGACATGCGTCGCATCGGTGCCCGCGCCGACCGGCAACCCGGCCGCAAGCATCGCGCGGATCGGCGGCGTGCGCGTGGCGGCTTCCACGCCGTAACGGGCAATGAAGTACTCGCCCTGGTAAGCCATCCGGTGCTGCACCGCGATGCCGCCGCCGAGCGCGGCGATGCGCGCGATGTTCGCGTCGGAAATCGTCTCGCAATGGTCGAAGAACCAGCGCAGCCCGTTGAACGGGATCTCGCGGTTGACGGCCTCGAACACGTTCAGGAACCGGCTGATCGATTCGTCATACGTCGCGTGCAGCCGGAACGGCCAGCGGTGCTGCACGAGCAGCCGCACGACCGCGGTGAGTTCCTCTTCGAGCGACGCGGGCAGGTCGGGGCGCGGCTCCAGGAAATCCTCGAAGTCCGCGGCGGAGAACACGAGCATCTCGCCCGCGCCGTTCACGCGCAGGAACTCGTCGCCGTCGCCGGGTTTCGTCATCTTCACCCACTTCGCGAAGTCTTCGATCTCCTGCTTCGCGTTCTGCGTGAACAGGTTGTACGCAATGCGCATCGTCAGTTCGCCACGCTTCGCGAGATCCATGATCACCGCGTAGTCGTCGGGATACGCCTGATAGCCGCCGCCCGCATCGATCGCGCTCGTGATGCCCAAGCGGTTCAGCTCGCGCATGAAATGCCGGGTCGAGTTGATCTGGTCGTCGTGGCCGAGCTTCGGCACGTTCGCGAGCGTCGCGTTCAGGATCGCCGTGTCCGGCCGCGCGATCAGCATGCCGGTCGGCTTGCCGTGCCGGTCGCGCTGGATCTCGCCGCCGGGCGGGCTCGGCGTGTCCCGGTCGTAGCCGAGCGCGCGCAGCGCGGCGGCGTTGAGCAGCGCGCTGTCGTACAGGTGCAGGATGAAGACCGGCGTGCGCGGCGCAATGTCGTTGAGCTCGGCAAGCGTGGGGCCGCGCTTTTCGGCGAACTGGAATTCGCTCCAGCCGCCGACGACGCGCACCCATTGCGGCGCGGGCGTGCGCGCGACCTGGCGGCGCAGCATGTCGAGCGCGTCGGCGAGCGACGGCACGCCGTCCCAGCGCAGTTCCAGGTTGAAGTTCAGCCCGCCGCGAATCACGTGCAGATGCGAATCGTTCAGCCCCGGAATCACCGTGCGCCCGCGCAGGTCGATGCGCAACGCGCCGTCGCGCGCATGCCGCAGAACCTCGCGGTCGTTGCCCGACGCGACGATCCAGCCGTCCTTCACCGCGAGCGCGGTGACGAACGACCGCTTGTCGTCCTGTGTCGTGATCTTGCCGTTGTAGACGACGAGGTCCGCCGTCCGCGCAGGTTCCACCGTGTCATGCATCGGCACGCCTCCGCTCACGCGACTTGCTGCGCAGCGCCGGCCCAAGCCGATACCGTGTCGTGCGCGGCGTCGATCCGCACGCGCGGCCGATGCGCGGGCGGCGCATCATCCGCGCGAACGAAGTTGCGCAGACGCACCAGCCGGCGAATGTCGTACGCGCGCGACTGGAGATCGAAGCGTCCGGCCAGGTTCGCGATCATCGACGACGCCTGGCAGGTTCGCCCGCGCTCGATCAGGTAGTCGGCAAGATCCAGCGTCGCGCGCAGCGCCCACATGCCGGCCCCCTGGTCGTTCGCGGTATGGATCGCGCTGTGCAGATGGCGGCGCGCTTCCGCTTCGTACGCAACGGCCAGGTTCTCGTCCGCATTACGTGCCCGCTCGAGCATCGCCAGCCCCTTCGCGCGCAGCAGCTCCGGCAGGAACAGATGCTCGCCGCTCGCCCGGCAGCGCGCGAGCGTCGCATCCAGCTTCGCGCAAGCCTCGGCCGCCCGCCCGGTCCGCGCGAGCCCTTCCGCATATGCAACGACCAGCGGCGCGAGCAGGCGATGGAATCCGCTTGCCTCGACGCGCCGCAACGCAGGTTCCAGCCTCGCCAGCCCCGCACCGGGATGTCCGGTCTGGATGTCGAATTGGCCGGCGAGACATGCCGCGTGACTGCGCCAGATGTCGAACCCGTTCGCATCGGCCTCCGACAGCATCGTCGCGAGATAATCGGAGATCGCATCGTGATCGCCGTAGCGCAGCGCGATCGGCACGGCGGCGGCGCCGAGCACGATGCATAGCGACAATCCGGACTTGCGTCGCCGCGCGAACTCGACCGTCTGCGCGGCCAGACGCATCGCGTGCTCCGGTTCACCCTGCATCCACACGAGCCGCGTGAGCATCGTGCGGCCGAGCGTCGCCGCGTCGATGCCGAGCGCAGGCTCCGCGCGCATCGGCTCGCCGGTGTCGGCGAGCGCGTCCGTGGCCGTTTCCAGCCGCTCGCGCGCCTGCGCATGCTCGCCGAAATAATGGAGCGACGTCGCGACCATCGCGGTCGCGAGCAGCCGCTGCGATCGCTTGCCGCTGCGTTCGGCCGCCCGCTCGAAGCGCGTCGCGTAGCGGAGCGACTCGTGAATGTCGGACATCGCGAGCGTCGTGTTCCACTGTCCGGCCAAGGCGGAGGCCTCGAGCGCGTCGTTGCCGGCCGCGCGAGCCCGTCCGAGCGTGCGATCCCACATCGCGGTGGCCGTGTGCACGTCGCCTGACGTATGCAGCAGCGCCGACGCATACGCGGCACGCAAGCGCATTTCGCCTTCCGCATCGAAGCCGCCCGGCGCCCCCGCGTCGATTTCGTCGAGCGCGCGTTTCGCCTGCGCACACCATTCGTCCATCCGCGACGGCGCCAGCCATTCGTGTGCGAGCGTGCCCGCCGGCTCGATGTCCTGCACCGATGCGTCGCGAACCGTCGGTTCCGGAATCTGCGCTCGATTCTGTTCGCGATCATCGGCCGCCACCGGCCGAACGTACGCGTCCATCCCCGGCTGCGCGAGCGGCGCGGTCGCGCCAGCCTGCTCGCGCCCAACGTACTCATAGTGCGCGTGGCGCGCGGCGACGCGTTCGAGCTCGCCCTCGTCGCGCAGCTTCTCCTGCGCATACGCGCGCGTCGATTCGGTCAGCCGATACTGCGCGTTCGCGCCACTGAATTCGACATTCAGCAGCGACTTCGCGACCAGCTCGCCAAGCCCGGCAACCATCTCGGCGATCGACGCACCGGGCTCCAGCGCCACGGCGCGCACCGCGTCGAACGTGAACGGGCCGATGAAGCATCCCATCCGGCGAAACAGCGACCGTGCAGCGGGATCCAGCAGCACGTAGCTCCAGTCGAAGGTTGCGCGCAGCGCCTGATGGCGCGGGGGCGCGGAGCGCAGCCCGCCCGTCAGCAGGTTCAGCCGGTCGTCGAGACGCGACGCGACGCCGTCGATGCCGAGCGTCGCCACTCGCGCGGCGGCGAGTTCGATCGCGAGCGGCAGACCGTCGAGGCGCCGGCAGATATCGCCGATCAGCCGGATGCCGCTGTCGTCAATCGCGCAATCCGCCGCCGCCGCGCACGTGCGGCACAGGAACAGCTCGACGGCGGAGCAGCCGGCGATCTCATCGATCGTGGCACCGGTGCCGGGCACGGCGAGCGGGTTGACGCGAAACACGCATTCGGCCGAGATATGGAGCGGCTCGCGGCTCGTCACGAGCACGCGCAGCCGGCCGGTGCGCGCCGCGAGCGTTTCCACGAGGCTCGCGATCAGGTCGATCACGTGCTCGGCGTTGTCGAGCACGAGCAGGCACGGCGACGCCTCGATCGCGTCGGCAAGACCGTCGATCGCGGGTGCATCGTCCGCCGCCATGCCGATCGCGTTCGCCAGCGTGCGCAACACGTCGTCGCGTGTCGACGCGCGCGCCAGCTCGACGACATGGACGGTCTCGCCGGTGCGGCGCCCGATGTCGTGCGCGACCTGGACGGCGAGGCTCGTCTTGCCGATGCCGCCGGCGCCGACCAGCGTGACGACGGGCGTCCGGTCGATCATGTCGACGATCTGCCGGGTTTCGGCGTGCCGCCCGATGAGCTGCGTCGACGGCGCGGCCGGCGCCACGTCAGGCGACGGCTCGGCCGGCGCCGCCGGCTGAGCGGCGGCGCGGCGGCCGGCAGGCGCGCCGCCCACCAGCACATAACCCCTGCCCGGCACGGTCTTGATCAGATCCCGGCTCGCGCCGAGCAGCTTGCGCAATGCCGCGACATGAACCTGAAGGCGGTTCTCCTCGACGATCGTGCCGGGCCACACGGCATCCATGATGTCGTCCTTCGACACGACCGCACCGTTCGCGCGGTGCAGCACTTCGAGAATGTCGAACGCGCGCGCGCCGACGTGCAGCGACAGGCCTTGCCGGCGAATGTCGCGTTGCTCGAAGTCGACTGACAATGTCCCGATCTGGATCATGGCTGCCTCCAGGCGTCCCTTGATGGCGGCCATGCGAACGCTGCGGTTCACGTGGCCGAAGTCGGCGCCCGTGCCCACGCGGGCCGGACGCGCAATTCCCAAAATATGAGCGGAGTGTAAACACCGTATAAACGCGTGTCTTGAAGGAAAATGCGCAGCGCATTCACGCGATGCTGCGCGGCGAAACCGATTCCACGCGGCGGCAGCCGGTGCGGTACGTCGCGGTGCTCCGTCCGGTGCGCGCGGCGCGGTGGCCGCCGCGCGAACAATTCGCCAGATAAGGAGCGGAAATTCGTTCAATCGGCTTGGGGCAGTCACAAGCGCCGTATAAACTGATTACCAATTATTTCGCGCGCCACGCCTTACATTTCGCGTGCCATGACTTACAAGGATCTTTCGACATGCCCCAATCCCTCATCGCGCCCGCCATGCCGTCGTCGAAAGACACGCTCGGATGCGCGCCGAGCATGCTCAGCAAGGATATCGAAAGACATACGGGCGGCCTGAAGCTCTATCGCAAATGCATGCGCGACGCGCATTTCGAGCGCATCGCGATGCCCGCGTGCGATCGCGGCTTCCTGATCGGCATTTCGCTGAACGGCGGACACCACCGCACGCTGTTCCGCGGCGCGCGACAAACGGAAAAGCGGTTCCAGCACGACTCGATCTACATCCGGGATTTTTCCGAAGACTTCCGCGCCGACCTGTACGGCGAATTCGATTTCGTGCTCGTGGAGCTGTCGCGTCCGTATCTCGACCGGCTCGGCGAAGAATACGGCGACACGCTGATCGGCGGCCTGACCTGCGCGGTCGAGCAGCAGGATCCGGTGCTCGGCCATCTCGCGCATGCGGTTGCCGGCAGCCTTGAAGAACCGGGCCCGCTGACGACGCTGTTCGTCGAGCAGATGGGGCTCGCGATCGGCTCGCATCTCGTGCGGCGCTATGGCAATGCGCTCGAATGCGAGCTGCACCGCAAGGGCGTGCTGTCGCCGGCGAAGACGGCGCGCGCGAAGGAACTGCTGATGGAAAAGGCCAGCCTCGGCGTGTCGATCGCGGAAGTCGCGAACGAATGCGACCTGTCGCGCGGCTATTTCATCCGCGCGTTTTCGCGGACGACGGGCCGCACGCCGCACCAGTGGCTGCTTGAGCAGCGCGTGACGCAGGCGCGGCAGCTGATCGAGACGACCGCCATGTCGCTCGTCGAAATCGCCGCGGCATGCGGCTTCGCGGACCAGAGCCATCTGAGCCGCATGTTCGTCAAGATGCTCGGGTGCTCGCCCGGCGCGTGGCGGCGCAGCGTGTCGCGCTGAACGGACGGCCGCGGCGCCGTCAGGGCCGCGGCGGCGCGCCGATGCCCCATGCGATCAGGCGTGCGAACCCGATGCGATTCGTGATCGTCCACCCGTAGCGACGCGTCATGTCGTCCTGCGTTCATCTGCACTCGCGTCCAAGCACGCAAGCGTCGCGTGGATCTGGCTGACGACGGCCGCGCCATCGCCGACCGCGGACGCGACGCGCTTGGCCGACTCGGACCGCACGTCGCCGATCGCGAAGATGCCCGGCACGCTGGTTTCGAGCGGCAGCCGCCCGCCGTCACGCGCGGCGCCCGTTATCACGAAGCCCCGGTCGTCGAGTTCGACGCCGCTCGACGCGAGCCAGTCGGTCTTCGGGTCGGCGCCGATGAACAGGAACAGATGGCGCGTCGCGATCGCTTCGACGCCGCCGTCGCGGCGGATCCGGATGCCGGTCAGCCCGCAGTCGTCGCCGTCGAGCCCTTCGAGCGTGCAGCCCCGGCAGACCTGCACGTTCGGCAGCGCGCCGATCCGGTCGACGAGGTAGCGGGACATGCTCGCGCCGAGATCGTCGCCGCGAATCAGCACGCGGATGCTGCGTGCGAAATTGGCGAGGAACACGATCGCCTGGCCGGCCGAATTGCCGCCGCCGATCAGCACGATGTCCTGCCCTCTCACAAGCCGGCCCTCGATCGGGGACGCCCAGTAATACGTGCCCCGCCCGTCGAAATGCGCGAGCTCGGGCACCGCTGGCCGGCGATAGGCCGCGCCGCTTGCAATCACCACGGTGCGCGCGCCGATCCGCTGTCCGTCGGACAGCGTCAGCTCCAGATGCGTGGCTTGCCGGCGCACCGCTTCGACGCGCACCGGAATCGCCAGATGCGCACCGAATTTCAGCGCCTGCTGGAACGCGCGCGCCGCGAGCGCCTGCCCCGAGATGCCGGTCGGAAAGCCGAGATAGTTTTCGATGCGCGCACTCGCGCCGGCTTGCCCGCCGGGCGCGCGCAGGTCGAACACGGCGACGGCCAGCCCCTCCGTCGCCGCATAGACGGCCGCGGCAAGCCCCGCCGGGCCGGCGCCGACGATCGCGACGTCGTAGTGGCGGCCGGGCTCGAAGGTCGGCACGAGCCCGAGGCACGTGGCGAGCTGCACCTCGTCGGGCGCGCGCAGCACGGAGCCGTTCGGGCAGAACACGATCGGAAAATCCGCCGGCCCCGCCGCGATGCCGGCCAGCAGCTTGACCGCCGCGCTGTCGTGCCGCACGTCGAGCACGGCCGCCGGGTGCGCATTGCGGCGCAGAAACCCTTGAAGCCTGACCAGCCGGGCATCGGTGCTGTCGCCAACGATGATCGGCCCGATCCCCTTCTCGATCAGGCCGAGGCGGCGCAGGATCAGCGCGCGCATGATGTGCTCGCCGAGCTGCGCGTCGGCGACGATCAGCGCGCGCAACTGCCCGGGCTCGACGACGAGCGTGTCGCAATCCGTCAGTGCGATGGCGTCGACCAGCGACGGCTTGCCGGACAGCTGCGCCATCTCGGCCATGAAATTCCCCGCTTCGTGCTCGATGACGAGCGTCGAGCGCCCGAGCCGGTCGCGCGTGCAGATCCGGACCTTGCCGCGCAGCAGCACGAACAGCCCCAGCGCGACACGGCCCGTTTCGAAGATGCGGTCGCCGGCCGCGAACGACATCGGCCGCGCGAAGCGCTGCAGGCTGCGGATCTCCTCCGGCGACAGGCGCGGAAACATCTGGTGCCGCCGGAATTCGAGCGACGAATACGGCGCGTCCAGAGCGGATGACGCGGGGGCGTCTGGGCCGTCAGGTGTTGAGAGATCAGGCGCGTCAGGCGCGGAATGGTCGGTCATGGCCTCGTCCTCGTTGCACGGCGATACGCGTTCGGTTCGATCGCGCGACGGCGCGGGGTCGCGGTACGCGTCCGGCCCAAACGCCCACGCACGCCGGCAGCGTGCTGCCCCACAGGTCGACGAACCGCGCCGCCGGTCGGCGGGCGCGGTTCGTCACGATACCGAGCATAGTCGGCCCCGGCCCAAAAATCCTGAGCCGGATATGAAACGTCCTGAAGATCCGGCCCAGGCGCGCGCACCCGGTGCGTCAGGCGGCCCGGTCGGCCGTATCCCGCATCCCGGCCAGCGCGTCCCGAAACACCGACGCGGGCTGCGCGCCGCTGATCACGACCGGGCCGATCCGGGTCGACGGCACCGACGCGATGCCGTCGCGCAACGCGTCCGCCTCGAGCGAGCGCACGGCATCGACCCCGGCATTCGACGCGAGGAACGCGCGAACGGCGTCGCCATCCATGCCGACGCCGGCCGCGATGCCGGCCAGCACGTCCGCGTCGCCAATATCAAGACCGTCCCGAAAATACCCGGCGAATAGCGCATCGACCAGCGCAACCGCGTTGCCGTGCTGCTGCGCGAACCAGACGAGCCGGTGCGCGAGCTGCGTATTCGGCGTGCGCGCGATCCGCGCGTGGTCGAACACGAGGCCGGCGGCGCGGCCGGCTTCCGCGACCTGCGCGTCAAGCGCCTGCGAACGCGCCCAGCTGCCGAACTTCGCGCTCCGGTACGCCTTGCGGTCCATGCCGGCCGCCGGCATCGACGGGTTCAGTTCGAACGGAACGAAGCGGACGTTCACCGCATCGGCGAGACCGGCTTCGTCGATGACCTCGGACAGCCTGCGTTCGGCAATCCAGCACCATGGGCAGATGAGGTCATAGGTCACTGCAATGTCGAGCGTATTCATCGCGATCTCCTGTGCATTCACGTATGACAAGATAGCGCTCGCGGCCCGGCGATAGAATGCGAACCGCATGCAACGCAACATTGCGGCCGGAACAAAGGCGAACAACGGCGGATACAGGCGAACAAGGGCAACGACATGGACAAGTTTTCCGCGCTGCGCGCATTCGTGGAAGTGGCGGAAGCCGGCGGCTTCTCGAGCGCGGGGCGGCGTCTCGACCTCGCGGCGTCGTCCGTCGTGCGGGCGGTGGACGCGCTCGAGGCGTCGCTCGGCACCGTGCTGCTGAACCGGACGACCCGGCAAGTGACGCTGTCCGATGCGGGCGCGGTCTACTACGCGCGGGCGAAGCAGCTGCTCGAGGATCTGGCCGATGCCGACTCGCTCGTCGCCGACCGCGGCGACGAGCCGTCCGGGCCGCTGCGCGTGTCCGTACCGGTCGTGTACGGCATGCGCCGCATCACGCCGCACGTGTCAGCGTTCCTCGAACGCTACCCGAAGCTCGACCTCGATATCCAGCTCACCGACCAGCGCGTCGATCTCGTCGTCGACCGGATCGACGTCGCGATCCGGCTCGGCGAAGCGGCGCCGTCGGCGGACGTCGTCGCGCGGCAGCTGTGCACGTTCCGGCGCTACGTGGTCGCGAGCCACGACTATCTGGACGCGAACGGCACGCCGGCCACACCGGCCGAACTGGTCGATCATTCATGCCTGCGCTTTCAGTTCGGCGGCGATCAGCAGGTGTGGACGTTTGCGGATGCGCACGACACGACGAAGGTGATCGTGACGGGGCGCCTCAAGTCGAATCACAGCGAAGTGCTGCGCGACGCCGCGCTCGACGGCGCCGGCATCGCGCTGCTGCCCGACTGGCTCGTCGACGCGGACATCCAGGCGGGCCGGCTGCGCAAGCTGTTCGAGCACTACGACGTGACGCCCGACACGGCGCGCTCGGTCATCACCGCGCTGTATCTGCCGAACCAGCGCGGCTCGAAGCGCGTGACTGCCTTCATCGATTTCGTCGCATCGCTTGCGAGCGCGCCGGGCTGATGGCCGCAGCGCGCGTGCGACAGCCCGGCCGCGCCGCGCTGCCGGCAGAACGCGCGCCGGTTCTGGGCCGTCGCGCCCGTCGCGCCCGTCGCGCCCGTCGCGCCCGTCGCGCCTGTGTTGCCTGTCGTGCCTGTCGTGCCTGTCGTGCCTTTCGTGCCTGTCGTGCCTGTCGTGCCTGTCGTGCCTGTCGCGCCTGTCGCGCCTGTCGCGCCTGTCTTGCCCGTCACGCCTGTCGAGGCCGTCACGCCTGTCGAGGTCGTCACACCCGTTGTGCCCGTCACGCCCGCCGCTGCGCGGGCGCACCTCACCAGCCGAACTTCGCCTCGACGCCGACGTAGTCGGCGTTGCGTGCACCCAGCGCGCGAATCGAACGGCCGACCTCGAAGTGAACGGCCTCGACGGCCAGCGCGACGTTCGCGTTGACGGCCCAGTCCGCGCGCACCTGCGCGTACATGCCGGTGTACGCGTTGCCCTTTCCGGCCGTGCCCGGCACGGCCATCATCCCCTGCGCGTAGATCGAATCCGCGGTCGTCGCGCGCCACTGGAACCCGACCGCGGTAAGCAGCGTGACCGTCGGCGTGGCCTTGAACGTCAGCGACGGCTTCACGTGAATCAGGTTGCTGTAGCCCGTGTAGCCGGCAAGCGTGAAGTAGTAGCCGTTCGGAAACAGCGGGTTGAAGGTTCCCACCCGTCCGTCGCCGGGATGCGTGTCGCCGGATGCGCCGTCGATCTGCAGGCCGACGCGCGCCCTGCCCGCAGTCGACGCCAGCGTATAGCCGCCCAGGATGCCGAACGCCCATGCGCCGATCGTGTCCTGCCCGACGTGCCCTGTCTGGAACATCGTCTCGGCGTCCCAGTCGAACCCGCCAGCCTTCCCCGCATAGCGCAGGTCGAATACGTCGCGCCGCTCGGTGCCGGCCGCGCCCATGAAACGCGCGTTGTCCCGCGTGTAGCGGGACCAGTAGCCCGACAGTTCGCCGGGCCCGACGGCCGAGTGCTCGATGCGCACGCCGTCGAATCTCAGGTGCCGGTTCGACACGTCGTCGAACACCGCGTCGTTGCGAACCTGCACCGGGCGCGTCACGTAGCCGATCAGGCGCCACTTGCCGATTTCATAGTCGGCCCACAGCGCATCGAACGACTGGCGCACGTTCGGGCCGTCCCGCACCGACACGAAACGCTGCAGGTCGAACGCCATCTGCTGGCGGCCGACGCGCGTCTTGAACGTGCCGCCGCCGATCTGGTCGACATAGGCGACGAAGGCCTGCTCGATGTCGAGCGTATTCCGGTCCACCGGCGATACGGTGTCCTTGCCGAACGGCCGCGCATCGGCGAACTGGACGAACGCCTGAAGATGTCCGCGGTATCGCACGTCTGCATGCACTTCCGTGCGCTGGATCACGTAGTTGTCGTCGCGCGCGCTGCCAAGGCCGAACAGCGGCGCGTTGTTCAGCTCGAAGCGCTCGCGCAGGTTCGCGCCGAGCGACAGATAGGTGGACGGATCGCCGCCCAGCGGCACGTACTTCAGCGCGTCGAACGGCTTGTGCGGCACGCACGGATCGGCGAGCGCCGACCAGTTTTCCTGCCAGCGGTTGAACATCACCGACGGCCGCTTCGTGCCGCACACCGGCGGCGCGGCTGCGTTGGCGGCGTTGGCGGCGTTGCCCGCGCCGGCCTCCTCCGCGGCGACCGCACCGCCGCACTGCGTCAGCAGGCTGCCCGCCAGCACGACGCCCGACAGCGTCTGTTGCCATGCATTCGACATCGGCCGGCGCCCCGTTACTTCGTCTGCTCGTGGATCTCGGCGATATAGCCGCCGGGAAACTCGACCATCGCCGTGCGGCCTTCGACGGCCGCATTCGGCTCGGACAGCACCTTCACGCCGGCGCTGCGCGCCTTCTCGAGCGTCGCGTCGAGGTCCGCGACCTGATAGCCGGTCACCTCGCGGCCGTACGGATAAGGCAGGCGTCCGTCGGTGACGAACACGAGCATGTTGCCGAAGCCCGAGCGGATCCGTACGCGCCGGATCTTGTCGCCCGGGCGACCGATTTCGGCGCCGTCCGCACGACGGTTGTCGGACACGACGGCGCCGTGCGAGAAGCGCACGTAACGCTTGATGAAGCTGTCGGCCATGTACGGCGACACATAGACGCGATTGTCCGGCACCCGCTCGAGCGGTCCGTACGTCGGCGCCTTCGTGTGCCAGTACAGTTGCATCGTGAGACCGCCCGGCCACTGGATCACCGCATCCTTGCCGATCGGATCGTCGAACGTGTCGACGATCACGTCGGCCCCCGCGCTGCGTGCGGCGCGCACGGCCTGATCCATGTCGGTGACGAGAAAGCCGGTGCGCTCGCTGCCGAACGGATAAGGCACGGGCGTCTCGAACGCGAACACCGACAGCATCCCGACCGGCGTCTGCACGTACTGCGATGCCGTCTTGCTCGGCGTCGGCGTGACCGTGAAGACCGCGCGCTGCGATGCCTTGCCGCCGAACGTCGCGATGAAGCTGTCCACGAATGCGTCGATCTGCTCGCCGGGCACGTACACGTGCGTCGTCGAGTATTGCGCACCGACCGACACGACCGGCGTGCGCGCGGCGCCAGTGTCGAGATGCGTGACGTCGGCGAGCGCCGGCGTCACGGCCGACACCGCGCCGAGCATCGCCATCGACACGGCCGCGACACGTGCAATGCGAAACACGCTTCGCAAATTCACATGATTCATATAGTTCTCCTTCTTTTCAATGCGTGCAGCGACACACTGCACGGGATTCAGCGCAGCACCGGCCGCGCCGCCGGCCTGCCTGACTGGTACGCGAGAAACACCAGCGCCGCAAGCGGCAGCGCCAGCGCCCAGAACGACGCGAGCAGATAGCCCGTGGCGCCGGCGAGCGCGCCGAGCGCGAAGCCGGCGACCGGCGGCAGCGTGCGCCATAACCTCGCGCGCGCGGCATCACGGTCGGCTGGCGCGGCAAGCGGCACGAGCCAGTCGAACGCATCGATGACGGCCTGCGTGACGTTGCCCGTCATCACGGTGTTCGCGACGACCGAGCGGGCGGTCAGCCGTCCGTGCGCGTTCTGCACGCCCATCGCCGCCGCGCCTAGCAGGCCGCATGCGATCGTCAGCGGCGCATCGGCGTCGCCGACCGGGGACGACAGCGCGCCCGCGAGCATGAAGGCCGCCAGCAGCACGGCTTGCAGCGCATACAGCGCACGGGCGCGCGCGCCGTGTCCGTACCCAAGCATGCGGTGGTCCAGCACGCGCGCGCCGACGATCCCCGCAATGAACGCGGGAAACGCGAGCCACTTGATCGCGAGACCGTGCCCGGCGCCCGCGAGGCCCGAGCCGATCAGGATGAAATTGCCGGTGACGTGCGCGGTGAACAGGCCGAACAGCGCGACGAAGCCGAGCGTGTCGACGTAGCCCGCGATCGATGCGAGGAACGTATCCTCGCCGCGCACGCGGCCGCACTTCTCCACGGCCGCGCTGGCCGTGCTTACTTGTCCTTGCTGCACGGTGCGGCGGTCTGGCAGCTGACGTCGGCCGGTGCCTGCTGCACCTGCGCGGCCGGCGGCCGGAGCTGCGCCTGCACGAACGGGATCGCGTGCTCGCCGAGCACGATGCCGAGCAGGCCCATCAGCGCAATCAGCGGCGGCGCGGGCGATTGCACCCGCACCAGGGAATACAGGAGGCCGACGACAATGCCAGCAGCCAGCGAGATCAAATAGGGCATGGTCCACTCCGGTTTCGCCACCCTGCCCGGCGAGCCGGATTGCATCGCGCCGGGCCGATGTGGCGGTACGGCAGCCAGACTAGTGAAAGCCATTCTTAAAGTCATGGTGGCGGCACTGAATTTTTCTGAATCCGCTGAATTCCGCCGCGCCTTGCTATTTTTCGATCGATAGTTAAGAATGCCGGTTGTCAGGAGCCCATGCATGAGCGAACGCAAGCGCAGCACGCCGTCCCGCAAACCGGAGACAGACGCCCCCGGCACCGCCGTCCCGTCGGGCCGCAGACTCACGCCCGAGGCACGCGAGCGGCAGATCGTCGAGAAGGCCGTCGAGCATTTCGCGACGCACGGCTTCTCCGGCAGCACGCGCGAACTCGCGCGCCAGATCGGCATCACGCAGCCGCTGCTGTATCGCTACTTTCCGAGCAAGGAAGCGCTGATCGATCGCGTGTACGACGAGGTCTACACGTGGAACCCCGAGTGGGAAAAGTTGATCGCCGACCGCGCGATCCCGCTGCAGGAACGGCTCGTCACGTTCTACCGCTCCTATGCGCAGACGATCCTGCGGCGCGAATGGATCCGCACCTTCATCTTCGCGGGGCTGAGCCGCGAAGGCTTCAACACGCGCTACCTGTCGCGGCTCCGGGAACGCGTGTTCCTGCCCGTGCTGCGCGAGCTGCGGCATGCGTACGACATCGTCACGCCGGCGTCGGCCGCGCAGCGCGAAGCGGAAATCGAACTGATCTGGAGCCTGCACGCGAGCATCTTCTATCTGGGCGTCAGGAAGTGGGTCTACGGCCTGCCGGTGCCCGACGACCTCGACACCGAGATCGAGCGTCAGATCGACGCGTTCCTGCACGGCACGCCGGCCGCGCTGAAGCAGCTCGCCGGCGGCGGCGGGCCGGGCGCGCGCCGCAAGCGCGCGTGAAGCGGTGAAGCGGTGAAGCGGTGAAGCGGTGAAGCAGTGAAGCAGTGAAGCGGTGAAGTGTGTAGTGGCGACGTGGCGTGCGGTGACGCGCATCACAATAATTCAGAACGATTCATCCCACCGCGCGCGGCGGTTCGCCTATGCTCGAAGCCCATTCGCGTGCCGTCCGGACCCGATAGCGCACCGACACATGTCCGCCGCCACGCGTTGCATCGCGCACCGTTATCGCGATGTGCTTGCCCCGGCCCTAGACAGGAGCGAAACATGAACGACGCATCGGGACCGCAAGCCATCGTGATCGGCGGGTCGGTGGGCGGACTCTTCACCGCGCACGCGCTGCGCGCGACCGGCTGGCGCGTCAAGGTATTCGAGCAATCGCCGAGCGAGCTGGACAGCCGCGGCGGCGGCGTCGTGCTGCAATCGCCGATCGTCCACGCATTCGCGTTCGGGCACGTGCCGGTGCCGCGCGACGCGGGCGTCGATTCGATCGACCGGATCTACCTCGACGAAAGCGACCGGATCGTGCAGCGCTTTCACATGCCGCAGACCCAGACCGCATGGAACGTGATCTACACGGCGCTCAAGCGCGCGCTGCCCGCGGACGTCGTGTTCACCGGCGAGACCTTCGAGCGGCTCGAGCAGGATGACGCGCGCGTGACCGCGCATTTCGCGAGCGGCCGCATCGAGCACGCGGACCTGCTCGTCGGCGCCGACGGGGGCCGCTCCCGCGTGCGTGCGCAACTGCTGCCCGACGTGCAGCCCGACTACGCCGGCTATGTTGCGTGGCGCGGGCTCGTCGACGAACACGAACTGCCGGAGCCGGTGCTGCGCGTGCTGCGCGACCGCTTCACGTTCCAGCAGGGCGACGCGCATCTGTTCCTGACCTATCTGGTGCCCGGCCGCGACGGTGCCGTCGAGCCGGGCAAGCGGCGCGTGAACTGGGTCTGGTACCGGCGCCTCGCGCACGACCGGCTGCCGGCGCTGTTCCTCGCGCAGGACGGCACGCAGCGCGACGGGTCACTGCCGCCCGGCGCGATGCGCGACGACAACCGGCTCGAACTCGTGGATGCGGGCCGCCGGCTGCTCGCCCCGACGCTCGCGGCGCTCGTCGACGCGACGCGCGCGCCGTTCGCGCAGGCGATCCTGGATCTCGAGGTCGAGCGGATGGTGTTCGGCCGCGCGGTCCTGCTCGGCGATGCGGCCTGCCTCGTGCGGCCGCATACGGCGGCCGGCGTCGCGAAAGCGGCCGACAACGCGGTCGGGCTCGCGGACGCGCTCCGGGATGTGGCGCCCGGCGCTGCGGAAAGGACGGCGTTCGACGCAGCGCTATCGCGCTGGGAACGCACGCAGCGACGCATCAACGCATCGCTGTCGGAACTCGGGATCTCGCTCGGCACCCGCATCATGGGGCCGGCCTGATCGTGCGTGCTTGCGTGCGTTGTGCGTGCGGCGCGACGCGCCGCACGCACAACGCACGTCGCGCTCACGCGATCGTGTCCACCACGCCGCCGTCGACCCGCAACGCGGCGCCGGTGGTCGCCGACGCCTGCGGGGAGCAGACGTAGACAACCATGTTCGCGACTTCCTCCGGCGTGGCCGGGCGCCGAATGATCGAGCTGCTGCGGTGCGCGCGGACGAAATCGGTGCCGAACTGTTCGACGGTCTTGCCCTGCTTGGTCGCGGCCGTCTCGACCATCGCCCGGAACCCGTCCGACAGCGTCGGTCCCGGCACCACCGCATTGACGGTCACGCCGCTGCCCGCCGCCTGTTTCGCGATGCCCCGCGCGATGCTCAACTGCGCGGTCTTCGAGAAACCATAGGCCAGCATGTCCGGCGGCACGTTGAGCGCCGATTCCGACGACACGAACACGACGCGGCCCCAGCCGCGCGCCATCATCCGTTGAAGGTAGCCGCGCGTCAGCCGCACGCCCGACATCACGTTGACGGCGAAATAGCGCTCCCATTGCTCGTCGTCGGTGCTGAAAAGCGTGCCCGGCGCATAGAAGCCGACGTTGTTGACGAGGATGTCCGCGTCCGGAAACGCCGCGACGAGCGCGTCGCAGCCGGCGCGCGTGCCAAGGTCGCCGACGAAGCCGTCGACGTCGGCATGCGTGACGCTTGCGCGTATCGCCTCGAGCGCATCGTCGACCGCCTGCTGCTTGCGGCCGTTCACGACCGTCTTCGCGCCGGACGCGGCGAGCCCTGTGGCGATCGCGAGCCCGATGCCGGCGGTCGAGCCGCTCACGACCGCCAGCTTGCCGGAAAGATCGATATTCATGACGTGTGTCCTCACTCGTAGTCGAAGCAATGGATTCCGCATGGTGCGGCGATGCGTCCGCGCGTCGAAGTTCGTACGTGCACGGACGATGCTGCGATGGGCGATCCGATCTTATCGACGCCCGCCCGCGGCGTCCTGATGCGCGCCTGAAGCGTTCTTAAACGTGATGCCCGATACGCCCGTCAGAATCGATGCGCGAGGCCGATCGCATCCACGAACTGCTGCCGCGACGCAGACGGCGTCATCCCGTTGATCGACGCCACTGCGGGCTGCCCGAGCGAGTCGGTGCCTGACGCGCGCTGATAGACGGCGATCATGTAGACGTCCGTGCGTTTCGACAGTGCGTAATGCACGCCTGCGTTGACCTGGTTGTAGTGCGCGGCGATCGCGTCCGGGCCGTGCGCGAGCGTGTACGAATACGATGCGCCGAGCGACACTGCGGTCGCGATCCGGTACGCGCCGTTGACCTCGATCGTGTTGAACGTCGCGCTACCCGCATAGCCGCGCGGGTTCGGGCCGGCGTCGGAGCCGAGCCCGATGAAGCGCGTGTTCGTATAGGCCGCGCCGAGCGTCGCTCTGCCGAGCGTATAGCTCGCGCCGGCGCCGACCGTCTCCTCGCGGCGGGCGGACGCGTAGCCTGCCATCACGGGATTTTTCTCCGGTGTGGTCGCCGATCCGAACGAGCCGATATTGTTGACCGCGCTGCCGCCGCCGTTCGGCTGGCCGCCCCACATTGAAACGTTCGGATCGTAGGCGCTCAGATAGCCGATGCCGATGCGCAGCGGCCCGCCCGCGTACCCCGCGCCTGCCGCGACGATCTGGTTCTGCGACACGTGCCCCGCCACGCCGCCGAACCCGTACATCGCGCTCGCCGACCATCCGTGCCAGACGGGCGACGCAATCTTCACCGCGTTGTTCTGCCGCACCGTCAAGCCGAGATTGTCGATATCGTCCGGGTGCGCGGTGATGAACCCGCCCCACTGCGTGACCGTCGTCAGCGGCGCGAGGAAATCCACCACCGGCGAATATTGCCGGCCGAGCGTCACGCTGCCGACGCTGTCGCTCGACAGGCCGACGAACGCCTGCCGGCCGAACAATGCACCGCCCTGCCCGAGCGAGCCGTTCGCCGCGCTGAAACCATTCTCCAGCGTGAAGATCGCCGACGTGCCGCCGCCGAGATCCTCCCTGCCGCGGAGCCCGAACCGGCTGCCGACATAGGCGGATGTGGTGGCGTCCTGCAGCGAAACCTGATGGTCGCCATGAAGCGTCCCCCCAGCCTTGTTCGTCTGCGCATTGCTCACGTACACCACGTCCGGATCGATGATGCCGTACAGCGTCACGCTGCTTTGCGCGAATGCGCCGCCAGCCCAACCGAGCGGCAAAGCGGCCGCCAGCACCCGTGCACTTCTCTTGATCGTCATGTCTCGCTCTTTTGGTTTGGAATACATATCATTCGCCGGAATCTGGCGCCGTATCAGCTCCGGATTCGCGCCGCTTTTCGTGCCTGGTCGCTCAGGGCATTGCGTGAATTCCACAATGCTGATCGTTCGATAAATTATAAGGCGACAAGCGACGAGAGATGACGTGCTTTAGGGTCGGTGTTTACCCGCCGTGACGGAAACAGGATCACATCGAGGCCGATCCGGGGCCGGCCACGCCGGGCGCGCCGGAGCCGACCCGGTTCAGGATCGTTCAGGACGTGCGGACGCCAACGCGAGCCGAGCGAACCGGCCTGCTCGGCACGATACGGCGTATCCGTCAGCGTCCCCGTCAGCGTCCATAACGCAGCAGGAAGTCCCTCAGCGGCGGATTGACCTGATGCGCGTGGGTCAGGTTCGGCGTATGCCCGGCCCCCGCCACGCTCACCATCCCTTTGCAGTTCGGCAGCCGCGCGGCAAGCGCTTCGCCGCAGCGCGGGTCGATGGCCGCATCGGCATTGCCGTGGAACACGATCGACGCATGCGTGATGTCGCCGAGCAGGCTCGTGATGTCGTCGCGTGTCGTCAGCGCATCGACCGGATGATCGAAGTGTTCACGCGGCAAGCGCAGCCATTTCTCGGTCCAGGCCGATGCCGGATAGTCGGGGCCGAGCAGGAACGCGGCCAGATCGCCGGCGACGTTCGTGCCGCCGTTGCGCGCCCATTCGGCCCGCAACTGCTCGAACGATTCGACGACGGACCGCTCGTCGCGATCGCTGCGCGTCGCGATCAGCGCGAGCGCGCGGAACCGGTCAGGCTCCAGCAGCGCGGCGCGCATCGATACGAACCCGCCCTGCGACATGCCCACCAGCGACGCGGACGCGATCTCCAGGTGATCCAGCAGGCCGATCAGGTCGCGCGCGGAATCCCAGTAGCTGAAAGCCCGGTCGGTCGGCCCCGTCGCGCCGAAGCCACGCTGGTCCCACACGATGCACCGGAATGCGTCCCCCAGTGCGTCGACATTCGGCCGGAACATCTCGCCGTCCATCAGGAAGCCGTGGCTGAAGACCACGACGGGCCCGCCCGGCGGACCGGACTCTTCATATGCAAAGCGGATGCCTTCGCGCTCAAACCATCCCATATCGCCCCTCTTCTCGTTCGCCAAGTGCCGTCATGCGCGCGACACCGCGCGCCGGTCTCACTATGACGCGACAGACGCGCGATGTGCTGACCGAATGAAGCGATCGCTTGCCACATCGTCCGGAAATCGCCCGGAAACTGCCAAATGGCGTCGCCGCGACGCTTCGCGGGTTCTTCGCGTAACCGATCACGACGCCGAACCCTCGCCATTCCGGCCGGCTTGTGTCTTGTACGGATTGACGCGCCGCGATTCATTTGATTAAGTGACATGCGTTGAGAATGCTTCGTTATGCTTTGCAAGGTTCGATGGAACGGCAACGAACCCATAACGGGCATGCGCATGCCACGGTGGCATCGCACCGCAATGAGAGGAATCGGGTATGCCCCCCATGACGATCGATTCGGACAAGCCAGTCTGGATCCTGCAAGGCGACTTCGGCCGCGCGACGGTGAATTTCATCAGCCGCCCGCTCGTCGCGCATGCGCACGCGCAGTACCAGTTCCTGTTCAAGCTCGGCGGCGCCGATTGCGGCTTTCGCATCGGCGCCGACGAATACACGCTGACGAGCGACCGCGCGATCTGCATGAATCCGTGGATCGAGCATGCGAAGAGCGGCAACGGCGACATGCCGTCGCTGATCCTGTCGCTGGTCGTCGAGACGTCGTGGCTGCGCGCGCGGCTGCAGCTCGCGGAAGCCGGCCCGGCCGGCATCTTCCCGGAGGCGGTGGTGGTCGTCACGCCGGACGTGCGCCACCACGTCGAGCGCCTGGCCGCCGCGATCACCCACCACCTCGTCGCGCACGATGACGGCGGCTTGCCGATTCTCGAAGACCTCGTGTCCGCGCTCGGACGCGATTTCGCGGACCCGGCGCTGACGACAGGCATCGCGCCGTCCACGCGTCCCGTCGACTTCCGGATCCGCAAGGCGCTCGACTTCATCAAGCGCTCGCCGGTGCCGAACCCGAGCGTCGCGCAGGTTGCCGCGCAGGTCGGCCTGTCACGCTCGCGCTTCTTCGAGCAGTTCCGCCGCTGCATGGGCATCTCGCCGCAGCACTACATCGACTGGGTGCGCATGTCGCATGCCATTCAGTTGCTCGGCTCGAGCGACCGGCCGCTCGCCGACATCGCCGACGAACTGGGGTTCGAAGAGCACAGCCATTTCACGCGCTTCTTCTCGCAACACATGGGCGTGCCGCCGAGCGAATTCCGCCGTCATTCGGTCGTGCTCGGCAACGCGCAGGAATGAGCGATGCGGGGCGCTGACCGCGCCCCGAAGCAAGCAGGCCCGGCCGCTGCGCCGGGCCCATGTTGTCGGCCCATGTTGTCGGCCCATGTTGTCGGCCCACGTTGTCGGCCCACGTTGTCGGCCCACGTTGTCGGCCCACGTTGTCGGCCCACGTTGCCGGCTCACGTTGCCGGCCCACGTTGCCGACCCACGTTGCCGGCCTATCGTGTCAGCTACCGCCCCCCTTCCTTGAACGACGCGTCGGCAACCACAGGATTGCGCAGCACGCCGAGGCCGTCGATCTCGACTTCGACCGAGTCGCCCGGCCGCATGTGCACGAGCCCGGGCGTCGGAAACGGGCCGTACTGGCGCGACAGGTCCTGGCCTTCGACGTCGTCGGGCTGCGGCTTCAGCGCGCCCGGCGTGCCCATCGCGATCAGGTCGCCCGGCCGCAGCCGGTAGCCGCGGCTCAGGTAGCTGATCGTGTGCGCGACGTCGATCAGCATGTCGTCGAGCGGCGCGCGCTGCCGGACGATGCCGTTGACGCGCGTCAGCACGGTATGCCGCGCGGGATCGCCGAATTCTTCCGGCGTCATCAGCCACGGACCGTAGGCGCCCGACGCCTCGAAATTCTTCCCGAGACCGAACTGCCGGTTGTGCATCTGATATTCGCGCACCGAGCCTTCGTTCAGGCACGTATAGCCGGCCACATGCTCCATCGCGCGTTCGACCGGAATGTAACGCCCCGGCTTGCCGATCACGACGCCCAGTTCGCCTTCGTAGTCGAATGCGCGCGCGACCGGTTCCGGCGGCGCGACGATCGGCTCGCCCGCGCCGACGTACGACGCCGGGATGCGCAGGAACAGGTGCGGATAGTCGGAGTTGGTCTGCAGGCCGGTCTCTGCGATATGGCTCTTGAAGTTCAGCGCGAGCGCCCACATCGCGTTCGGCCGGTTGAGAAACGGCTTGAGCGTCACGTCGGCGAGCGCGCGGTCGCCGGTGCGGCCTTCGGTCGCTTCGCGCAGGTGCGCGAGGCCGCCGTCGCGCTCGAGGAGCGCGATCAGGTCCGCCGGCAGATCCGGCGCGACGTCCGCGACCGCGATGAAGTGGGTCGGGCTGGTGACGACGCCGAGCGCGGTGCGGCCGGCGTCCAGATAGGCAATGATTTTCATCGGTTCAGGTCAGGTCGAGTGAAGTGAAATGAAGTCAACGGAACAGGACAGCGACACGCACGAATCAGCGGCCCGCTGACGTGACTGCAGTGACCGCAGCGGCAGCGGCAGCCCGGCGCCCGGCCACCGACAGCGCGCCGAGCACGACGATCGCCGCGCACGCGGGCATGATCGCGGTCAGCACGATGCTGCGCGGCGCCCAGCCGAGCGACAGCAGCGCGCCGCCGATCGCGGGGCCGACGAACGAGCCGACGCGCCCGAGCGCATGTCCCCAGCCGACACCGGTTGCGCGCAGGTGCTCGGGATAGAAGCCGACCGCCAGCGCGGTCTGTCCCATGATCCCGTTGACGAGCCCCGCGCCGATCGCGCCGATCAGCAGCAGCACGCCCGCCGGCGGAACGGCCGCATGGGAAAGTGTCGCGATGCCGGCGATCACCACCACGATGCCGACCGTCAGTGCGGATTTCACGCGCACGGTGCCGGCGAGCGTCATCGCCGCGACGGCTGCCGTCATCAGCAGGTTGCCGCTGAGCCCGCCGATGCTGAACGCGGCCATCCCGGCCGGCGCATGGTCGAGCGAGAAGCCGAACGACAGCAGCAGCGTCGGCAGCCAGAACAGCAGCGCATAGACGTCCATGAAGATCAGGAACGAGAACAGCCAGAGCAGGCCCGTGTAGGCCGCGAAGCCATCGCCGAACAGCGCCTTGACCGGGTTCCCGCGCTGCTGCGGCGCGCGCTCGGCGCGTGACGGCGCACCGGCCGGCAGGATCCGGTAGAACAGCGGCACGACGACGAACGGCAGCGCGCCGCCGAGCATGAACACCGCCTGCCAGCCGAACCGGTGCATCAGCGGACCGCCGACGACACCGCCGATCACCGCGCCGACCGACATGCCGGTGGTCACAAGCAGCGACGCGGCCACCTTGTGCCGCGCGCCGATGATCGATGCCGATGCCGCGATCGCGATCGGCAGCGCAGCACCCAGGCCGACCGCCGCGAGCACGCGCAGCGCCGACAGCACGGCAACGTTGCCCGCGTACATCGTGAACCAGGTCGCGCCGCCGAACAGCACGACGCTCGCGAAGCCGACGAGCCGATGGCCGAAGCGCTGCGCAAGCGGCCCCGTTACGATGAAGCCGAGCGCGGCGCCGACGTTCGTCGCGACGAACACCGGCGTGAATGCGGCGGCGCTCAACTGCCAGTCGTGCGCGAGCGTCGGCACGACGAACGAAATCGACGTCGTGTTGAAGCCGTCGAGCACCACGACGAGAAAACAGACGAACAGCGCGAAACGCCATCCGGTGGTGCCAGCGGTGCCGCTAGCGCTGCTGGTGCTGCTGGTGCTGCTGCTGGTGCTGCTGCTGGTGCTGCTGCTGGTGCTGGTGCTGCTGGTGCTGCTGGTGCCGCTAGTGCTGCTGGCGCCGGCGTCGAGTCTTACGTCACCGATCGCAACCGGCTTATCGTCTTCCACATTCATCACTCTGCCTCCTTGCGGCACGCGCGCGTCCGGAACACGAACGACGGCGCGGCCGCATGCACACACAAAACGAAAGATGCGTCGTGCACTACGCGTGCACCCGGCGCGCACTAGGCACGCACGTACGCGGAAATGCGCCGCTGCAGCTCGGCCGAGAAGATCCGCTTCGGCAACATGCAGTGGATGCCCTTCGGCGGCACGGTCGCGTAGACGGTATGGGTCTGGTTCGCGTACTGCGTTACGCGGAAGCTGCCCGCCACGCTATAGATGCCGTAGCAGTCTTCCGGCGCGATGCCGGTGGCGGAAGACAGCCAGCCGATCATCTGGCGCAGGCACGCGACGAGCGCGCTTTCGAGGCTGTCGGAGAAGCCGAAGCCGATCCAGTGCTCGGGCGTCTCCGCCATCGGGCCGTCGAGCCCCTTCTGCTTGTGCAGCACGAACTGGATCCGCATTTCCTCGAATGCGGTTTCGATCGACGTCTGGTCGATGTTGCCTTCGCCGGACGCGCCCATCGAGCCGCCCGTCCACACGCGCGCGCCGGCCGAATGCACCGGCAGGAACACCGAGCTGCCGACGTTCAGCACCGCGCAGTCGAGGTTGCCGCCATAGCTGCCCGCGAGGTTCGCGCTGGTCGGCCGGTCGCCGGGCGGCTGCGTGCCGAGATAGGCCTGGAACGGCTTCAGCGGAATGTTGACGCCCGGCACGTACGACGCGTAAGTCCGCTGCTCGTCGAACTTCAGATAGCGCAGGTACGGCGCAAAGTCGTGCGGCAGCGCGCCGACTCCGGGCGGCGCCGAGTTCCAGCCCCAGTCGATCGGCCGCATCTTCAGCAGCCGGCATTCGACGAGATCGCCGGGCTGCGCGCCGTCGATCGCAACCGGCCCGATCAGCGAGAACGCACCGTTCGGATACTTCTTGCGGATCGGCTCGCGCTCCTTGAACGTCATCCCGTACTTCGCTTCGTTGCCCCAGTTGGTCCACGTGCCGTCGTACCACACCGTGTCGCCCGAGCGGATCGTGACGGCGGACGGGGTGCCGGGCTCCATCCGGCCGACCTGCACCGTGTCCCACGACGGCACGAGCCGCACGACCTTGCCGCCCGGCAAAGGCCGCATCGCGCTGCCGCTGGCCGGCGCCGCGCTCGCTACCGAGCCCGATGCTGCACGCGCGGCGCCCGCGAACCCGGCCGCGCCCGCCGCGAGCGCGCCGAAGCCGAGCTTGAGCATCGTGCGCCGGCAGAGCGCGGTGCCGTCCTGCGTCGTCGCGCGGGCCGGTTCGATGCCGTTCGCGTCGACGTCGTGCAGACTGGATTGATCCGTTGTGTTTTTCATAGGTTGTCCTGACATGATTTCAATGAAGAGACGCCGTCATCGCGCGACATGCGCGCCGAACGTCTCGATGGCTTCCTTGAGCACTTCGTCGTCGATCGCGGAAGGCGCGCCGCCCGCGCCGACCGCCCCCAGCAGGTGTCCGTCCTGGAACACCGGAAACACGCCCCGCGCGGGCAGGAACGGCGCGTAATAGGCGGCGCCGGACACGTTGCTGTACTCCGACGGGTCGTCGCGATAACGCTGCTCGAGCGTCGCGCCGGATTGGCCGCCGAGCGCGACGGACGCGAACGCCTTGCCGCGCGCGAAGTCGAGCGTTGCAAACGGTGCGCCGTCCATCCGCACCGCCGCGAGCAGGTGACCGCCCGGATCGACCACGGCGAAACTCATCGCGAGATGCCGCGCGCTGGCGGCCGCCACCGCGATGCCGAGCAGCTTCTGCGTTTGCGCATAGCTGAGCGCGTAGCTCGTCGTCGGCACGGGCGCCATCTGCTGCGCATGCGTGCCCGGCGCGACGCCCGCGCAGCTGGCCGCTACGACGACCGCGCATGCCGCTCGACGCGTCCGACAAAATGGGAACCTGACGTTCAACTTCATCACTTCGTTGTCTCCAACCATTCGTGTTACATCGCAGCGTACGGGCCGATCGCCGAATTCCGTTGACCGTAAAGCCCGGGCGCTTACCGGCAAGTCCGAAAAATCCCGGCACGTGCGTCGCGTTTCGGTCACGGCCGCCGTGGCCGGCAATCGAACGCATGTTCGATACGATTTCAATTCCGGCCACGATTCAGGGTATTCACGAATAAATGCGGGCCGCCGGCGCTGCCTAGCCTAGATTCAGGCGCTCTCGACAGGGCGCCCGGAGAATCGCCATGAAGATCTGGATACTCGGTGCCGCATTTGCGCTCGGTGCATTCGCGACGGCAACGTCGGGTGCGCACGAGCACTTCCACGTCCATCACGAACACACGTACCCGCGATACCACCCGCCTTCCGGACAGCAGCAGACCCCTGGGAATGCCGCGCGGCCTTCACCGGGAACCACCGCGCCGCGACCGGCCTGAGCTCGCCTGAGCCCGGTGCGCCAACGCGCCCCGTTCCGGCGAAAAAAACCCGCGAGGCGGCCGCTCATGCGCCTCGCGGGAAAGCCGCAGCCCGTCACTGGAGATCGCTGCCCGTGACTCGTTACGCCGGTTACTCCGTCGCGAACACCGACACGCCGGTTCCTTCGAACTGCGGGGACGGCCCCTTCGCGAACGGGACGAACACATGGTGCGATTCGCCGTCCACCGCCACCGAGTGCGAGCCGGTTCCCGTCGGCACGACGGCGACGAGGCTGCGCGTGCTCGCGTCGACGATGCCGAGCGCCGGATCGAACTTCGCGGCCTTGTTGCCGACCTGCGACACGTTGTTCGCCGAGTGGTGGCCGGCGGCCAGGAAGTAGCGGTTCGACACCGGGTCGTAGACAGCCTCGTCGGTGCCGCCGAACGGCAGCTCGGCGAGCGGCGTGCCGTTGGTGCGATCGATGATCACGGTGGATTGCTTGCCGCCTTCATCCGGATCGCAGCCGATCAGCGCATCGTTGCCCGGCCCGATCGCGAGGCCGGTCGGCCCTTCGCAGCCCTTCAGCTTGAACACGGCCGCCACTTCCGGCTTGCCTTCGAGCACCGACTTCACCGGAATCAGGTCGACTTCACCCTTCGGGTTCGCCTTCGTGCCGTCGTTGTTCAGCATGAAGTTCTGTTCCTTCGGGTCGTACGCGCAGGCCTCGAGGCCGGTCGAATCCTTCAGCGGCAGCTTTGCGATGACCGACTGCGTATCCGTGTTGATGAACGTCGCGAACGGCGGCTCCTCGGCGCCGCTCGAGAACATCACGACGTGGTGAACGGGGTCGAGGCAGCCTTCGTCGGCGCGCACGCCCGACGTGCTGACTTCGATGCGCTTGACCAGCTGCTTCGATGCGACATCGACGACCTTGACCGAATTCACGTCGCCGACATAGACGATCGACGACCCCGGGATCGGGATCACGCCCGACGGCCCCGACTTGTCGTGGGTCGGCCCGATGCCGGCGAAATCGGCGTTGATCCGGTCGCGCAGCGTCATCGTCTTCGCATCGAATACGTCGAGCGTCGCGTTCGAGCCGTCGGCCAGGTAGTAGTTGCCGTCCGATGCCGCGCTGATGTCGAAGCCGAACGGCTTCGCGCTCGTCACCGGAATGTTCGCGATCAGCTTCGGCCCGTTGCCGGGCGCATCGCTCGCCCATGCCATCGCGCCTGCCGCGACGGCGCCCGCCAGTGCGGCCGCGTAAATGACTTGTTTCATGTTTTGACTCCTCCAACCTCGCGTTGATATATCCGGCCTGCGCCGGGATGGAAACCCGTGTTCTGCGCTGTGCGCCCCGCGCATGCGCTCAGAAGGTGTGATAGATGCCGACGCGCACGTCCCCCTGCTTGCCGGTCAGCGACGGCGCGAAGCTCGCGCCGATCACCGCGTCCACGCCGGCCGATGCCTTCAGGTAATCGCCCGACACGTAGACCTGGGTGCGCTTCGACAGCGCATACAGCGCGGCTGCCGTGACCTGGTTCCAGGCATGCCCTTCGAACCCCGTGTGCTGATAGCCGCCGACGAGCTGGAACGCGGGCGTCACCTGCCAGGTTGCGCCGCCCTCGTAGACATGCATCACCGATTTCGTGTCGAGATACCTCAGCACCGTGTTGCTGAAGTTGCCGTACAGCGTGACGTCGCCGATCGCATACGACGCGCCGACGCCCAGCGTGCCGAGCGATCGGATCTGGAACTCAGGCGCGAGATCGGTCGCGACGTTGTCGGACACGCTCGCGACCGGCTGGCCGAAGAACGAATGCACGCCGATCTGCGCGTACGGGTCGATCGTCGGCGTCGCAACGTACGTATAGGCGGCCGCGATCGTCAGCGGCCCGCGCGCGAACTGCGCGCCGGCGCTCCAGCCGCTGTTGTCGTGGAAGCTGCCCGGCGTGTTGCTGAACCCGTACATCGCACCGAACGTCACGCTGTCGAACAGCGTCGGGCTCGTGTACTTGATCGAGTTCTTCAGGCGGTCGTTGTTCGTGTGGTCGAAATCGCCCTGGTGGATCGCGTAGCCGCTGCCTGCCGAGCCGACGTTGAACTGCCCGAAGTAGTCGGCGCTGAAATCGAACTGGTTGCCGAGCGTGATCGTGCCGTACGGCGTCTGGATGCCGACCCACGACTGTTGCCCGAACAGCGTGTTCGGCTGGTTCAACTGGCCGTTGCTCAGGTTGAAAAGCGACGACAGCTTGAACAGTGCCGAGTACCCGCCGCCAAGATCCTCGTGGCCGGACAGAATCCACAGGTTCGGAAACAGCACGCCGCTATCCATCTTCGTGTTCGAGTGGCCGCCCTCGTTCGTCACGTACGTGATGCCTTCGTCAAGCTTGCCCGACAGCGTGACGCTGCTCTGCGCCATCGCGGTTCCGCTCAGCGCGGCACCCACCAGCGCGGCGATCATTTTTCTCTTCATCTCCACCTTTCCCCTCCAAGTTTCCGGCCAGCGGCCGGACGTTGATCGCAAACGAACCCCAATACCTTTGCACTGCGAATTGTTTTCTTGTCGTTTCGGACCGTCACGCGATGAAGTATCGAATCCGGTCAAACCCGCCGCATCCGCTCGATCGGTTCTCGCCGCGCCCGTTTCGGCAACCTGCACGCCGCATCGTTAACCTGATGTTAGACAGGGGCCGGCGAGAACACCTCGTCGATCAGTCTCGCCGCTTGTCAAATCGTCTCTTTGTTATGGCCGTTCCCGAAGCGGCGGCGGGATCGGACAGATGCGCGGACGCAATCAAACGCGTCGCGCAACGAAGCGTTCAGCTCGTGCGGCCGCCCTGCCGCCGCGCGAGCGCGTCGGCCAGCACCGCGAGCAGCAGGATCACTCCGACCATCATCGGCTGCCAGTTCGCGTCGAGATTCAGCAGGTTCATCCCGTCGATCACGAGCGACAGGATCACGCATCCGAACAGCGTGCCGAGCAGCGTGCCGGTGCCGCCGAACAACGACGCACCGCCGATCAGGATCGCGGCGATCGCCGGCAGCAGGATCGGCTCGCCCATCGCGGAATCCGCCGCATTGACGCGCGCCAGATAGACGATCGCCGCGATGCCGGCCATCAGGCCGCTGATCGTGTAGACCGCGATGCGTCGCCGGCGCACCGGAATGCCGGAAAGGCGCGCAGCCTCGGCATTCGCGCCGATCGCATAGATCTCGCGGCCGAAATTGAGGCACGCGGTGACGATCGTGCCGCCGGCCAGCACGATCAGCATCATGTAGACCGGCAGCGGCACGCCGAGCCAGAACCCGGTGCCGAGCGCGCGGAACCCAGCGGGAAAGCCGAAGATTTCGTTGCCGCCCATGTAGTGGAACGCGAGCCCCTGGACGATCCACAGCATCCCGTACGTCGCGAGAAACGGCGGCAGCCGCAGCAGCGTAACGGCCAGGCCGTTCAGCAGTCCGATCGATGTGCCGCAGGCCATCGCGATCGCGACCGCCAGCAGCGGCGAGCCGCCGGCCTTCATCGTCCCCGCCGCGAGGCACGCGGACAGCGTCAGGTTCGCTGCGATCGACAGGTCGAAGCCGCCCGACAGGATCACGAGCGTGAGGCCTGACGCCAGCAGGAACATCAGGCTCGCCTGCCGCAGCACGTTGAGCAGGTTCGCCGACGTCGCGAAGCCGTCGGTTGCGACCGTGAGCGCCAGCGCGATCGCGGCGACCAGCAGCAGCCGGTAGATCAGCGCGGCGGTGTCGTCGCGGAGGTGGCGACGGACGTCGAGCCGGCCGACTTGGCTCAGCACGAACCGGGAAGGATTCTGGATACTCATGCGTGCGCTCCGAGGAAACGGGATTTGCGAAGGCTGTCGACGAGAATGACGAGCAGCACCAGCACGCCGACGGACACCACCTGCAGCGACGACTCGACGCCGAGCAGGTTGAGCGCGTTGCGCAGCATGCCGATCGTCACGACGCCCAGCACGGTGCCGGCGAGCCAGCCGTCGCCGCGTTCGAACGACGTGCCGCCCAGCACGACGGCGGCGATCGCGTCGAACTCGATGCCGATCGCCGCGTTCGGCTCGGCTGCGTTCATCCGGCCGACGAGCAGCAGCGCGGCGAGCCCGGCGAACAGCCCGCTCAGCACGTAGATCGCGACGTGGAACACCTTCGCGTTGACGCCGGCCAGCGTCAGCGCATCGCGGTTGCCGCCGATCGCGAACACGTAGGTGCCGAACTTCGTGTGATAGAGCAGCAGATGCGTGAGCGCCCACGCGGCGAGCGCGCAGACGATCGGAAACGGAATTCCGACGATCGACGACGCGTAGAGCCCGGCCACCGACGGCGTCGCGACCACGACCGCGTTGCCGTCGGTCAGCACCAGCGCGATGCCGCGCGCGATGCCGAGCATCCCGAGCGTGACGACGAACGGCGGCAGGCCGAGCCGCGCGACGAGCGTGCCGTTCACGCCGCCGGCCAGCGCGCCGACGCCCGCCGCCGCGAGCAGCGCGGGCACGATGCCGGCGCCCGTCGCGAGCGTCTGCGCGAACACGACGCCGCCGAGGCTCAGCACCGCGCCGACCGACAGGTCGAGCCCTTCGCTGAGGATCACGAGCGTCATCGGCATCGCGATCACGACGAGCATCGCGATCTGCAGGCCGATGTCCGACAGGTTGCCGCCCGATGCGAAGCCCGGCACCCCGAGCGCCGCCGCTACCGCGAGCGCGGCGCTCGCCCAGACGATCGACGGCAGCGGCCGCCGCCGGCGCGCGGCCGCGCGCTGTCCTTGCTGTTGTCCATTCCTTGTCATCACGCCTCCTCATGCATCGCGAGCGCGAGGATGTTGCGCTCGCTCAACCGGTCTCGCGGCAGTACGCCGGAGATCGCACCTTCCCGCATCACGTATGCGCGATCGCACACGTGCACGATCTCGGACAACTCCGAGCTGATCAGCAGCACTGCCGCGCCCCCTTCGACGAGGCGTTCGATCAGCGCGAAGATCTCGGTCTTCGCGCCGATGTCGATGCCGCGCGTCGGCTCGTCGAAGATGAACAGCCGGCAGCCGGCACTCAGCCATTTGCCGATCACGATCTTCTGCTGGTTGCCGCCGCTCAGGAACTGCGCGCGCTTGGCCGGGTCGCCCGGCGCGATCCGCAGCGAATCGATCAGCGCGCGTGTCGCTTGCCGCGCCTGCTCCGCGCGGTACCAGCCCTTTGGAAACAGCCGCCACAGGCTCGCGGCGAGCAGGTTCTCGTGCACCGAGCGCGTGAGCGCGAGCCCTTCGTGCTTGCGGTTCTCGGGAATCAGGCCGACGCCGCGCGCGGCGACCTTGTGCGGCCCGCCCGTCACCGCTTCGCCGAAGATCTCGACGCGCCCGCCCTGGATCGGGTCCGCGCCGAACACGGCCCGCACGACCTCCGAGCGCCCGGCGCCGACGAGCCCGGACAGGCCGACGATCTCGCCGCACCGCACGTGCAGGTCGACGCCCTTCACGCCGGTCGCGGTGGTCAGCTGCTGCACGTCGAGTGCGATGTCGCCCGGCTCGCCGACGTAGCGCCGCTGGTAGACCGTGCCGACCGAGCGGCCGACCATCAGCGCGATCAGTTCGTCGGGCGTCGTGTCGGCGGCCGGCATCGACTTCACGAGGCGGCCGTCGCGCAGCACGGTCACGCGATCGCCGAGATCGAACACTTCCTTCATCCGGTGCGAGATGTAGACGATCGCGACGCCCGCATCGCGCAGCCGGTGCACGACCGCGAACAGCGCGTCGGCCTCGCGGTCCGAGATCGCGGCCGTGGGCTCGTCCATCACGAGCACGCGCGCGTCGTGCGACAGCGCCTTTGCGATCTCGACCATCTGCTGCTGCGCGACACCGAGCTCGGCGGCCTGCATGCGCGTGTCGTACGCGAGCCCGAGTTCGCCGAGCACGGCCGCGGCATCCGCGTGCATCCGGCGATGATCGACAAGGCCGAACCGGTTGCGCGGCTCGCGCCCGAGATAGATGTTCTGCGCGATCGACAGATGCGGGACCAGCGAGAATTCCTGGAAGATCACCGCGATGCCGAGCCGCTTCGCATCGGCGGGCGAGCCGATCGCAACCGGCTCGCCGTCGAAGAAGAATTCGCCCTCATCGGCGCGGTATGCGCCGAACAGCACCTTCATCAGCGACGATTTGCCGGCGCCGTTTTCGCCGAGCAGCATGTGCACTTCGCCCGGATACAGCTGCAAGTCGACGTCCGACAGCGCGCGCACGCCCGGAAAGCTCTTGCAGATCTTGCGCAACTCGAGCCGCGGCACCGTCAGGGCCGAAGTCGTGGTTTCCATGTTTCCCTCTGCCAGGTGAACGAAGTGGACGACGTGGACGGCGCGATCGGAAGCACTGCACGATGCGCGCATCGCCGCGCATCGCCGCTCCCTGCGCCGTCACGTCAGTTGCTGACGACGTCGCTCCATGCCGGGCACTGCCGCTGGTCGCCCGGCAGCTCGAACGGCGCGTAGTTCGTCTTGTCGATCACGATGCCCTTGATCAGCACGGTCGGCGGCACCGGCTCGTGGCGCAATGTGCGCACCGCGGCCATCGTCGCGATGCAGCCCATCTTGAAGCCGTTGAATTCCGCGGTCGCGAGCAGGCGCCCGTCCTTGATCGCCTTCACCGATTCCGGCACGCCGCCGATGCCGACGACCTTCGTGTCCTTGCGGCCGGCCGCTTCGAGCGCCTCGATCGCGCCCATCGCCATCACGTCCGCCGCGGCGAGCACGCCGTCGATCTTCGGATTCGACTGGATCAGGTTTTCGGTCACCTGCAGCGCCTGCAGCCGCTGGTAGTTCGCGGGCTGCGACGCGAGCAGGTGCACGTTCGGGAATTCGGCGAGCGCCTGCTTGAAGCCGCGCACGCGTTCGTCGCTCGTCGTCGACCCCTTCACGCCTTCGAGGATCACGACGTTGCCCTTGCCGCCCAGGCTCGTGAACAGATAGCGGGCGACGTCGTGGCCGAGGTTGAAATCGTCTGCGACGACCACCGACGCGAACTTGCCGCCGGCAACGCGATCGTTGTAGTTGACGACGGGGATGCCGATCCCGTTGATCTTCTCGATCGCCGGCACCACGCCGCGCGGGTTGACGCCCATGAACAGCACCGCGCCGGGCTTGCGGACGCTCACGTCCTCGAGTTCGCTCAACTGCTCGCCGAGATCGTTCGGGCGCGTCGGCGCGTAGTGCGTGACGGCTACGCCGAGCCGCTTCGCGGCCGAATCGACGCCCGCATGCACGAGCGCGAAATGCGGATCGACCTGGTTCTTGTAGAACGCGGCGAGCGTCTCGTTCGCCGCGAGTGCGCTGTTGCCGTTGCTGAGGCCCAGCGCGACGACGCATCCGAGCGCCATACGCACGCCCGACCACTTGCCTGAAGCTGCCTGTCTGCGTTTCAAGTCCGTCTCCTTCCACCTGTTTGTTCGCTTCGGCCGGGCTGCCCGCGCGTACTCGCGTACCCGCGTGCTCCGGCGCGACACCATCTGTCGCGCTGCCGGTCCGCCCGGCGGCCCGATATTTACCAGCATTCATGCAACCGTTTGCATAACCGGACGCAAACATTCGACCGGTCGTGAATCACGCGTGCGGCCTGCGGCCTCATCACGCGCCGGGCACCCGACGGATCTGCAACCGCGCCGATTTCAAAAGGCGCTGACGCCAATTCGTCTGATCTTTCGCGCCAGATGAATGCGCAGTCCCGCACCGTGACGTTTCAAGCCCGTCTCCACTCGCCCCATTCGTGATCCGAAGCTGTGGATGGATTCAATGCAAACGTATGCATATACTAGCGTTGCGTAATGCGTTGTCAATGCGTACTTGCCGCTGAAATTACTAGGGTTTATCCCTGCAACATTGATAGCAACCCTTTGCACCGCTACAATCGGCGCACATCCACCGACCCGTTCCATGACCACGACATCCGATACGCGCGGCGCCGGCCGCGTCACGATCCGCGAAGTGGCGGCAGCCGCTTCCGTCAACGCATCGACCGTCTCCCGCGTGCTGAATCCTGCAACGCGCCACCTGATCGGCGACGAAGTCGTGCGCCGCGTGCTGGCCGCCGCGAAACAGCTCGGCTATCGGCAGAACCGGCTCGCGTCGGCGCTGCGCGGCGGGCAGTCGCACGTGATCGGCGTGTGCCTGCCGGATATCGAGAACCCGGTGTTTCCGCCGATCGTCTGCGGCATCGAGGAAGCACTTGCGGCCGGCGGGTACGGCGTGCTGATCTCGAACATCGTCGGCAAGCCGAAGGACCAGGAACGCATGCTCGAGCAGATGCTCGAGCGGCAGGTCGACGGGCTCGTGCTGGCGACGGCCGCGCGGCAGGATCCGCTCGTGCGCCGCTGCCTGCTCGACGGCGTGCCGGTCGTGCTCGTCAATCGCGGCGAGGACGGCGGGCAGGTGCCGGAAGTGGTCAACGACGATTTCCTGTCGATGCGGCTCGCCGTCGAGCACCTCGTCGGGCTCGGCCACACGTGCATCGCGCACCTGTCCGGCCCCGAGCGGCTCGCCACCGGCCTGTCGCGCCTGCAGGGCTTCCAGATCGCGACGCATCAGCGCGGCGTGACCGGCAGCGTCGTCGTCGAGGCCGCGGAGTTCACGCGCGAAGCGGGGCGCGCCGCGTGCGAGCAGCTGCTCGACGCGCATCCGCAGGTCACCGCGATCATCGCGGCGAACGACCTGATCGCGCTCGGCTGCTACGACGTGTTCGCCGCGCGCGGCATCGCTTGCCCGGCCGACATCTCGGTGATCGGCCACAACGACATGCCGCTCGTCGACATGCTGCATCCGCCGCTGACGACGCTGCGGATCCAGCATCGCGAGATGGGCCGCCAGGCGGCCCGGCTGCTGCTCGGGCGGATCGCTACGCCCGGCGCCGCGCCGCTGCGCATCACGCTGCCGCCGGAACTGATGGTGCGCGGCTCGACGGCGCCGCCGCGCGCCGCGTCGAGGTAATCCGCCAACGTCGCACGCGAGCGCATCGCGTCATGCAGGTCATCCGCAAACGTCGCACGCGAGCGCACCGCGTCGTGTCATCCGGGTAATCCGCAGACGCCTCTCGCGCGCCGCGCGTCATTCGGCGCGCGCGCCGTCCCGTGCGGCCCGCTGCGCGAGCCAGTGGTTGGGGGCACAGCCGACGCGCGCCTTGAAGAACGTCGAGAACGCGCTCGGCGTGAAGCCGAGCGCACGCGCGGCCGCCGCGACCGGCATGCCGAGCGCCAGCGCGCACATCGCGCCGCCGGCCTGGACGGCTTGCCGCCAACGCCCGGTGCTGATGCCCAGTTCGTCGACAAAGAGCCGGTGCAGCGTCCGTTCGCTGATGCCCGCCCGCGCGGCGACGGCGTCGAGCCGCGTGTCGCGGCCAGGGTCCAGGATCATCGCGTCGCATAGCGGCGCGATGCGGCTCACCGGCGACGGCATGTCGATCGCGAGTTCCCACGCGCCGTCCCGCGCCGCCGCATCGAGCTCGTCGAGCAGCAACGCGGCGAACGCCGCGGGAGAACGCGCAAGCGCGTCGCGTCCGCTGTCGGACAGCAGCGACGTCAGCACGTCCGAGCAGCGGGCGATCCGGCGCGAATGCACATGCGCGGCGCTCGATGCCGGCGCCACTCGCAGTTCGCGCAGTGCCGCGCCGTACGGCGCATAGAGCCGGTGCGCGATCGACGGCGGCAGCCAGACGCCGCCGCCGCGAATCACGCAATGCGCGCGCCGCGCGCTGCCGATCCACACGCCGCCGCTCAGCACCTGCACGAAGCGGCCGCCGGCGTCCGCTTCGAGGTTGTGCCGCGTGCCCGGCTCGAACCGGAGCTCCGACAGCCGGCAGGCATCGTCATCGTCGGGCCGCGCATCGTGCGGCGCCGGCATGCGATCGGCCGCCGTCACTGCGAAGCGGGCCGCAGCAGCGGCATCGCGAGCAGGATCATCGCGGGGCGGTCGGTGCGATTGTGCAGCGCACGCGGCTCGCCGGGCGCGAGACGGCACGAATCGAAGCGGCGCATCACGACTTCGCCGCCGTTCGACTCCACGCAGACTTCACCGTCGAGCACCACGTAGTGCTTCTCGACCGGCGACGCGTCCAGCGACGTATGCCCGCCCGGCTCGAGCGTCGACACGCCGAGCCACAGCGAGTCGGCGGGCCCCGCCTCATGCCCCTGCAACCGCACGCAGCGCATCAGGAAGTGATGGCTGGGAAAATACTGCGGCGCGTCGCCGAAGCGGGTCACGTTCATGGTTTGAGCAGCACGCGTTGCGCCGCACCGCGATACACGGCCTGATAAGCGTGCGCTGCGTCATCGAGATCGAACACGTAGTCGTCGTCGATCGGAAACGGCCTCAACGCGCCGCGCTCGAACGCGGGCAGCAGCTCGTCGAGGATGGCCGCACCGCGGCGCGCGTCGAGCGCGAGCGTGTCGATCCCGACATACGTGTGCTGGCCGCGATAGAACGCGAAGATGTCGAACGGCACCGGCCGCTCGATCGTCGAGATGAAGATCTGCGTCGCGCCCACCGCCATCGCGCGGTTCGCACGCTCGAAATACGGACTGCCAACCGTGTTGTAGACGATGTCCGCGCCGTGCCCGTTCGTCACATCGCGCACGACTTCGTCGAGGTTGTGCGCCGACGCGTCGATCATCAGCACGTTGCCGCTCGCGTGGCCGATGCAAGACTGAACCTCGGGCTGGCCCGCGCGCTCGACGCCGATCACCTGCGCGCCCGCCATCGTCGCGAGCTGGATCGCCGCCTGCCCGACCTTGCCGTTCGCGCCAAGCACGAGCACGACGTCGCCCGCTTTCGCGCCGCCGGCGCGCCGCAGCCCTTCGAACGCCGTGATGAACGGCACGCCGACCGCGCCCGCTTCGTCCATCGTCAGGTTGACCGGCTTCTCGCGCACGCTGTGCGCGGGCACGACGAGGTAGCGCGCATGCGTGCCGTCGCGCCGGATGCCGAGCTCGCCGCCGCTACCCCACACGGCCCTGCCGACGAGCGCCGCCGGCCCGTCGATCACGCGGCCCGCGTAGTCGCGGCCCGGCGTGCGCGGCCACACCGCGTGCGGCATGAAGCCGAGCACGGCCTTCACGTCGCTCGGGTTGACCGCCGCACTCGCGATCTCGACGAGGCAATCGGCGTCGCCGCAGGCGGGCATCGATTGCGG
Organism: Burkholderia sp. PU8-34; assembly: GCF_053427725.1. Lineage (NCBI taxonomy): Bacteria > Pseudomonadati > Pseudomonadota > Betaproteobacteria > Burkholderiales > Burkholderiaceae > Burkholderia > Burkholderia sp. PU8-34. Next base: position 159,623 of record NZ_JBSAXC010000007.1, read on the forward strand.
CTCGATCGCCAGCGAGAGCGAATCGATGTCGTTACTTTTTTCCTGAACGCGGATGTTCTTCATGTTTTCATTCCCCTGGTGTCTGTTTATTCGTACGGCACGCTCATGCAAGGCCCAGCATGTCGCGCGCTTCGCGGCTGGTGGCCACCTCGCCGCCGAGCATCGTCACGATGTCCTTCGCGCGCGCGACCAGCGCCGCATTGCTGTCGGCGAGCACGCCCTTCTCGAGGTACAGGTTGTCCTCGAACCCGACCCGCACATGCCCGCCCGCGAGCCAGGCCTGCGCGACCATCGGAAACTCGTAGCGGCCGATGCCGAACGCGGACCAGATCGCACCGGGCGGCAACAGGTCGCGCGCGTAGAGCAGCGTCTCGGGCGATGCGGAGAAGCCGTACTTGACGCCCGTCACGAGCGTCCACAGGCCCGGGCCGTCGAGCACGCCCGACGCAATCAGGTCGCGCGCCAGATGAATGTCGCCCGAATCGAAGATCTCGAGCTCCGGCTTCACGCCCGCTTCGCGAATCACGTTCGCCATCCGCTCGACGTTCTTCGGCGTGTTGATCACGACCTCCGCGCCGGAATTCATCGTGTTCAGGTCGAGGCTGCAGATGTCCGGCTTCAGCTCGAGAATGTGCTCGACGCGCTTCTCGGGCGGCAGCAACGTCGTGCCGGGCGCGGCGATCTTCGGATCGTCGTCGCTCGGGATGAAGCGTCCGCCGGGGCCGGTCGTCAGGTTGATGATCAGCGCGCGGTCGACCGCGCGAATACGCTCGATCACTTCGCGGTACAGGCGCACGTCCATCGACGGGCGGCCGGTGTGCGGATCGCGCACGTGGATGTGCACCGCGGCTGCACCGGCCTGCGCGGCCTCGAGCGACGCGTCGGCGATCTGCTCCGGCGTGACCGGCAGGCGCGGATGCTGGTCGGGCCGAGTGATGTTGCCGGTGATCGCGCAGGTGATCAGGGTCTTGCGTGCATGCATGTCGGTCTCCTGTCCGTCAGTTCAGCCGCCGGCCGCCGTCGACGACGATCGTCACGCCGGTGCTGAACGTGAGTTGCGTCGCGCACGCCTCGATCGCCGCGGCGACGTCGTCCGGTGCGCCGATCCGGCCGAGCGGCGTGGTCGCGGCTGCCTTGTCGTTGAAATCGTCGCCGCGCCCCGGCACGAAGCCGGTGTCGACGACGCCCGGCGACACGTTGAGCACGCGGATCCGCGGCGCGAGCGCGCGGCCGAGCGCGACCGTCATCACGTCGAGGCCGGCCTTCGCCGCGCAGTACGCAATGTTGCTGCCGACGCCCGTCGTCGCCGCGATCGACGACACGTTGACGACAACGCCGCTGCCGGACGCATCGAGCAGCGCACGGAACGCGCGGATCGCCGCGAACTGGCCGCGCCAGTTCACCTTCATGATGTCGTCGATCAGCTCGTCGGTCAGCGCATCGAGGTCTGCATGCCTGACCGCCTTCGTGAAGCCCGATGCGTTCACGAGGATGTCGGCGCGCCCTTCGCGTTCGCGCACGTCGTCGGCCAGTGCGTTCAGCGCCGCGCTGTCCGTGATCGACGCGACCGCGCCGCGATGCCCGTCGCCGGGCAACCCGGCGGCAACCTGGCGGGCCTTCTCAGCGTCGTGCTGGCCGACCACGACCACGCGCGCGCCGGCCCGCGCGAATCGCATCGCGGTCGCGGCGCCGATGCCTCCGGTGCCGCCGAACACGACGGCCACCTTTCCCTGCAGCATGCTGGTCATCAACAGTTCCTCGTTACTTGATCGGCGGCGTCGGGTACGTCGGCGTCCCCTCGGCCAGGATGAAATCGAAATCGAGCGTGTAGTACGCGTCGTGCTGGTCCGCATGCGGGCCGCTGCCTGCGGTGTAGTACTCGAACGTGCCGACGAGGCGGCGATTCACGCCGAACACGACGTCGGTGTCCAGATGGTCGGAATCGTCGGCGAACACCTGCGACACGAGCGTCGCGTAGCCTTCGGCCACGATCACGAAATGCAGGTGCGCGGGGCGGTAAGGATGGCGCTGCTGGGCGGCGAGCAACGCGCCGACCGGGCCGTCCGTCGGCACCGGATAGCCTGCGGGGCGCACGCTGCGGAAGCGGAACACGCCGTCGGCATCCGTGCGGAAGCGGCCGCGCAGGTTATGGTCGGGCTGGTTGTCGTCCTGGTTCTCGTACAGGCCGACCGGCGACGCCTGCCACACGTCCACCTCCGCATTCACGACCGGCCGGCCGCGCGTATCGAGCACGCGCGCACGGACGAACAGCGGCGCGCCGGGCGACCCGTCGCACGCGATGCAATGGCCGCTTTCGTACACCGGCGCACCGCCGCGATAGAACGGCCCGAGCAACGCGCCCGGCGTCCGCCCGCTCGCATCCGCGTTGTTCTGCAACGCGACCAGCGTCGAAAAACCCAGCACGTCGGCAAGCAGCACGACTTCGTTGTGACGGTCGTTGCACGCCTGCCCGACCTCGCGCAGGAACGCGAGCCCCTGTTCGAATTCCGCGTCGGTCAATCGCACCTGCTTCAGGAACGCGTGCCCGTGCTCGACGAGCGCATCGACGATTTCCTTCAGACGCGCATCCTGCGTGCCGGACATCGCGGCCTTTACGACCGACGTGACCGAAGCCACGTCGTCGATGATTCCGTTCGGTCGATCCATGGTTGACATGATATCCCTCTTTGCAATCGTTTGCATAAGTTGATGCAAATATACACGCCATCTCGATGCGTTGAACAGATCGTTAACCCTAGAACTCGGGTAAGAAAGGGGGTGAAGAATCTGCCGAATGCGCAAAATTATCGGCAATCGTTTGCATTCTGACGCGGCGCCGTGCGGGAAAATGGGTGCGCGGCAGGTGCGCGGCAGGTGCGCGGCAGGTGCGCGGCAGGTGCGGCAGGTGCGGCAGGTGCGGGGTCGGTGCGGGGTCGGTGCGGGGTCGGTGCGGGGTCGGTGCGGGGTCGGTGCGCGGGCGGTGCGCGGGCGGTGCGCGGGCGGTGCGCGGGCGGTGCGCGGGCGGTGTGGGGCCATTAAGCACGCACGATGCGGCGCGGCACGGCGCCGCTGCGAGCGCGCACCGTGCCGTCGCGGCATTCAAGCCATCACTGCGACGGGGCAGTCGCCCCGGTGCCGCCGGCGGCAGCCTTGGCCGCCGCGGCCTTGCGCTCGGCGTTCTGGAGATTCTCCGGGTAGTCGTTCTGGTTGCCGCCGGTCATGCGATAGCCGTTCTTCTCGAGCGTGCTCAGCTCCGCGTTGCGCTTTGCCCGCGCGGCCTTGCGGGCCGCCTTGCGTTGCGCCTTGCGAATCTGCTTCGCCGACGAGGCGCTCATCGGCACGGACGCCGCTTGCGTCGTATCCTGCGCGGCGGCGACCGGCGGATCGACGAGCGTCAGGCCGATCGATGCCGCCACTGCCAGCACTGCCGAGACAACGCGAATCCGGATCATGGCAAGTTCTCCTTTGTGTCGTGAATGGTCGATTGTCGAAAGACGGCGCGTACGCACGCGACGCGGCGCACGGCGGCGGCCGGCGTCGTTGGGGGCCGGCATCGCGTCTACACGCTAGGCGAACGCCGCGCGAATGTCCTGAATGGGGCCTGAATTTTCCTGATGGCGCAGTGACGGATCGTGCCGCCGCCGGCCGGATACGCATCCCGCAACCGTTCATTCGACGATCGCGCGACCGCTCGTGCGGGGATTCACGACTGAAATCTTCTTAATCACGTGGGAGAATGCAGGCCCGTGCCGGTAGCATGACGATCCGATGCACTTTCCTCTTCTGGACTCGCGATGAAGTTGTCATTCGAAGCGCTCGAGGCGCTGGACGCCATTGACCGGACCGGCACGTTCGCCGAGGCCGCCGAACTCCTGCACCGCGTGCCGTCGGCGATGAGTTATCTCGTGCAGAAGCTCGAGAGCGACCTCGGCATCGCGCTGTTCGATCGCAGCGGCCGGCGCGCGAAGCTCACGCACGCGGGCCGTGTCGTCGTCGAGGAGGGCCGCCGGCTGCTGCGCGCCGCCGAGGAACTCGAATTGAAGGCGCAGCGCGTTCAGGACGGCTGGGAAACGGAGTTGCGCATCTGCGTCGACGAAATCCTGCCGTTCGAGGCGCTGTGGCCGTACGTGCACACGTTCTACGGGCTCAGCATGGATACGCGGCTGCGCCTGTCGACCGAAGTGCTCGGCGGCACCTGGGACGCGCTGATTTCACGCCGCGCAGATCTCGTCGTCGGCGCGGCGGGCGAACCGCCGGTGTTGCCGAACATCATCGCGCGGCCGATCGGCACGCTGAAGCACGTGTTCGCGGTCGCACCGAACCATCCGCTCGCCGAATTGCCCGAGCCGCTGTCGATGACGTCGGTCACTCAGTATCGCGGCGCGGTCATCAGCGATACGTCGCGCGAATCGCAGCCGCGCTCGGTCGCGATCGATGCGGGCCAGCCGTATCTCGCGGTGCCGACGCTCGCCGCGAAGCTCGCCGCGCAATGCGAAGGGCTCGCGGTCGGCACGCTGCCGGAATGCATGGCGGCGCGCGCGATCGCGACCGGCAAGCTCGTCGCGCGCCAGGTGACGGGCATGCGCGACACCACCCACTGCTATCTCGCGTGGCGCGACGACGAGGCCGGACGCGCGCTGCACTGGTGGGTCGAGCAACTCGACCGCACCGACCTCGTCGACCGTTTCACCGCATTGATCTGATCAGCGATGGTTCGCGCGGTAACGGGCTTGCGCGAGCCGCCAGAAGGGCGAGCGCAACAGGCATGACGCGGCGATCGGCCATTCTGGCCGCCAGCCCCCATGAATGAATTTCTGACATCAGCGGAACGTGCCCTAAGCGTTCCACCACGCGTCGAGCACCTGGCGCGTAGCGGGCGCCGCATGCAACGCGCGCACCGGCAGTGCGAGATCGGCACGCAACCGCTCGAGTTCCGACACGAACCAGCGCTCCCCGCTGGTGTCGGCATGCTGCCGCATCAGCGCATACGTGTCGGCCGCTTCGATCAGCCGCCCGTCTTCGTACAGGCAACGCGCGTAGCGCGCGAGCAGCAGCGCGAGCGGCGCGCGGTACCCGGTTGCGCGCAGCGCATCGAGTGCCGCCTCGAATTGCGGCAGCCGCGACGTGCCGGCATCGGTGTCGGCACGCAGGTATTCGTCGTAGCAATCGCAGCACGCGAGCCAGGTCGAGCACCCGGCGCGGGCCGCGCACGTGCGCAGCGCGGCGATGCCTTGCGCCGCCACGTCGAGCGCGCCCGACAGCAGCGCGATCGGCACCAGCCCTTCGACCAGCACATAGCCGGTCACGAGGTCGTGCGCATAAACGCACGCCTTGTCGAACGCCTGCTGCGCGAGCCGCAGCGCTTCGTCCTTGTCGTCCTTGTCGTCCTTGCTGCCCTGGCACCAGCGCACGCGCGCAAGCGTCGCCTGCGCGACGATCCCCTGCTCGATGTGCATGCCGAGGTTCGTCCAGCGATGCGCGCCGTGCTCGTACGCATCCAGCATCCGTTCGAGTTGTTCGCGGGCCGCATCCTGCTCGCCCAGATAGTGCAGCGCGACGGCTTCGCTGCGCAGCGCCAGCACCTGCGACGCCGGGTGATCGAGCACGCGGGCCCGCTCGGTCAGCCGGCCGGCCCACTGCAGCGCGGCGCGCACGTCGCCCGCCTGCTGGCAGGCGCTCCAGTGGCCCCATAGCGCGCGCAGCTCGTATTCGGTGTCGCGCTCGGCCATCGCGAGCGCGTGCACGTCGGCCCACGCGTCATGCACGGCCCGCGTCGGCCCGGCCGTATAGGCGAGCGACGCTGCGTAGGCCGCGAGCAGCCGCATCCGCGTGCCGGCGGAGACCGGCCCGATTTCCGGATCGAGCGTCGCGTCGAGCGCGACGCGCGCACGTTCGCAGCATTCGGCGACGAGCGACAGGTCGAACAGGCACGGCACCGCCATCGTCGCGAGTTCGACGCCGACCGTCCGGTCGCCGCTCGGCGAGAACGCCCAGTCGAGCGCGGTACGCAGGTTGCCGAGCTCGTGCCGGAACGCGTCGAGCCACGCGCCGGGCTGCGCCGCGTCGCGCGCGCGCGGCGTCTGCGCGAGCAGCGTCCGGAAATACCGCGCATGCGCTAGCGCGGCGGACTTGCGTTCGCCGTTGTCCTCGAGCTGCTGCAGCGCGTACGCGCGCGTGACGGCCAGCAGCCGGTAGCGCGTCGCGCCGTGCGCGCTTTCGCGGATCACGAGCGACTTCGCAACGAGCCCGCCGAGCGCATCGAGCGCCGCAGTCCGCGACACGCCGCGCGCGTCGGCGATGTGATAGACCGCATCCAGTGAAAACCCGTCGAGGAACACGCCCAACGCGCGCAGCAGCACGCGCTCGGTCTCGTCGAGCAGCCGGTAGCTCCAGTCGAGCATCGCCTTCAGCGTCTGGTGGCGCGGCAATGCCGTCCGGAAGCCGCCTGCCAGCAGCCGGAAATGGTCGTCGAGATGCGCGGCCAGCACTTCGATCCCGAGCACGGCCGCACGCGCCGCGGCGAGTTCGATCGCGAGCGGCAGGCCGTCCAGCCGGCGGCACACGCAGCCGATCAGCCGCAGGCTCGCCGCGTCGAGCGGAAAGCGCGGGTCGCTGGCCCGCGCACGCGCGACGAACAGCTGGACGGCGGCGGCATGCAGGATCGCGTCGTCGCCGTCATGCTCCGCCGGCACGTCGAGCGGCGGGATCGGCTGCAGCCGTTCGCCCGGAATGCGCAGCGCCTCGCGGCTGGTCGCCAGCAGGCCGATTCCCGGGTGCGCGTCGGTGATGGCGCCGGCGATCTGCGCGGCGGCATCGATCAGGTGCTCGCAGTTGTCGAGCACGAGCAGCATGCGGCGCCCGGCCAGATGCGCGACGATCGCATCGAGCGACAGGCCGCCGGCCGGCTGCGGCATCCCGAGTGCGCTCGCGAGCGCATCGAGCGCGAAACGCGGATTCGATACCGATGCGAACGGCACGAACACGATGCCGTCCTCGAACTGCGCGCACGCGTGCGCGGCCGCGGCCGCTTCCACCGCCGCGCGCGTCTTGCCGATGCCGCCCGCGCCGACCAGCGTGACCACGCGCGCGCGTTCGAGTGCGGCGAGGATGTCGGCGATCGTGCGCTGGCGCCCGACCAGCTCCGATGCATCGGATGCAACGCAGGGCCGCAGCGCGAACGGCACGGGCGCAGCCGGCGCGGCCGGCGCGGCGGTTTCGGCCTCGGTGTCGGTGCCGGCGTTGTCGTGCGCGGCGACGAGCCGGTAGCCGCGCCCCGGAACGGTCACGATCCGGCCGCGGTCCGCGCCGAGCGCCTTGCGCAGCGCAGCAATCTGCACCTGGAGGTTGTTTTCCTCGACGATGGTATGCGCCCACACGTGGCGCATGAGTTCGTCCTTGGACACCAGGCCGCCTTCGGCCTGGATCAGCAGTTCGAGGACATCGAACGCGCGGCTGCCGAGGCGCAGCGGTTCGCCGTCGCGGCGAACCTCGCGTTTGTCGAGAAGGACGTCTAGGGGCCCAATCCGGATCATGGTGAGACGATGTTTCCGAGAGTCGATCGGCGACGCCTGATACAAGGACAACGGGGCGCCTCCGTTTGGGAGCCCTATGCTACGTCAATTGCAGCGTGTGATGATTTAAATATTCGGAATTCAACGATCGAATTATTTGAATTGATGCAGCCGATGCGGTCACATATGTCCGAAATGCGAATGATCCGGAATCCGGTCTTTTTTTCCGGTCGATCGCCGCCGGTTCGGCAAAGACAGGCGGGCGCGCCGGCGCCGGATCGTGAAAGCCGGCTGTCGTTTCGAATGACAATTATCGAGCGGCGGAAAATGGTAATTAAGGACTCTTTTACGAGCGGCATTGCCGATCCGGTGTCCGCGGGTTGGCGGCGATGAAACTGAATATGCGAACAAGCGCATGCGTCGCGCAATACGCCGGCCACTCCCGCCCCGCCCGGCTCGCGCATGGACCTGGCTTCCGCTCCCGCGAGCTCGCCGGCCCGTGATTGCTTTGCGCACCGCGCAATGCGATCCGTCACGCGGGCGACACGATCCCGGCGGTTCCTGGCGACGCGCGAACGCCGGCCGCTTGCGCGCGCGATCGTACCCGCATCGCCGGCCGGCGTGTTTGCGGCCGCGCATTGCCTGCACGCCGCGCAGACGGCCTTTCAGAACATTTCAGGTGGTTCTCAGGACTTTCATCGCCGGCTTGCCTAATGTTGCGGGCAAGACGCCGGCATGTTGCATCGTGCCGGCACGCCCTCACGGCTCGCATCGCGAGCACCCACGGGAAACGCCAGATGACAACCCAGACGAATGACGCTGCGGTAGCAGACACGATCTTTTTCAACGGCAAGATTGCCACGCAGGACGACAAGCGGTCGTTCGTCACCGCGCTCGCGGTGAAGGACGGCCGGATCCTTGCGTCGGGCAACGACCGCGAGATCATGCGTCATGCGCGCGACGGCACGCCGCGCGTCGACCTGCAGGGCCGCACGGTGATCCCGGGCCTGAACGATTCGCATTTGCACGTGATTCGCGGCGGCCTGAACTTCAACATGGAACTGCGTTGGGACGGCGTGCCGTCGCTCGCCGATGCGCTCGGCATGCTGCGCCGCCAGGTCGCGCGCACGCCCGCGCCGCAGTGGGTGCGCGTCGTCGGCGGCTGGAACGAGTTGCAGTTCGCCGAGCGGCGCCTGCCGACGCTCGACGAGATCAACGCGATCGCGCCGGACACGCCCGTCTTCATCCTGCACCTGTACGACAGCGCGCTGCTCAACGGGGCCGCGCTGCGCGCGGTCGGCTATACGAAGGACACGCCGAACCCGCCCGGCGGCGAGATCCAGCGCGACCGGCACGGCAATCCGACCGGCATGCTGATCGCGCGCCCGAACGCGGGGATCCTGTACGCGACGCTCGCGAAGGGCCCGAAGCTCGGCCACGACGACCAGATCAACTCGACCCGGCATTTCATGCGCGAGCTGAACCGCCTCGGCGTCACGAGCGCGATCGATGCGGGCGGCGGCTATCAGGCGTATCCCGACGACTACGCGGTGATCATGGATCTCGCGAAGCGCGGCGAACTGACGATGCGCATTGCGTACAACCTGTTCACGCAGAACGCGAAGCAGGAGATCGAAGACTTCGCGAAGTGGGTGAAGATGACGAAGCCCGGCGACGGCGACGAGTTCCTGCGCGTGAACGGCGCGGGCGAGATGCTCGTGTTCTCCGCCGCGGACTTCGAGGATTTCCTGGAGCCGCGCCCCGACCTGCCCGCGTCGCTCGAAGAGGAACTCACCGCGGTCGTGCGGCTGCTCGTGCAGCACCGCTGGCCGTTCCGGCTGCACGCGACGTACGACGAATCGATCAGCCGGTTCCTGAACGTGTTCGAGGCCGTCAACCGCGAGATCCCGTTCAACGGGCTGCGCTGGTTCTTCGACCATTGCGAGACGATTTCCGACGCGAACATCGCGCGCATCGCCGCGCTCGGCGGCGGCATCGCGGTGCAGCACCGGATGGCTTACCAGGGCGAGTACTTCATCTCGCGCTACGGCGCGGAAGCCGCCACGCGCACGCCGCCGATCCGCGCGATGCTCGCGGCCGGGCTGCCGGTTGGCGCGGGCACCGACGCGACGCGCGTCGCGAGCTACAACCCGTTCGTGTCGCTGTACTGGATGGTGTCCGGCCGCACGGTCGGCGGCACCGAGCTGTACACCGAGCGCAACCGGCTCGACCGGATGGAAGCGCTGCGGCGCTACACGGTCGGCAGCGCGTGGTTCTCGAACGAAGACGACCGCAAGGGCGCGCTGGTGCCTGGCCAGTACGCGGATTTCGCGGCACTGACGGACGACTACTTCACGGTCGACGAGCCGCAGATCAAGTATCTGTCGTCGGTGCTGACGGTGGTCAACGGCAAGGTCGTGCATGCGGACGAAGAATTCGCGCCGCTCGCGCCGCCGCCGCTGCCGGTCAGCCCCGAGTGGTCGCCGGTGGCCGAATTCGGCGGCTACAGCCGCTACCGGCCGGCCGCGTCCGCGTCCGAGCGCGCGTGCGTGGACGGTTGCGCGAAGCTGTGCGGCGTGCACGGTCACGGCCACCTGTTCGCGTGGCGCAGCAACGTGCCCGTGAGCGACGACAACGGCTTCTGGGGCGCGCTCGGCTGCAGCTGCTTCGCGTTCTGATGCACGGCTCCATGCACCATCGGCACGATCGGCACCACCGGCCATGAACGATACCTTGATGACCCAGTTCACCGCGCACTCGACGGACCTCGGACTGCTGTTCCTGCGCGTCAGCGCCGGCGTGCTGCTGCTGATCGTGCACGGATTGCCGAAGATCCGGCACTTCACGAGCGAGGAAGAAGCGATCGAGGATCCGTTCCATTTCGGCAAGCTGCTGTCGATCGGCTTCGCGATCTTCGCCGAAGTGCTGTGCCCGCTGCTCGTGATCGTCGGCTTCGCGACGCGGCTCGCGTCGCTGCCCGTGATGGTCATCTCGGCGATCGCGTTGCTGCGCGTGCATCCGGAATGGACCGCGCAGCAGGCGCAGTTCGCGTGGATGCTGATCATCATGTTCGGCACGCTCGTGATCGCCGGTGCGGGCCAGTACTCGCTCGCCGCGTGGCTGAGCCTGTAGCGGACGAACCGGGACGCGCCGATGAGCCGAACCGCCGCTGGCATTCGCAATGCGGCGCATCCCGCCGCCGCATGCGTGCCAGCGGCCTGATCCCCGGCTCCGGCCGGAAGGAGTGACGCGCGCCGACACCTGCCGACACTGACACTGCACTGACACTGATTCGCCCAACCGTCGCTGCGCCGCGGCATCGCGACCTGCGCCGCATGCGACGACTTTCGTCCCCGGGGCAGCCCGACGGCCGGCCGATCTGGCCGGGCGCCGGCGCCTGATCCGGGAATCACGTCCGACTGTCCACCCTACCTGCAACGGAGATTCACATGCCCACCGCAAAAGCCCAACCCGGCAAGGCGCTGCTCGATCCGACCAATCACACGCTGATCATGATCGACTTCCAGTCGCAGATGTCGTTCGCGACCAAGTCGATCGACGCCGTCTCGCTGCGCAACAACGCCGCGCTCGTCACGCGGGCCGCGAAAGAATTCAACGTGCCGACGATCCTCACGACCGTCGCCGAGAAGAGCTTCTCGGGCCCGATGTTCGAGGAAATCACGTCGGTCTTTCCGGAAGAGAAACTGATCGACCGCACGTCGATGAACACCTGGGAAGATCCGCGCATCGCCGAGCGCGTCAACGCGATCGGCAAGGACCGCATCGTGCTGGCCGGCCTGTGGACGTCGGTCTGCATCGTCGGCCCGGCGCTGTCCGCCATTGACCAGGGTTTCGAGGTCTACGTGATCGCCGACGCGTGCGGCGACGTCTCCGACGAAGCGCACGAGCGCGCGCTGCAGCGCATGATCCAGGCCGGCGCACGCCCGATGACGTCGCTGCAGTACCTGCTCGAACTGCAGCGCGACTGGGCACGCACGGAAACCTACGTGCAGACCACGACGACCGCTGCGCAGTTCGGCGGCGCATACGGCCTCGGCATCATCTACGCGAAGACGATGTTCGGCGCGAGCGAAGGCCACTGACCTGCATTGACCTGTACCGCGGCGGCGCGCCGGTCACGACGCGCCGCCGCGCCTGCCCGGCAAGACATGAGCGAAACCACTTCCTCCGCCCCGCTTGCGGCGGCCGCGCCGCCTGCCGCCGCCACCGCGATGACGCCCGCGCAGGTTCGCCTGCTGCTGCTCGGCCTCGGCCTCGCGACCGGGATGGAGTTCTATACGTTCGACAGCATGAACCTCGTGCTGCCGGACCTCACCGGCTCGCTCGGCGTGTCCGCCGACGAGGCGAGCTGGCTGCTGACCATCTACAGCAGCGCGCTGTTCCTCGGCGTGCCGGTGTCGATCTGGCTCGCAGGACACGTCGGTTACAAGCGCTTCCTGCTCGCGACCGTCGTCGCGTTCGCGGCCACGTCGATCGGCGTCGCGCTGTCGCCCGAATTCGATGCGATGCTGTTCTGGCGCGCGCTGCAGGGGTTCTCCGGCGCGGGGCTCGTCGTCTGGTGGCGCGCGAGCATCTACGTGCTGATGCCGAAGCCGCAGCGCAGCCCGTCGCTGATGCGCGTGTCGACGGTGCTGTACCTGTCGAGCGCCGCGGGCCTGCTCGCGAGCGGCTACATCACCGAGCACTATCACTGGCGGCTGATCTTCCTGCCGAACCTGCTGTACGCGGCGGGCGCGCTGTGGCTGATCTCACGTCATTTCCCGACGCTGCCGCGGCCGTCGTCGGAGCGCCATGTCGCAACCGACTGGCCCGGCATCGTGTTGCTCGGCGTCGCGCTCGTGTCGCTGCAGATCATTCTCAACCGCGGCGAGATCGACGACTGGTTCGGCTCCGCGCACCTGCGCGCACTGGGCTTCACGTGCGCGGCCGCGCTGGTCCTGTTCGTCGCGTGGCAGTCGAGCCCGTCGAACCGCACGCCGCTGCTGTGCCTCGAGCTGCTGCTCGACCGCAACGTGCTGTCGTCGGCGGTGCTCGGCGTGTTCACGGGGATGATCCTGTCGGGCAGCGTATTCGTGCTGCCCGAATTCCTGCGCAATCTCGCCGGCCAGACCTACAGCGCATCGCAGACCGGGCAGATCATGTGCGTGTATGCGCTGTTCGCGGCCGCGATCCGGCCGTCGATGGTCGACCTGATCGCACGCATCGGCCAGCGCAAGGCGATCGCGATCGCGCTGCTGATGCTGATCGCGTCGATGGTCACGTTCAACCGGCTGATGACGTCGGGCACGCCGGGCCCGTTCTTCATCGTGCCGCTGATGCTGTATGCGTGCTGCCTCGCGCCGCTGCTGCCGGCCGTCGGCAGCGGCACGGTCGCGCGCATCGACCAGAACCGGCTGCTCGACGGCGTGTCGCTGTACATGACGTTCCGGCAGTTCGGCGCGTCGCTCGGCGTCGCGATCCTCACGATCCTGATCTCGCATCGCGAGACGCTGCACTCGGCGCGGCTCTACGACCATGTCCGCGTCGACAACCCGGTCACCCGCGACTGGCTCGCCAAGGTCGCGTCGACGCTCGGCACGAACGGCGGCTATACGCCGTTCGAAAGCGGACAAGCGGCGCTGCGCGTGCTCGCCGAGCACGGCGCGCGCCAGGCCGCGACCTACGCGTACGCGGACGCGTTCGCCTTCATGGCGATCGTCGGCGTGCTCGCGCTGTGCGTGCTGCCGATCGTCCCGCCCACCCCTGTTCAAACCAAGTAAGGACCCACGTGAACGCCTGCCGTCTCACGACGCCACCACGCCCTCCCCGCCGAGAATCGCCATGAACGAAACATTGCCGCCCAAGCAGCCCGACGCCCCGGCGAGCGCCGCGCCGTCGGCTTCGGCGCCGCCCGCGAAGCCCGCCGAGAAGCCCGCGGACAACCGCCGTTCGCTGACGATCGCCATTTCCGGCGCCGTGATCCTCGCGCTCGCCGCGCTTTATTTCGTCGTGCCCGATCTGTACGAGAAGACCACCGACGATGCGTACGTCGATGCGCATGTCGTGTCGGTCATCCCGAAGATCCCGGCCTACGTGAAGACGCTGTACGTCGACGACAACAGCAAGGTACGCGCGGGCCAGCTGCTGGTCGAGCTCGATCCGCGCGACTACGCGGTACAGCTCGCACAGGCGCAGGCGAGCCTCGCGAACGCGGAAGGCAAGCTGCGCGAAGCGCAGGACCAGATTCCGGTTGCCGATGCGGACGTCGCCCGGCAACGCGCCGAGCTCGACGTCGCGCAGGCCAACGCACGGCTCGCGCAGGCCAATCTCGGCCGCCTGCAGTCGGTGTCGGACATCCGCGCGGTATCGTCGGAACGCGTCGACGAAGGCAAGGCAGCGGCCGCCAGCACGCGCGCGACCGCGGTCGCCGCGCAGGTTCGCATCGAGGCCGCGCAGGCGCAGGCGCGGCTCGCCCGCTCGCAGGCGCTGACGGCCGCGGCCGCGGTCGAGCAGGCGCGCGCGACGCTGTCGCAGGCGAACCTGAACCTGTCGTACGTGAAGATCTATGCGGCCGAGAACGGCACCGTCGCGCGCAAGAGCGTCGAGCCCGGCAATTTCGTGCAGCCGGGCCAGGTGCTGCTGTCGGTCGTGCCGGAAACGCTGTACATCATCGCGAACTACAAGGAAACGCAGTTGACCGACGTGCGTCCCGGCCAGCCGGTCACGGTCCGCGTCGACGCATTCCCGAACCTGCGCCTGAGCGGCCACGTCGACAGCATCCAGCGCGGCACCGGCGCGCGCTTCGCGCTGCTCCCGCCGGAAAACGCGACCGGGAACTTCGTCAAGGTCGTGCAGCGCGTGCCCGTCAAGATCGTGTTCGACAAGCCGGGCGACGCGCTGCGCTGGATCTCGCCCGGCATGTCGGTCGAAACGCGCATCGCCATTCGGGAGCGGCCGACATGGCTCGGATTCCTGAATTGACAGCGCGCGGCATGGAGGCCGTTCAGTCTGTTCTGCCAGCGCGGTCCGTTCAGTCCATGCAGCCTGTGCAGGCTGAGCAGGCCGTGCAGCCGGGGCGACGCAGCCGGCCGATAGCCGCGCTCGCGGCTGCGGCATTCTGCGCGTGGCTCGCCGGCTGCACGGTCGGCCCCGACTATGTCGCGCCGCATCCCGCGCTGCCGGCGACCTACGCGGAACGGCCCGCCGCGCCGCCGCTTGCGACCGCGCAGGCCGCGCCCGACCTGTGGTGGAAGAACCTCGGCGACCCGGTGCTCGACCGCCTGATCGACGACGCGCTGCGTTCGGCGCCCGACCTCGACGCGGCCGAAGCGCGCGTGCGCGAGGCGCGCGCGCGGCAGGGGATCGCAGGCTCGGCCTACTATCCGACGCTCGAGGCCGGCGCCGCGTATGACCGCACGCACGGCAGCGCAAACGTGCCGGTCGGCGTGCAGCCCGGCGGGCTCGGCAAGGGCACCAACGGCAACCTGTACCAGGCCGGCTTCGACGCGTCGTGGGAAATCGACGTGTTCGGCGGCACGCGGCGTACCGTCGAATCGGCCGATGCGTCGTACGACGCGGCGGTTGCCGAGCGCGGCGACGCGATGCTGACGTTGCTCGCGGAAATCGCGCGCAACTACGTCGAGCTGCGCGGCGCGCAACGCCGTCTCGCGGTGGCGCGCGACGACGCGGCATTGCAGCGCGACGCGCTCGCGCTCACGCGCTCGCAGTTCGACGCGGGGCTCGCGTCGCGCCTCGACGTGCTGCGCGCGCAGGCGCAGGTGTCCGATACGGAATCCGACATTCCGGCGTTCGAGGCGGACGCGCGCGCGGCGATCTACCGGATCGGCGCGCTCGTCGGGCATCCGCCGGAACAGGTGCTGGCCGAGCTCGACGCGCCCGGCCCGATTCCGGCGCCCGTCGCGGACGTGCCGATCGGGCTGCCGTCGGACCTGCTGAAGCGCCGCCCCGACATCCGCGCGGCCGAACGGCGCCTCGCCGCGGCCAACGCGCGCATCGGCGTCGCGCAGTCCGACCTGTATCCGCACTTTTCGCTGACGGGCGTGGCCGGACTCCAGAGCCTCGACGCGTCGTCGTTCCTCACGATGCCGAGCCGCTACCTGAAGGTCGGCCCCAACATCAGCTGGCTGATCTTCGATGCAGGCAAGGTGCGCTTCGCGGTGCGCGCCGAACAGGCACGGACCGACGAAGCGGCCGCCGTCTACCGCCGCACGGTGCTGGGCGCGCTGCGCGACGTCGAAACGGCGCTGTCGTCATACGGCCGCACGCAGGTGCGGCGCGACCGGCTCGCCGACGAAGTAAAGGCGGATCGCGATGCGGTGACGGTCGCAACGCGGCTGTATCGGCAGGGGCTCACCGACTTCCTGCCGGTGCTCGATGCGGAGCGCGCGCTGCACGCGGCCGACGACAAGCTCGCGCAGACCGAACGCGATACGGCGCTCGCGCTCGTCGCACTGTACAAGTCGCTCGGCGGCGGGTGGTCGGCGGATAGCGGCGCGGTGGCGCAGCGTTGAGTGGGCGGGGGCATGGTGGCCGGCACGTGACCCGTGCCGGCCTGCCCTGGGCGCCGGTGCATCCGTGCACGCGGCAGACTCGTTTTTGCGGGCAGGTGGGCGGGGGCACGACTGCGCTTCGTGGCCATTGCATCGCGCGAATGATTGACCGATGCCGGACTCGCCTGTTCGGCTTCACGTCATTTTTCCGTCTGCTCGATCCACACGGCTGGTAACGTTTTCTGCGGGCATCTACCTACGAAACCGGCGCGCAGAATTCGATCCGACCAAGCTAGAATGCCGACTCCGAATCGACATTACGTTCACGCAGGAAATAGTCGGGGTTTGCCCGGCTTGTCTCTTGGCAGCTGCATGCAAGATTCGCGTCGAACCATACTTGGGAGGGGACGAATGACGGGGTACACGCCGGAGCAACTTGCCGTGTCGAGCAAAGCCAATGCAGCCGCCATGTTTGCGCTGTCGAACCAGGCATTCGAAGGCTGCGAGCGAATGGTTCACCTCAACCTGGAAGTGGCCCGACAGGCGCTTGCGGAAATCAGGTCGTACTGGGCCGAAGCGCTGTCGTGCAAGGCACCCGAACAGGCTATCGCACAGCAAACGAAACTCCTTCAGTCGCGCGCCGAGCGGGCATGGTCGTATGGTGGTCAGCTTGCCGCCATTGCGTCGCACACCCACGCGGAATGGTTGAAGGTCGTCGGCTCGCAATACGAAACCCAATCACGAAGCGTCCCGCGCTTTTAGACCTTTCGCACGGCACGCACCGCCCAGTCCACACGAAAACTGCGACGCGCACGCTGAACGCGACGATTTGGGCTGCGGTCATGTGATCGTGCGAGCCATTGCTGACAACACCGAGATGTGGATGCGCCATGCGTCGGCGCATGTACCCGTAATCCGATAGTTTCGATACGAGGACCCCATGCTCACAATGTTGAGTCCGCACGAAATCACCACGCTGATGATGGTGTGGAATGCCCCGGACCAGATTGGTTCCGACCGCGAGGAGCTTTTCGCGCTGCTGGAGCGCCAGCTGGTCGCCTTCGATCCATCGGCGTCGGACTGCCGGCCGATCCGGGTAACGGACGAGGGACGTGCCGTGCTGAAAGCTGTCTCGCGAATTCGCTAGGCGGAGTCGGCAGTGCGGCAGGTCCGCGATGGTCACACGCTCATCGAGACACGCAACGCGTCCAGGGCTTCGGCAATCGGCTTGCCGCGATTGCCTGCCAGCCGCACGGGGGTAAAAAGCAGCGAGGACGTGTCGCGAATCCGGACCTGCACGACTGCAACGTATCCCGGATTGCCGCTCGACGTGGCCGGCACGGTGAAATTTCTCAAATTGAGTTCCCAACCGGCGAACTCAATTTGAGAGGCGGCTGCAGCGCAATCATTTCCTCGATTGGGTTCCTGTCACCGCCATGCATTGTGTCCGGCTGCGCGAGCCAGCCTGAATGCGCCATTTATACGGCAACCCTGCGCTTGGGAGCGCTGGTGCGCTGCTGGGTTTCCCATTTCTCCGCGAGGCCGATTGATACATTGGATGGGTCGAGCATCGGCCGGCCACGCACCAGATCGGCGGCCCGCTCGGCCAGCATGATGGTCGGCGCATTCAGGTTACCGTTCGGCTCGGTCGGGAACACCGACGAATCGATCACACGCAAGCCTTGGAGGCCGCGCACGCGCAGTTCGGAATCCACCACTGCCATGTCATCCTCACCCATCCGGCACGAGCCGCACGGATGCATGGTGCTTTCCATGTTGGCGCGAACGAAGGCGTCGATCTGATCGTCGGTTTTCACATCCGGCCCCGGCGCCAGTTCCACCCCGCGGAAACGGTCCATCGCCGGCTGACCGACGATTTCACGCGTCAGGCGCACGCAGCGGCGGAACCCCTCGCGGTCTTCCTCGCGCTCCAGGTAGTTGAATCGGATTTCGGGATGTTCATACGGATCGGCAGACCGTACGCGAACATGACCGCGACTCTTGGGCTTGTTCGGTCCGGTCAGCACCATGAAGCCGTGGCCCTTGTATGGCTTGTCTCCGTCGTAGCGCATGGCCGCCGGCAAGAAATGGAACTGGATGTCCGGCCAGCGCAGGCCGACTTCGGAACGAATGAACCCGCCCGCTTCGAAATGGTTGCTGGCGCCCAGCCCATCCTTGAACAGCAACCAGCGCAGGCCGATCATCGCCTTTCCGAGCAAGCCCATCTTGCCATTGAGCGACACCGGTTCCTTGCACTCGAACTGGATGTAGATTTCCGAGTGATCCTGCAAGTTCTCACCGACGCCGGGCAGGTCGTGCCTGACTTCGATACCCGCGTTGCGCAACACTTCGGACGGGCCGATGCCCGAGCGCTGCAACAGATGGGGCGAGCCGATCGGCCCGGACGACACCAGCACCTCTCGCGCACAGCGAACAGTGTGCGTGACACCCCCCTGCTCATAGATCACACCGACGGCACGTTTTCCTTCCAGCACGATCTGGCGCGTCATCGCATTCGTGACGACGGTCAGGTTGGGCCGTTGCATCGCCGGACGAAGATAAGCGTTGGCTGTCGACCATCGCACGCCGTCCTTGACCGTCATATGCATCGCCCCGAACCCTTCCTGCATGTAGCCGTTGCAATCGTCTGTCTTGATGTAGCCGGCCTGGGCACCTGCTTCCACCCAGGCACCGTACAACGGGTTCTGCATGTTGTTGCCGTTGTTGGTGCTAAGCGGGCCGTCAGCGCCACGGTAGTCGTCGCCGCCGAATTTGTAGTTTTCCGCCTTGCGGAAATACGGCAAGCAATGCCGGTATCCCCAATCGCGCGCGCCAAGGGATTCCCATTCATCGAAGTCGCACGCGTGACCGCGGATATAAACCAGACCATTGATCGACGACGACCCGCCGAGCACCTTGCCGCGCGGGCAATGCAGGCGGCGTCCGTTCAAATGCGGTTCCGGTGTGGTCTCGTAGTGCCAGTTGTATTTCCGGGTGTTCATCGGCATGGAGAACGCACTCGGCATCTGGATGATGATGCTACGATCGCTTCCGCCATATTCGAGTATCAGGACGCTGACGTTCGGATCCTCGGTCAGGCGGTTTGCCAATACGCATCCAGCCGATCCGGCTCCGACAATGATGTAGTCGTAGTATTTTGTAGTCACGATTATCTACCTCGATAAATGATCCGGGCCGCTGCGTCAGGCGCGATGTTTCTCGCCAGTCGTGTATTCCGGCATGTTCTCTTCGATGTGCCTGATCACCGCCTCCTCTCGTTGCAAGTCGAGCGAACCGCAGAACACGTAGTACACCAGCGCAGATACGAACAGCCCGACCAGCCAGGCCAGGTCCACGCTGCCCATCGCCCTGGCGAGCGGACCGACGTAGACTTCACGATCGCCGTCGAAGACACAGAAGAACGGGATCATCGCCACGAATCCAATGAGATAGGACAGCAGGCCACGGACCCCCCAACGCCCATAGATATTGCCGTTCGGGCGGAAAAAATGCGGTACCGCATAGCGGCCCTTGCGGACGAAGAAGTAATCGGTGAGATTGACGGCGGTCCAGGGCACAAGGAAGTACAGCATCACCACCAGATAGATATTGAGCACCGAAAGACCGGAACCCGACGTATAGATGCGCATTGCCACGCCGAACTGCAGGAGCACGACGAAGATGATCGCGATGATCCGTGCCTTCGCGGTCGGCTCGACCTTCCTGAACGAGTCCACGCTGGTAATGGCCGTGAGCTTGGCGCTGTAGATTTTCATGGCAATCACCGGAAGGAACGCGAGGATCGTGATGGCCACGACCACGGCTCCCAATTTCGGGGCAATGCCTGCACCGACGCTGTTGAGCGCCACCAGGACATCGGTGGCATGCAGGTGTGCCCCAAGCCAGCCGCCAACCGCGATCATCCATGCGCCGGATAGTGATGCCCCCACGAACACAGCCGTGATCAGCTTGCTGCTCGAGGTGTTCTTCGGCAGGTAACGGGAATAGTCCGATACATACGGGGCGTAGGCGATGTTGTAGCTGGCCGCGGCTGCAAACTGCGCGATGAACCCGGTCCAGTTGAATCCCAGCGGCGCGGCCGGCGCGCCCCCCGTCGCTGCCGGCGCGTCCTGGATCCATCCCATCAGCACCGCCAACGTTACGATGCCGTAAAGCGGCAGCGAAAGATAAAGCGACCATTTGAACGTCCGGTGCATCCAGTCATGACCGAGGATGGCCAGGACGGTGGCCGGCACCGTCACCGCAAGCGCAACTTGCATCGGGTCCCAGTTGTACAGCGTCCTCAGCCCCTGCATCATCAACACGAGGTTGACGATGTTGAAGCCCGCGAAGACGAACAAGGTCGCCAACAGCACGAGCACCACGCCGCGATATCCGAATTGCGCACGAGACTGGATCATCTGCGGAAGACCAAGGTGCGGGCCTTGCGAACCATGGAAGGCCATGAACAGCGTACCGAACATGATGCCCAGCGTTCCGGCGATGGTCGTCCAGAGCGAATCAAGACCCACGCTCGGCCCGACAAAGCCGATGGTCATGGTGAAGAACGTGAAGTTTCCGACGAACCAGAACGGGCCCTGGCTGGACAGCTTGTCGGTACGTTCGCTTTCCGGAACGAAATCGATCGAGCGCCCTTCAATGGCACTCTGATCGCTACGCGGCACGTTCAGTGCCTTTGTTTCTGCTTGCATGATGTACCCCATGATCTCAAAGGGTGATGCCGTGCAATTTCATCGAGCCCTGTCGGACCAACAGTTCGATGGCTTCATAGTCCGGGCGGCCGCTTCCGGCCGGCCGCAGGCAGTCGCCATGCGTGCCGGCTCGGAAGGGCTCGCAGCGTATGCGCGCTCAGGGCAGCGTGATGCAGACCGCCTTGGTTTCCATCAGGTAGTCGAGCTGCTCCGGCCCCAGGTCCTTGCCGAACCCGGACGTCTTGAATCCCCCGAAAGGCAGCGACGGATCGATGGTGCTGTGGGCGTTCACATAAACCGTGCCGGCCTGCAGTTGCGGGATCAGGCCGTGCACCCGGCCGAGGTCGTTCGAATAGATCGCGGCAGCCAGGCCGAACGACGAATCGTTGGCGAGCGTCACGGCCTCGTCCAGCGTATCGAACGGCGCGGTGACCAGCACCGGTCCGAATATTTCCTCGCGGACGATGCGCATGTCGTTACGGCAATGTGCAAAGATGGTCGGCTCGACAAAATGACCCGGGCCCTCTTGGGGGCGCCCGCCGTAGTAGCATTCGGCGCCTTCTCGAATCCCGGCTTCGATGTACGAAAGCACGGTGTCCTTCTGTTTGGCCGACACGAGCGGGCTGATGAAGCAATCGCGGTCCAGCCCGGGGGCAATCTTCAGCGTCGACGTGTATTCGGCGAGCGCGGCCAGGAAGCGATCGTAAATGCTGCGGTGAATGTAGGCACGCGTCCCTGCATCGCAGACCTGCCCGGAATTGAAGAACACGCCGTTGGCCACGGCTTGTGCGGCGGCATCGATATCGGCATCGTCCAGCACGATGACGGGTGATTTGCCGCCGAGTTCCAGCGTGACGCGCTTGATGTTTTGAACGGCGTTCTGCCCGACGGCGCGCCCGACCGGCGTCGAGCCGGTAAACGTCAGCTTGTCGATGCCTGGATGGCTTGCCATCGCGGCACCGATCACGCTGCCACGCCCGGTCACGATGTTGACCACGCCGTCCGGAATGCCGGCTTCCTGAACCAGTTCGGCAAAACGCAGCGTCGACAGCGACGTAAGCTCGGCCGGCTTGACAACCGTGGTACAACCGACCGCCAGCGCAGCCGCCAGTTTCCACGCCATCGTCTGCAACGGATAGTTCCACGGTACGATCGCGCCCACTACACCGATCGGCTCCTTTCGCGTATAGGCCAGGTAATTACCTGGCAACGACGGCTCGACCGTACGCCCATGCAACTTGGAGGCCCAACCGGCAAAATAGCGGAACGTATCGACAGTGCCCTGGATATCGATCGCGCGCGCCTGCACGACGGATTTTCCCATGTCGATCGATTCGATCTCGGCCAGTTCGTCCGCATGGGCTTCGATCAGATCAGCCAATCGGTGCAGCAGACGCTCACGCTCGAGCGGCTTCAGGCGACGCCATTCGCCATGGTCGAACTGGTGACGCGCCGCCGCCACCGCGCGGTCGAGATCGGCCGTCGTCGCGAACGGAATGTGCGTGATGACGCCTCCGGTAGAAGGTTCGGTGACGGCGCTGACCTGGCCGTCGCCGCCCTCCACCCATTCGCCGCCGATGAACATCCTCATCGACGAGGCAAGAAAGCTTCGGGTCGCATGCGAAACGCCATGGCGGTCGAGATATTGCGCAACAACGGCATCCATTCTGATCTTCCTTGATATGCCCGCCCCGGACCTCGCTTCAAGGCCGTCGGGCTTTGCGGTGATGACTTCGGGCGTCGTGCGGGACACCCCCGGATTACGGATGCGGACGCTCAGCGTCCTCTTGCCAGACTGCGCGCATGGAAGATGAAGCCGATGCTGTTCATCAGCAGTTGCGCGGCCAGAATCGACGTCGTTCCGGTCGGGTCATACGCTGGTGCGACCTCGACCAGATCCATGCCGATGATGTTGCCGCGGCTTCGTCTGGCGAGTGCCTGAATGATTTCCAGTACTTCGTAATACTGGAAGCCGCCGTGACTGGGGGTACCGGTACCCGGCGCGATGGATGGGTCGAACCCGTCGATATCGATGGTGATGTAGTACGCACCGCTGTCCGGAATCTGCTCCAGCACGCCTTCGGTACCGAGGCGCCGAACATCTCGCACGGACAATATGTTGGAGCCCGCTGCACGGGCGGCATCGTAGTCGCTGCGATTGGAAGACGACACGTTCCGGATGCCGAGCTGCGTCATGCCGGCGATGTGCTCCATTTCCGACGCGCGGCGCAGCGGGTTTCCGTGGCCGTATCGCACGCCGTGGCGCTCGTCGACGAAGTCGAGGTGAGCGTCGAAATGCACGATATGAATCGGCCCGCGGCCTTCGAACGCCTTGATCACCGGCGCATGCACGGAATGATCGCCGCCCAGCACCACGGGCATTGCGCCGGCGGCGAGAATCTTGCGCACGGCCAGTTCGATGTTCGCGTTGCTCGCGCCCATGTCGGTGTGCACGATGTCGGCGTCACCCACGTCGACCATGCGCAGCTGATCCTCGGTCAGGTAGAGCACGTCGTCTTCGTGATCGTAGGCGCCAGCGTGCCCGAAGGAAAAGAGGGTGGACGCCTCGCGGATGCCGCGCGGCCCGAAGCGCGCACCTGAACGCCACTGGGTACCCATGTCATTCGGCGCGCCGAGGATCGCGACATCGGCGTCGATGCGTTCCCAGTCCAGGCAAACCGGCGCCTTCGCAAAGGTGCAATGGCCGACAAACGGCAGGTTCAGCCGGCCTTTCTCATACGTATTGCTCTGCATTGTCTCCGTCTCCATCGGTGGATCGTCTCCCAAGGCCAGTCGTCTGCGCGCTTGCCTTTACCGCGACTATGGGGAAGAATTTGCACCGAAAAAATAGGAGACATCGGATATTCATATCGACTTTTTCCGATGAAAACCATGGAGGAGAGCGAAAAATGAAGCAACTGCAGGACGTCGACCTGAAACTGCTCAGAATTTTCATGACCATCGTGAAATGCGGTGGATTCGCCGCCGCGCAGGCGGCACTGAATGTGAGCCAGTCGACCATCAGCGAGCAGATGACGAGCCTGGAAACGCGTCTGGGTGTCAAGTTGTGCGAACGCGGCCGCAGCGGATTTCGTCTGACAGAACACGGCGTTGCGACCTACGAGTCGGCGCAACGCCTGTTGTTGGCGGTGGAGACCTTCTGCATGGATACCCATGCGCTCAAGCAACGCATCTCGGGCACGCTGTATCTCGGCATCATCGACAACACGGTCACCGACACGGACAGCATGCTGCCGCGCACGCTACGCCAGTTCGTCTCTCGTGGCCACGACGTGCAGCTGGACATCTACATCGGGACCCCCGCCGAACTGGAGGAACGTGTGCTCGACGGGCGGCTGCACGTGGCGATCGGGCATTTCCCTCTTACCGTTGCCGGGTTGTCCTACACGCAACTGTACGAAGAGCCCGATGGGCTCTACTGCAGCCGGTACCACCCGCTGTTCTCGAGCGACGCGGCAGGCGACGAACTGATCAGCGCGATCAGGCAAAGCCAGGTCGTCGCGCGCGGCTTTCTGCAGCAACGAGATCTGCAACTCCTCAAGAGCGGCAGTGCCGCCGCCACGGTGGACAATATCGAGGCACAAGCGATCCTGATCCTGACAGGTGCCTATATCGGCTTTCTGCCCAAGCATTACGCGCAGCATTGGGTCGACGCGGACCAGATGCGCCAGATTGCCTCCGAGCGCCTCGGCTCGACATGGCCGTTTTCCTCGATCACCAAGCGAGGTGCGGCGCAGCCGACCGTTCTGCGCGCGTTCATGGACGACCTGATGGCCAACGCATAGCGCCGCGTTCTCGCGCGGTGGACGCATAGACAATCTCGGATATTCATTTCGGATTCCACCGAAGTATCGCGCCGACGGCAATCCTGGCAACGCCTTGTCATGCAAGGCCCGGCACCGGCATCGCATGGCGAGCGCCATGCGCCGCG
The DNA here is from genome assembly GCF_053427725.1 of Burkholderia sp. PU8-34. Classification (NCBI taxonomy): domain Bacteria; kingdom Pseudomonadati; phylum Pseudomonadota; class Betaproteobacteria; order Burkholderiales; family Burkholderiaceae; genus Burkholderia; species Burkholderia sp. PU8-34. The sequence continues at coordinate 184,308 of NZ_JBSAXC010000007.1, forward strand.
ACCTCTGCCCCGCACGAGCCGGGTGACAAAGACGAGTTGACAACGCAAATGGCGTCCGACTAGATTGTCACCAGCTATCGGGATGTGTCGGGAGAGACCGCCATTGGCGGCGCCGAAGGGGAATCGCCCCAGAAACTCTCAGGCAAAAGGACCGACATATCGACTAGCGCTCTGGAGAGTAGGCCACTGGTCGCCGACCACGCCTCGCCGAAGGAGAAGCGCCCTGTCGGGACGCGTAATCTCTCAGGCAAATGGACAGAGGGGGCATCAGGCACGCAGCCTGGAATGCCCCGGTCCGGATGCCGATCCCTCGATCATCCTCCCGCCGTTGCCGTTCCGGCTTGCGTTTGCCATTTCACTTAGCGCAACCCTGTCAGGAAGTGAGCAAATGAGCGAGATCAAGTACACCGAATCCCACGAATGGCTGCGTCTGGAAGCGGACGGCAGTGCCACCGTCGGCATCACCGATCATGCACAGTCGCAGCTTGGCGATCTCGTCTATGTCGCGTTGCCAGGCGAAGGCCGTGCCTTTTCCCGGGACGAGGAAGCCGCGGCCGTCGAGTCGGTCAAGGCCGCCGGCGAGGTCAAGATGCCCGTGTCCGGCACCGTGCTGGAAGTCAATGCGTCGCTTGCCGACGAGCCGAGCCTCGTCAATGAGGCGGCAGAAAGCGATGGCTGGTTCTTCCGCATGCGTATCGACCATCCGGAACAGTTGGACGGCTTGATGGACGGGGCTGCCTATCGTGCCTATATCGGCGCCTGAGGAAGACTGCCATGATCCCTTTCGACTCCCTCACCCAGCGAGCGTTGTTCGTCCGGCGCCACATCGGCCCCGATGCCGACGAACAACGCGCGATGCTGACCGAACTCAACGTGGGCTCCCTCGATGAACTGATCGCGCAGGTGGTACCGGCAGCGATCCGCAGTGACGCCCCGCTGGCCCTGCCGCAGAGTTGCACCGAAGCCGAGGCACTGGACAGGCTGGCCGAGCTGGCGAGCCGCAACAAGGTCTTCAAGTCCTTCATCGGCATGGGATACCACGACACGCACACCCCGCCGGTGATCCAGCGCAATGTGCTGGAGAACCCGGCCTGGTACACCGCCTACACGCCGTACCAGCCGGAAATCTCGCAAGGCCGCCTGGAAGCCCTGCTCAACTTTCAGACCATGATCGCCGATTTGAGCGGCCTCGAAATCGCCAACGCGTCGATGCTGGACGAAGGCACGGCAGCCGCCGAGGCCATGACGTTCTGCCAGCGCCTCGCCAGGTCGGAAAGCCAGGTGTTTTTCGTCGCACGTGATTGCCATCCGCAGACCATCGAAATCGTCCGCACCCGTGCCGAACCGATCGGCATCGAGGTGATCGTGGGCGATCCACGCCGGGACCTGTCGGGCATCGACTGCTTCGCAGCGTTGCTGCAATACCCGGGCACCTACGGCGACATTCACGATTACCGCGGCGTTGTCGACGCACTGCATGCCAACGGTGCGCTGGCGGTGTTCGCCGCTGATCTGCTTGCATTGACGCTGCTCACGCCGCCGGGCGAATTCGGCGCCGACGTGGCGGTTGGCACCACCCAGCGTTTCGGCGTGCCGCTCGGCTACGGCGGCCCTCACGCCGGCTATTTCGCGACGCGCGACGCGTTCAAGCGCAGCATGCCGGGGCGACTGGTCGGCCTGTCGGTCGATGCCCATGGCCGCCCCGCCCTGCGCCTGGCCATGCAGACGCGCGAGCAGCACATCCGGCGCGAGAAAGCCACCAGCAACATCTGCACCGCGCAAGTGCTGCTCGCCAATATCGCCGGCTTCTACGCTGCCTACCATGGTCCCCAGGGCCTGACCACCATTGCACGACGTATCCACCGCCTCACCGCGACCCTGGCCGCGGGTCTGCGCCAGCTCGGGTATGCCGTGCCGACCGAGTACTGCTTCGATACGATCACGGTCAACAGCGGCAGTCGTACCGCTGCGGTGCACGTCGCGGCCTGCGCGCGCCACGTCAACCTGCGTTCCATCAGCGACCACCAGGTCGGCATCGCGCTGGACGAGACGACCACGCCCGAGGACGTCGGCACGCTCTGGACGATCTTCGCCGAAGGCCGGGCGGTTCCTGACTTTGCGGTTGTGGAAGCGACTACCGCCGACGCACTCCCCGCCCCCCTGCAGCGCCACAGTGCCTTTCTCACCCATCCGGTCTTCAACAGCCACCATTCGGAAACCCGGATGCTGCGCTATCTTCGTCGCCTCGCCGACCAGGACCTGGCGCTCGATCGCACCATGATTCCGCTCGGTAGCTGCACGATGAAGCTGAACGCCACGACCGAGATGGTGCCGATTACGTGGCCGGCGTTCGCGAAGCTGCATCCGTTTGCGCCGGCCGAACAGGCCGAAGGCTATCGCGCGCTGGCGCAGGAACTGGAAGCCATGCTGTGTGCGGTCACCGGTTACGACGCCGTGTCGCTGCAACCGAATGCCGGCTCGCAAGGCGAATACGCCGGCTTGCTGGCGATCCGCGCGTACCATGCGAGCCGCGGCGAGGCGCAGCGCAACGTATGCCTGATCCCGTCGTCGGCACACGGTACCAACCCGGCATCGGCGCAAATGGTCGGCATGCGGGTCGTGGTGGTCAACTGTGACGACGCCGGCAACGTCGACATCGACGACCTCAACGCGAAAGCCGCTCAGCACAGCCGCGACCTGGCCGGGATCATGATCACCTATCCGTCTACCCACGGCGTGTTCGAAGCGCGCGTGCGCGACGCGTGCGACATCGTCCATGCCCATGGCGGCCAGGTCTACATCGACGGCGCCAACATGAACGCACTGGTCGGCCTCGCCCAACCGGGCGCCTTCGGCGGCGACGTGTCTCATCTGAACTTGCACAAGACCTTCTGCATCCCGCACGGAGGCGGCGGCCCCGGCGTGGGTCCGATTGGCGTCAAGGCCCATCTGGCGCCGTTCCTGCCCGGGCACGGCGCGGGCCGGGTAGCGGGAATCGGCGCGGTATCCGCGGCCCCGTTCGGCAGCGCAAGCATCCTGCCGATCACCTGGACCTATATCACGCTGATGGGGGCCCAAGGCCTCCAGCGCGCGACCGAGGCAGCCATCCTCAACGCCAATTACGTCGCCAGCCGCCTGGCGCCGTACTACCCGATTCTCTACACGGGCCCGAACGGCCGCGTGGCGCACGAATGCATCATCGACCTGCGCCCGCTCAAGGACAGCAGCGGCATCAGCGTCGATGACGTCGCCAAGCGCCTGATCGACTTCGGATTTCACGCGCCGACCATGAGCTTTCCCGTGCCAGGCACGCTGATGATCGAGCCGACCGAGTCGGAATCGAAGGCAGAGCTCGACCGCTTCATCGACGCGATGATCGCCATCCGTGCCGAGATCGCCGCGGTGGAAGCGGGCACGCTGGACGCGAACGACAATCCGCTGAAACACGCTCCGCACACCGCGGCCGAACTGGTGGACGCGTGGCGCCACGCCTATTCGCGCGAGCAGGCCGTCTACCCGTATGGGGTAGCGAAGATGGCAGCCGGCAAGTACTGGCCGCCGGTGTCGCGCGTCGACAACGTGTATGGCGACCGCAATCTGGTGTGCTCGTGTCCGCCGATGGAAGCGTATCGATCATAGCGTGGCACACCCGTTCGCCCGGCGGATCGGATCTCCGCATGCGAGCGGGCTGTTCCGGCGATTACCGCATTTAACCCATAACGAGACGAAGGATACGCATGCGGCGCAACGCCTGTCGGGCGTCGCGCGCGGCTCCGACGTCGGGAGAAAGACGAATGTTCAGCAAAGACATGCAGATCGAAGGTTTCGACAACGAACTGTGGGCGGCGATGGAGCATGAGCGCACGCGCCAGGAAGACCATATCGAACTGATCGCATCCGAGAACTACACCAGCCCGCGCGTGTTGCAGGCGCAAGGCTCGGTGCTGACCAACAAGTACGCCGAGGGCTATCCGGGCAAGCGGTACTACGGCGGCTGCGAATTCGTGGACATCGCCGAGCAACTGGCGATCGATCGCGCGAAGGCGCTGTTCGGCGCCGACTACGCCAACGTGCAACCGCACTCCGGCAGCCAGGCCAACGCCGCTGTCTACATGGCACTGATCGAGCCGCACGACACGATACTCGGCATGAGCCTGGCTCACGGCGGCCACCTGACGCACGGCGCGCACGTCAACTTTTCCGGCAAGCTGTACCGGGCCGTGCAGTATGGGCTGAACGTGGAAACCGGCGAGATCGACTACGATCAGGTCGAGGCACTCGCGCAACAGCACAAGCCGAAAATGATCACGGCCGGCTTCTCGGCCTACTCTCGCGTCGTGGACTGGGCACGATTCCGCCGGATCGCCGACGCCGCGGGCGCCTTCCTGTTCGTCGATATGGCTCATGTGGCCGGCCTCGTGGCCGCGGGACTCTACCCGAACCCGCTGCCCCATGCCGACGTGGTGACCACCACGACGCACAAGACGCTGCGCGGCCCGCGCGGCGGCCTGATTCTGGCGCGCGCGAACCCGGCGATCGAGAAGAAGCTCAACGCCATCGTGTTTCCCGGCATCCAGGGCGGCCCGCTGATGCATGTCATCGCCGCCAAGGCGGTGGCGTTCAAGGAAGCGCTCTCCCCTGAATTCAAGGCCTATCAGCAGCAGGTGGTCGCCAACGCCAGGGCGATGGCCGCCGTGTTCGTCGAGCGCGGCTACGACATCATCTCCGGTGGCACGGACAACCACCTGTTCCTGGTGAGCCTGATCCGCCAGGGGCTGACGGGCAAGGCCGCCGATGCAGCCCTGGGCAGCGCACGCATCACCGTGAACAAGAACGCCGTGCCCAACGACCCGCAGAGCCCGTTCGTCACCAGCGGCATCCGCATCGGCACGCCGGCGATTACCAGCCGCGGTTTCAAGGAGGCCGAAGCAAGCGTCGTGGCGTGCTGGATCTGCGACATCCTGGCCGACGTGGAAAACCCGTCGGTCATCGAGCGCGTGAAGCGCCAGGTTGCCGAACTGTGTGCCGCATTCCCGGTATACGGCCGGTAATCGGCGAGTCCTGATCGTCCGGGCCGTCGCGTCGGCGTCCCCGCCCGGATCCCCCGCAACGCATGCTCGCGCCCCCCCCCCCCACATTTTCTGGAATGACGATGACCACTCAACTTTCCCGTACCCCACTCCACAGCCTGCATGTCGACCTTGGCGCGAAGATGGTCCCGTTCGCCGGTTACGAAATGCCGGTGCAGTACCCGCTCGGGATACTGAAGGAACATCTGCACACACGTGACAAGGCAGGCCTTTTCGACGTCTCCCACATGGGGCAGGTCATGCTGTCGGGCACGGCTGCCGCTGCCGCGCTCGAAACGCTGGTGCCGATCGACGTGATCGATCTGCCGGCGGGCATGCAGCGCTATGCGCTGTTCACGAACGAACAAGGCGGCATTCTCGACGACCTGATGGTGACCCACCTCGGCGACGGCGATCTGTACGTGGTCGTCAACGCCGCTTGCAAGGCTCAGGACATCAACCATCTGAAGGAAAAGATCGGTCACCGTTGCGAGGTCGTCGAACTTGCCGACCGTGCGCTGCTGGCATTGCAAGGCCCGGCCGCGTCATCCGTTCTGGGACGCCTCGTGCCCCGGCTGGCCTCGCTGACCTTCATGCAGAGCACCAGGGTCGAACTGGCCGGTGCGCAATGTTATGTCAGCCGCTCCGGCTACACCGGCGAGGACGGCTACGAGATCTCGGTTCCGGCCAGCCGCGCGGAAGCACTGGCGCGCCTGCTGCTGGACGACCCGCTGGTCGAGCCGATCGGTTTGGGCGCACGCGACTCGCTGCGCCTCGAAGCGGGCCTGTGCCTGTACGGCCACGACATCGACACCGGCACCACACCGATCGAAGGCAGCTTGCTGTGGGCCATCTCCAAAGTCCGGCGTCCGGACGGCGCGCGCGCGGGCGGCTACCCGGGCGCCGATACGATTGCCCGGCAGCTCGTGGAAGGCGTGAGCAGAAAGCGCGTCGGCCTGCGCGTGAACGACAAGGTGCCGGTGCGTGAAGGCGCCGACCTCACCAGCCTCGACGGCCAGACGATCGGCAAGGTGACCAGCGGCGGGTTTGGTCCGACGCACGGCGGCCCGGTGGCCATCGGATATGTCGCGGCCGAGTTCGCGGCACTCGGTACGGCGCTGAATGCCATCGTACGCGGCAAGCCAGTGCGGATGGAGGTGGCCAAAACCCCGTTCGTGCCGCAACGATACTATCGGGGTTGAGCGATGGCGAACACGCAAACCAGCAAGATTTCGATGGCCGCGGGAACCAGGCTCTCCGCCGCCGAGAAAATGGCACGCATCCCCGTGAAGATCGTCGCGACCGAGCCGGCCCGGATGTTGCGCAAGCCGGAATGGATTCGCGCGGCCTTCCCGGGCTCGCGCGAGGTGCTCGCGCTGAAGAAGATCCTGCGCGAACAGAAGCTGCACACCGTGTGCGAAGAGGCAAGCTGTCCGAACCTCGGCGAATGCTTCAGCCATGGTACGGCCACCTTCATGATCATGGGCGACATCTGCACCCGGCGTTGCCCGTTCTGCGACGTCGGGCATGGCCGCCCCAATCCGCTCGATCCGGACGAGCCGGTGCGGCTGGCCGAAACCATCGCGGCCATGCGGCTCAAGTACGTGGTGATCACGTCCGTGGATCGCGACGACCTGCGCGATGGCGGCGCCGCCCACTTCGCCGCCTGCATCAGCGAGGCCCGGCAAATCGATCCGCTGCTCAAGATCGAAGCCCTGACGCCGGATTTTCGCGGGCGGTTCGACGTCGCGCTGAAGATACTCGCAGCCGCTCCGCCGGACGTCTTCAACCACAACCTGGAAACCGTGCCGCGCTTGTACCGCGAGGCGCGGCCGGGCGCCGATTACCAGCATTCGCTCAACGTGCTGCAGGCGTTCAAGTCCGCGGTGCCGCACGTGTCGACCAAGTCAGGCCTGATGCTTGGCCTCGGTGAGCGTCTGGAGGAAGTCGAACGGGTCATGCACGATATGCGCGCGCATGGCGTGGACATGCTGACCCTTGGCCAGTACCTGCAGCCGTCCCGGCACCACCTGCCAGTCCAGCGCTTCGTCACGCCGGCGGAATTTGCGCAACTGCGAGAACGCGCGCAGGCGCTCGGGTTCAGCCAGGTCGCCTCCGGACCGATGGTGCGCTCTTCGTATCACGCCGATCTGCAGGCCAGGGGCGAAGCCGTCCGGTGACACGCACGATGCGGGCCCTGCTCGCGGGCTGTTTTCGCGCAGAGCGCGGTCGCGCATCGTGCGGGTCGCGTGCGACGCGACCCGCTTCGGGTTACTGCTTCGTTGGCGAAGGAACGCCCTGCCGATACGTATAGATCGTGATCGGTGAATCTCGCAAATCGCGATTCCGGTCGAACTGGTAGTGCCCCGAAACGCCCCGAAAATCGATGTCGGCGAACGCGGCGCGATACTTCGCCGGATCGGTCGAGCCGGCCTTCTCCATCGCCTGCGCGACGAGGTTCATCCCGTCGTAGAGCGCCGCGCTGTAGGTCAGCGGATCGGTTGCGAACCGCTTCCTGTAGTCCGCCCTGAATTGCCGGCCTTCGGGCGTCTGCTCCAGCACCGGCCCGCCCTGCGGGCAATAGACCCGCTCGTCGACCGCGGCGCCGCCGAGCTTCCCGAGTTCCGCGTTGCACATCGCGTCACCGCCCATCAGGTAGCCGTTCATGCCGAGTCGCTTCATCTGCCGGCGCAGCGCGCCCGCCTGCGCGTAGTAGCCGCCATAGAAGATCCCTTCCGCACCGGTGCCCTTGATGTGCGTCAGGATCGACACGAAGTCCGTCGCCTTGTCGGTCGTGTATTCGCGGTCGACGATCTCGATCCCGTTGGCCGTCGCCGACCGGATGAATTCGTCGGCGACGCCCTGGCCGTACGCGGTACGATCGTCGATCACCGCGATGCGCTTCACCTTGAGCTGCTGCGCGGCGAAGGTGCCCATCCGGCTGCCCAGCTGCGTGTCGCTGGCGGAAATCCTGAAGACGAACGGATAGCCGTGCTGCGTGATCGACGGATTCGATGCGACAGTCGCCATCACGATGCTCGCGTTATTCACGAGGTTCGAGATCGGAATCGCGACCCCCGAGTTGAACGGCCCGAAGATGATCTTGACGTTCGCATCGACGAGATTCTGCGCGACCGTCATGCCCGTGCGCGGATCGGCGGCGTCGTCCTGCGAATCCAGCTCGAAGTGCGTCTTCCTGCCGCCGATCACGACGCCCTGCGCGTTCAGGCGCTCGATCGCGAGCCGCACGCCGTTCTCGTCGTCCTTGCCGATCGCTGCCTGCGGGCCGGTCAACGGCCCCGTCAGGCCGATCCTGACGACCTGCTCGTCACCCGCGACGGCGCACATCGACGCCAGACCGAGCACCACTCCCGCCGTCAGCTTCATGTGTGCTTTACGCTTGCTCATCATCGTTTTCCCCTTCAATCGCAGGTTGGCATCGCCGCCGGTCTCGCACCGGCCTCGTCGCGCCGGGGAGCGACGCCATCGTCCCCACCGACACGAAATTGATTCTGGCCAATCAATTTCCTCAATAAAATGGTCAATTCCCGGAACTTGCTTCGGCAGTTTCCGAAATAATCCAGCGAGTCGACCATGAAGCTCCAGGACACGGATCTCAAACTGCTGCGTATTTTCGAAACGATCGTGCAATGCGGCGGCTTCGCGGCCGCTCAGCCGATTCTGAACATCGGTGCGTCGAGCATCAGCGAGTACATGGCCCAGCTCGAAACCCGGCTCGGGATTCGCTTGTGCGAACGCGGGCGCGGCGGATTCCGCCTGACGGACGACGGCGTTCAGCTACACGAGGCGGCGCAGCGGCTGCTCGGCGCCGTCGACACGTTTCAGATGGAAGCCGGCGCGCTGCGCAATCAACTACAGGGCGCGCTGCACTTCGGGATGGTCGAGGCGATCCTGACCGACCAGCAATCGCCGCTGCCGGTCGCGATTCGCAATTTCGGCCGCGCCGCGCCGGATGTGCGGCTGCAGGTTCAGATCGAGACGCCGGGCGACATGGAACGGCACGTGCTCGACGGCCGCCTGCATCTGGCGGTCGGCCCGTTCCCGGCACAGATCGCCGGGCTCAACTACACGCCGCTCTATCGCGAGGAACAGGGGCTCTATTGCGCATCGATGCATCCGCTCGCCGAGCGTGCAAACGAGCGCATCCCGATCGGCGCGCTGAGCCAATGCCGGCTCGCCGCCCGCGCCTATCTCGGGAGCCTCGAACTGAAACTGCTGCGGATGTCGCACGCGTCGGCGCTCGTCGACAATGTCGAAGGCCGCGCGATGCTGATCCTGTCGGGCAACTACATCGGTTTTCTGCCGCCGCACTACGCGCGCCCCTGGGTCGACAGCGGCCTGCTCCTGCGCGTCGACCCGGAACACTACGTCACGCACCTGGAATTCAGCATCATCACGCGCAAAGGCGGCCAGCCCGCGCGTGTCGTGCAGTCGTTTCACGAGCATCTGCTGGCGGCCGCCGCCGAGATCGGCGGCCAGCGCGCCCGCCCGCGCAGGAAACCGGCGGCCTGAGCGCCGTCGCGCCGTGCCAAGGCCGCCGGGACGGCGCCCGGAGACAACCGTCAGCGCGTGCGCTGGCGTCGGATCTTGCGCTGATGCATCACGCGGCCGATCGTGTTGAGCAGCAACTGGGCCGCGAGGATCGACGTCGATCCCGAATGGTCGTAATCGGGCGCGACTTCGACGAGATCGATGCCGACGACATCGCCCTGCTCGGCAAGACCGGCCATCAGCTCGAGTCCCTCGTAGTACAGCAGCCCGCCGTGACTCGGCGTGCCCGTTCCCGGCGCGATCGACGGGTCGAAGCCGTCGATGTCGATGGTCAGGTAGTAGCGCACGCCTTTCGGGATCCGATCCAGCACGCCCTGAATGCCGAGGCGGCGCAGCTCCCGGACCGACACGATGTCCGAGCCCATCCGTCGCGCCTGCGCGTACCCGTCGCGCGCGGTCGACGACACGTTGCGGATGCCGATCTGCGTCATGCCCGACACCACGCTCTTCTCCGCCGCACGCCGCAGCGGATTGCCGTGGCCGTGCCGCACGCCATGCCGTTCGTCGACGAAATCGAGATGGGCATCGAGATGCACGACGTGAAAGGGCGCCTGCCCTTCGAACGCATTGATGCACGGAATGTTGATCGAGTGATCGCCGCCCATCACGACCGGCAGCGCGCCGGCGGCCAGGATCTTGCGCACGCCGTACTCGATGTTCGCGTGACTCTTTTCGGTGTCGGTGTGGATCATGTCGGCGTCGCCGATGTCGACGATGCGCACCTCGTCGTTCGGCAGGTAGACGACGTCGTCCTCGAAGTCATAAGCGCCGCTGTGGCCGAACGAAAACAGCGTCGATGCTTCACGGATCGAACGCGGCCCGAAGCGCGCGCCCGCGCGCCACTGCGTGCCGCAGTCGAACGGGGCGCCCATCACCGCGACGTCCGCGTCGATCGCGTCCCAGTCGAGGCACAGCGAAGACTTCGCGAACGTGCAGATTCCGACGAACGGCAAGTCGAGCCGCCCCTTGTCATAACTGTTCTCGCCCATGTTTCCTCCATCGTCGTCAAGATCGTGCCGCCGCGCGCCCTCAGGCGGGACGCGCGGTCATCGTGTTTCGGCATTCAGTCTAGGGAAAGAGTCAGGCCGGTAAAATACGGCATTTCGGAATCGAACTTCGACCATTTCCGAACTAATTGGGCACACTGGCGCCCGTCGGCCACCGGTGCATTCGCTATTGAATCGAGCGAATCGAACGCCGACACTTGCCATGTCGTCGCGACACGCTCGCGCGTTCCGGCGGCGCCCTTCACCCGAATCGGAGACCAGATGAGCAGCAACGTGCAGTCACTGTTGCGCGGCCTCGAGATCCTCGACGTTCTCGCGGACGCACCGGACGGCAAGGCCAGCCTGTCCGAAGTCACGCGGCTCACCGGCCTGTCGCCGAGTACCACGCACCGGCTGCTCACGACGCTCGTCGACCACGGGTACGTCGGCCGCGACGGCGAATCGCGGTCGTACGTGCTCGGCAACCGCCTGCTGCGTTTCGCGTCGACGATCACGCGCCGGATTTCCGCGCTGCGCGAACTTGCGCGCCCGCGACTCGAGGTGATCACGCGGCAGACCGGCGAAACGAGCAACCTCGTCGTGCTCGACCGTACGGACGCCGTCTACGTAGACCAGATCGAAGGGACGCATACGCTGAGAATGGTTCCCGGCGTCGGCGCGACGTTTCCCGCCTACACGTCCGCGTCGGCGAAGGCGATCCTCGCGTGGCAGCGCGATACACGCTCGCTCGAGCTGATCTTCGGCAGCGCGCCGCTGACGAAGATCGCAAGCGGCACGATCACGGACCGCGAAACCTTTGTCGACGATCTGAACACCGTCGCGACGCGCGGATACGCGATCGAAAAGGATGAACTCGAAGACGGCGTGAGTTGCCTCGCCGCGCCGATACGAGGCCGCGACGGCGTCGCGATCGCCGCGATCAGCGTACCGGGGCCGACCGTCCGCGTGCTGTCGCCCAACGCCGACCGAATCGGGAGTCTGATCAAGGATCAGGCGCTCGTCGTGTCGAAGGCGCTCGGCTTTCGGCAGCGCTGACGGCCTCGTGTCGCACGGCCCCGATCTGCGTGCGCGCCGACGCGCGCGCGCTCAGCATCCACGCCAGATACGCGCGCACGTTCCGTGCGGCGACGTGCCAACGCGTACGCGCGTCGTCGCGCACGACGCCGCCGCTAGCGCCATTCGGCCAGCGCACAGCCGGCCGACGGATATACACCCGACCCTTCGATCGGCCGCCAGCCGCTTTCGCGCGCGTGCGTACCGCCAACGGCAACGGCGAGCGACTCGATCTCGAACGCGATCGCGCCTTCGCGCCACGGCAGCGTCGACAACGTGATTGTTCCGGCACCGCTCACGATTTTCCCGAACGACGACTCGAAATCGACGAACGCTTCGATCTCGGCGCGCGTCGCGGTACCGAGCGCGATCTTGCTGCGCGTGCGCACGGCGGGCGAGGTCCCGAGCGCCCGATCGCGCGCGTAGATGAAATAGTCGCCGGCGATGCACAGAAACGCGCGCCGGAACGCGCCGTCGGCGAAGTCGATCCGTTCGAGCGCGATGCTCGGCCCCGCGCTGTCCGGCAGCCGGTGCCAGAGCTCGTAGTAGTCGGTCGCGATGCCGAACTCCTCGGCACGGTCGCCTTCGAACGCCATCCGGCCGAAGTCGTCGGTTTCGCGCAAACGGTAGTCGATCTGGCGATGCCAGCGGCAGACGTCGCCGTCGACCGACGTGATCCCGCAAAACGCCTCCTGCTGAAGCAACGCGTCGAGCTGCCGGTCGTCGCATTCGCCGATGCTCGCGACGCGGGCAAAATCGACGCGATCGGCCGGCACGCGAATGTCCGCATGCCAGCGCGGCGTCTGCAGCCAGAACACGCGCGTCGTCACGTCCAGCGGCGACGTGCCGCGCCTCAGCTTCGCGCGCTGCCATACGCCGACGTAGTGCTGCGGAACGGACTTCGTCATCGCGCGCCCTCCATGAGCTCCGCTCTCAGCGTGCCGCCGCCGAGACTCGTCGTACCGGGGAAGTGATTCCCGCCACCCATGCGCGGCTGCGACCTGTATCCGTACGCGACCGGCGGCGCGACGAGCGCCGGGGTTCGCTCTGCGACCGCGTTGCAGATCGCACCCGGCAGCAGGTGATCGGTGCCCATCGGCACATGATGTCCGTGCTGCTCCAGCGCGCCGAGCAGCAGCAACACGACGAGCGGCTCAGTCGCCAGGCGGCGCTGGTACTCGGCCCACGTCATTTCTGCCATCGTGTTTGTCGACATGCGTTCCTCCAGAGTGTTCGAATGCCCGACGGCCCCGGTCAGTATTCGTTGTGGCGCAGCCAGTCGATATAGTCGTGAATCCCGCCTTCGAGCGTCCACGACGCGCGGTAGTCGAGCTCTCTTGCGGCGGCGTCGCTGTTCCACGGCCCCTGACGATCGAGATGCCAGTGGCCGGGGCCGATCGTGATGTGCGCGTCCGGCAGTTTCTTCCTGATGATCGCGGCCATTTCGCGCATCGAGCACCGTTCCCCGCCCGTGATGTTGAACACGGAACCCTTCACGCCGGTCGCCCGCGACGCGAGGATGGCTGCACGCGCGACGTCGTCGATGTGGATGAGCTGGAACGGGTGATCGGCGCCGGCCTCCATGGCGAACGGCTGCCCGCCCAGCACCGTCTTGACGATGTCGCGCGTGATCTGCGGCATCTTGTTGCCCGGTCCGTAGACTTCGGACACGCGCAGCGATACCACCTCCATCCCGTACAGGTCGTTGTAGACCTTGCCGAACAGTTCGGTCGCCACCTTGGTCACGCCGTACGGCGTCGTCGGCGACAGCTTGCGGTCCTCCGTCACTTCGCCGTCGACGTGCCCGTACACCGTCTCCGACGAAAAATTGACGAGCCGCTTGATGCCCCCGAGCCGCATCGCCTCGAGCAGGTGCACCGTGCCGTCGATGTTCGCCGCGACGGTCGTGAGCGGCAGCTCGATCGACAGATCCGGGTGCGACATCGCCGCCGTGTGAATCACGGTCGTCACGCCGTATTGCCGGATCGTTCTGACGAGGCACGGGATATCGAACAGTTCGCCCTGCACCGTTACCAGATGCTCGCCACCGATCTCCGCGTAATCGCGATTGAACGACACGACCGTCTGCCCGGCCGCCATCAACTGGCCCACGATCTTGCGGCCGACATAGCCGAGGCCGCCCGTCACCATCGTTGCACTCATTTGCGTCTCCTTTGCGTTAAGCCGATTTCCGCCGATGCCGCCTCGCGCCCGCTTCGACAGGCGCATGCCGGCTTCGGCTCACTTGTGCATGCACCGCGTCACACGGCCGCCCGAGCGAGCTGCCTGAACCCCAGTGCATGCGATACCGCGAGCGCGTGCTTCCCGAGCAGCACGCCCAATCGATCCGGCGCCGGCGCGAGCACCCGGTGCGTCGGCCCCGGGACGCTGATCGCCCCGACCGCGACGCCGCTTCGTCCCCGAATCGCCGCCGCGATGCAACTCGCGCCCTCCGCCAGCTCGCTCTCCTCGACCGCGAATCCGCGCATCACGACGTCGCGCAATGCCGACTCGAAGTCGCGCCGATCGATCAACGTGCGCGCCGCATGCCTGACGAGCGGCTGCGCGTCGAAAATTTCGTCGAGACCGGCGCCATCGATCTGATACGCGAGGATGGCTTTCGCCGATGCGGACGTGTGCGCGGGAAAAATCGAGCCGATGCCCGGCACCATCCTCAATGCACGCGTGCCTTCGATCTGGTCGACGTAGACGACGCTCTGCCCGTCCAGCACCACCAGATTGCTGGTCTCGCCGGTCTCGGCGGTAATGGCCTCGAGATGCGGCCTGACGAGGCGCCGCAATGGCGCCGTGCGCCGCCTGACCGTGGACGAAAAATGGATCATCCGATGACCGATCACGTATCCCTTCGAGTCCGGCTCCCGCCCTACGTAGCCGCGTTCGGCGAGGGTTGCCAGCAGGCGGTGCGTCGTGCTCGCAGACAGGCCGGCCCGCCGCGCGATGTCCGCGAGGCCCGCACGGCCGTCCGGCGAATCGGCCAGCACGTCGAGAATCGTCAGTCCGCGCAGCAGCGCCTGCACGCCGGCCGCGTTCGCGTCGTGTCCCATGCGTCCGTGCCCGCCGCCGTCAGATCGCGGTGCCGCCGTTCGGGCTCACCACCTGCCCGACCATGAAACTGCCGCCCGGTCCCGCGAGGAACTCGATCACCGCGGCGATTTCGTCGGGCTGGCCGAAGCGCTTGAGCGGCACCTGCTCGCGCGTTTCGTCGTTGAACTCGACCGTGTCGTGGATCAGCATGTGTGTCTCGATGGGGCCCGGCGCCACGCAGTTGACGAGCACGTTCGCCGATGCGACTTCCTTCGCAACCGCCTTCGTCAACGCGATGACGGCGCCCTTCGACGCGCAGTACGACGCGTAGCTCGCAAAGCCGATCAGGCCGAGTTCCGATCCGACGTTGACGATCCGGCCGCTGCGGCGCTTCACCATGCCGGGCAGCGCTGCCCGGATCGCGGCGAACGTCCCGCCAAGATTGACGGCCAGCGTGCGCTCGAAGCGCTCCCACGACTCGTCCGCGGTGGCGACCGAGTGCAGGATGCCCGCGTTGTTCACGAGGACGTCGAGCCGGTCGAATTGCGCTTCCGTGGCCGCGACGAACGCCTCCACCTGGCGATGGTCAGCAACGTCGGCCCGATAGAGCAGCGCGTCGCCGCCGTGGTGCCGCGCGAGCGCGACGACTTCCTCGAGCGCGTCCTTCGACTGCTCGTAATTGAGACTCAGCAGCGCGCCCTGGCGCGCGAAGCGCATCGCCGTTGCCAGCCCGATGCCGCGCCCGGCGCCCGTAATTGCGACTACGTTCCGTGTCATGTCGATCTCCATGAGTTGATGCATTTCAACGCGTGCCCCTCGTCATCGCGCGCGGCGTGACCAGCGCGTCGACAGTCGCCACAGCACGATGCCCGCGACGATCAGCACGGCTTCGCCGATCAGGTACTGGCTGTCCTGTGAATAGAGCGCAAAGCCGGTGAACGCGACGACGAAAAGTGGCGGAAACGGCCAGAGCGGCATGCGAAAGGGTCGCTCGACATGCTTCATCGAGACGCGCGAGCGCAGCGCACCGAGCCCGATACAGAAATAGACGGCCGCGATCATCGTCCCGGAGAAGTTGAGCAGCCAGTCGAGATAGCTGAAGAACGCGAGCACGCACGCCGGAATCGCGAGGGCGAGCGTCGCCCGCGCCGGCACCGAATGCGGGTTGAGCGAACCGATGTAGCGGTTCACGGTGTCGGGCCACGCACCGTCCCGGCCGGTTGCATAGACGCCGCGGCCGAAATACATCAGCAGCGAAAGGCCGGCGTTGAACAGTGCGACGGTCACGCCGATGTCGACAACGTACTTCGCCCACGGCCCCATCGCGGCCTCGACCGAATAAAGAACCGGCGACGGCGCCTTCAGGAACGCGTTCAGGTCGGGCGCGGCGACCATCGCCGCGAGAAGCGGCACGATGATCGTGATCGATGCGATGACCGCCGCCCAGACGACTGCCTTGCCGATATTCCTGCGCCCGCCCTTGAGCTCCTCCGCGAACCCGAGCGCGGCGTCGTAGCCGTTGATCACGTTGAATGCCGGCGCGAGCGATGCGAACATCGCCGCGAGACCGACCGCGAGCGTTCCGTTGCTCGTCGCATTCAGCATCGTCGGATGAAACACCAGCTGCCCGAGCGGCTGATGGCCATGTGTGAAGCCCGCCACCGTCACGATGCCGAGCACGGTCAGCTCCACGAAGACCATCACCGCGGTCAGCCACGCGCCGACCTCGACCTTCGTCGTCGCGATGAGCGCCGCCAGTGCGATCGTCGAGGTCGCGACGATTGCGTCCGGAATCGGAAGCGCGGGGATCATGTCGCGCAGAAACTGCGCGATGCCGAGACCGATGGACGCCGGGATGATCACGCCCTGCAGCAGATAGTTGAGCTTCGTGATCCAGCTGAACGGCGCCGGCAACGTCTCGCGCACCAGCGTGTACATGCCGCCCGCGGACGGAAACATCGAAGCCAGTTCGCCCAGGCAGAGCGCGATCAGCACCACGACGCCCATCATCAGGATGTTCACGCCCGCGGCGAACGTCCCGCCGGCGACGAACACCGCGCCGGACAGCAGGAACACCGCCATCGTCGGCGATACGTCGGCCATCGCAAGCCCGACCACGTGGCCGGTCGACAGCCGCTCCTCGAATGACTGCTCCCCGCCCGATTCGCCCGACCTCGGGACGACGCCACATGCGGCGCCTTCGTCCGCCAGCTGCTGCTCCATGTTCGTCTCCTGCGTTGAAGTGATGTTGTGCGCGGCCAGGCGACGCCCGGCATCGGCGATTCGCGGCCGTTTCGAACCCGGCCGCTGCGGCATGTCGGGTACTAGTCTTGTCCGGCGAATTTCGCAGTTCAAGGCCGAATTTCCGGCTGGCGGAAATTCCTGAAAATAGTGTGCGCGGCGGGTGCGCGACGGGTGCGCGGTCGCGATGACGACACGGCCAGCAAGAAAAGCACGGTGAATGCAGGATGGAACGCGGAATCCTCGCCGCGCGTCATCGGAGAAGACGGCGGCCGGCCTGTTCGTCGAATGACGCAAAAAGATCCGTGTACACGATTTGACGTGCCGGTATTTCCATTTCGAGAAATCCCGAAGTTCACTTCGCAAACTCCGTATTTTCTCGACATATTTTGCAACCCAGAATCCAACCCGTCCGCACGAATCCTGACGTTCGCTCCGGCAACGAATCGCGACACACGATGGACGATGCGTACGGACGCAAACCACAACACGAGGAGATGTCATGCAGACACGCAACAGCGACCATCCGTGCGGCGACGTGCAGTCCGACGCAGCGTGGCGCATCGAGCAGCATGCGATCGAGCCGATTCCCGCACGGGATCGTCACGGTACGCCGATCGAGCTGTTCAAGATGTGGATCGGCGCAAACATCAACTACGTGGTCGTCGTGACGGGTGCCCTCGTGCTCACGCAGGGCCTGTCGTTCCGGCAGGCGGTCGGCGCGATTCTGGTCGGCAACGCATTGGGCTGCCTCGTGCTCGGCCTGACGACGATCATGGGCCCGCGCACCGGCACATCGGGCATCATGACGTCCCGCAGTTCGTTCGGTCAGCTCGGTTCGTTCCTTCCCAACTCGGTCAGCGTCGTGTCAGCGCTGAGCTGGTTTTCGATCAATTCCGTCGTCGCCACGCAAGCGCTCGAGTCGTTGCTGAAGCTCATGGGCTGGCAGAGCCACGCGCTGGTGTGGGTGTCGCTCGCGATCGTGCTCGGTGCGGAAATCCTGCTGGCCATCTTCGGCCACGCGACGATCATCGCCGCCGAAAAATGGATCGCGGTCGTGCTCGCGCTGCTGTTCGGCGCGCTCGCCGTGCTCGTGTTTCCGCATGCGAACGCGGTCATCGCGAAAGCGGGCCATCACGACGGCGCCTCGTTCGGCACGTGGCTGATCGCGATGGGTATCGTGTTCGCGTATCCGATCAGCTGGTGCAATTTCGCGTCCGACTACAGCCGCTACTTCCCCGCCGACACAAGCTGGAAAAAGCTCACGGTCGCATCGGGCGGCGGGCAGTTCATCGCGCTGGTGTTCTGCGAGCTGATCGGCGTGCTCTGCGCGACCGCGCTCGGCGGCTCGCTCGGCGACGATCCCGTGAGCCAGCTCTCCGCCTTCCTGCCTGCGTGGTTCACGGTGCCGCTGCTGCTGGCGATCATTCTCGGCGGCATCGCGGTCAACGTCCCGAACGGCTACACCGCGGGACTGGGCCTGCTCGCGATTCGCATTCCGATCAACCGGATCACGTCGCTGACGATCATCGCGCTGTTTACGCTCGTGGTGCGTATCGTGACCGTCTTCTATGGCCAGTTCTACGAACTTTATCAAGGCTTTCTCAACTACATGGTGTTCTGGACCGCGCCATGGGCGTCGATCGTCATCGTCGACTATTTCCTGCGGCGCGGCCGCTACGAGGCGGACGCGTGGATGAAGTGGGGAAGCGGCGCCTACTGGTACCGCAATGGCATCTTCTGGCCCGGCGTGATCGCGCTCGTGGTCGGCACGGCGGCATCGGTACTGTTCTCGAACTCGCCGTCGTATGTCAGCCCGTTGATGCGCGACGCTCTCGGCTGGGGCGACCTCAGTTTCGAGTTCGGCCTGCTGGTCGCCGGCCTCGCGTACTACGCGCTCGCACGGCGACATCCGTCCCTTCGCACGGCATCGCGCCCGATCGGCGCATCCACCGACATCGAAACGCCTTTCGCGTGAACGCACGCTACACCCGACGCACTCCCGATCAATTTCCTTTCACGAGTCCAATCGACATGATCGACAATCCGATTCCCTGGCCCAATGGCGCGAAATGCGCGGCATGCCTGACGTTTGACATGGATGCCGACAGCCTGATCCATCTCGAGCATCCGACGGACGCACACAAGCGCGTCTCGGCAATTTCAATGCTGCGCTATGGGCCGACCATCGCGGTGCCGCGCATCGTGAATACGTACAAGCGTCTCGGCATCCGGCAGACGTTCTTCGTGCCGGCGTGGTGCATCGAGACGTATCCCGAGGCCATCGAAGCGATGCTGGAAGGCGGCAACGAAATCGGCCATCACGGCTATCTGCACGAGAATCCCGCCACGCGCGACGCGGACGACGAGGCGTACTGGCTCGATCGCGGGATCGACGCGATCGTGCGCGCGACCGGCAAGCGGCCGCGTGGCTGGCGCGCGCCGCTTTACAATTTTTCCGATCATTCGATCGACCTGCTACTCGAACGCGACTTCTCGTACGATGCGTCGTTGATGGGCGCCGACATCCCGTATCTGGTCGAGAGCCGCGCAAGCGGCCGCACGCTCGTCGAGCTGCCATCGCATTGGGGACTCGACGACTGGCCCCAGTACGTGCATTCGATGGACCTCGACTACACGATGCCAGTGCGGGCGCCGCACGCCGGGCTTCAGGCGTTCGTCGAGGAGTTCGATGCGTGCTACAAGTATGGCGGCTTGTGGGTGCCCGTACTGCATCCGTTCGCGACCGGACGTCTCGCCCGATGGGAAGCGATGGCGCAATTCATCGAAGCGCTCGTCGCGAGAGGCGATGTCTGGTTCGCGCCGATGGAAGACATCGCCGCTCATGTGAGACGCGTCGTCGCGAACGAGGAATGGGTTCCCATGCGAGACAGAATTCCTCAGTATGGCGGACCAATCGGTGTTTCCCGGACGCGGTGACGGCGGGACATGACGTACAGCCGCCAGCCAGGCGGCTTGCCGCTTGCATCGGCCATTTCCCGGCAAGCTGGCAAAGAGGCGGTCACCGGGGCGGCCGCCCGCTCTGCATCGTTCAGAGCGGCGGCCGTTCTGGCAGGCGATCGCCGATGGATACGCCAGCGAAGAAGCAGCTCGAATGGCAGGGAATCGGCATGGGCGTGAAGCTGCCGTCGCGGTCGCGCGGCACCTCGACCAGGAGCCGATACATGCCGGCTAGTTCCGCGATTGCAGGTCGCACATCGGGACGCTCAGCAGCAGGTCGTCAATGATGATCTGTCCGGCCGCCCGTCCGGCACGCAACGCGTCCAGGCCTTCGGCAAACGGCTTGCCGCGATCGCCTGCCAGCCGCACGGGGGTGAAAAGCAGAGAGGACGTGTCGCGAATCCGGACCTGTACGACTGCAACGTATCCCGGATTGCCGCTCGACGCCTTGGGGCCGGTGTCCGCAAGGCCTGCCTCGCCTTCGCACCGCACGTCGATCGTGTAACCGTGATAGTCGTACGTACTGTTCATCGGTGCCTCGACAGTGCAGATCTACAGTGAAGCCGGCCCATCCAGTCCCGGTATCCGATTACGACGCTATCGGCCCGGAGACACCTCTTCCGCTGCCACAAGTGAACGGCGATACACAAGCTCTACGATCTTCAGCGTAGGCACGCTGGTCGGAAGTGAATGCACCTCGAAACTTCCGAACCATCGGCACCGCGTGATCTCCCTGCCAGGTCGCGGCTTTGCGTGCACCGGGACGTCGGTGACGAATACATGGTGCAGCTTCGTCAATCCCTCGAACTGGAAAGCATAGGTCAATTCCAGACCCACCAGGCCCGTTTCCTCACTGAGCTCGCGACACGCTGCGTCTAGCGGAGATTCTTCAGACTTGATGATGCCTCCCGGCAACGCCCAACGCGACGCAGTGCGCGCCACGAGCAGGACGTGACGCCCCTGGCGGCAAACGATGGTTGCTCGCTCTTTTTGATCGGGCGTGCTCTGTCGGGGGCTCATGTCTGTTGTTACGTTGTTCGAGTAATAGCGCTAGCGCTTCGCTTAAGCGGTCCAGATGTTACCCGACTCATAAGGCAATTGTGAGGCAATCCAAGCGGCCCTGAATAATTCTGTCGGCTACGCGTGTCCTCTGAAACCGCCGTGGAATTTCTCATGCATCGCCACGTCGGCATCTCGTAGTTCTTGAGCCGGACGACAACCATACCGCGCCAATCCGACCGACAACGCGACCGGTGAAATCATCGAAATCAGCGCCGGCGATCGGGTCATCCTGCCGCCGGGATCGACGGTGCGATGGAACGTCTTCGAGCCGCTGCGAGAGGTTTATGCGATCTACCGACTTGATTCGTCAGCGCGTCGAACCTCGTCGTTTCCAGAGAGGAGCCACATCGGCGTCGAATGTGGCTTCGAATGTGGCCCGTATGTGGCCCGTATGTGGCCTCGAACGCGGGGCGGCGGATGGGCCGGCGCCGCCATGACGCCGCCCCCCCAAACAGTCTTGCCGCTAGAACCGCGTCGACAGACCGATCCGCGCGAGCGTCTGCGAGCGGTTGCTTGCCGCGGCGCCCGGCTGCAGCAGCCCGTTGATCCACGCCTGCGTCACGGCGTTGTCGCCGCTTGCGCGCTGGTAGATCGCCTCGACGTACACGAACGTGCGCTTCGAGAAGTGATACTGCACCGCGGCAGTCGCCTGATGCGCGCGATTGCCGTCGAGCGCCGCATTGCCGTGCATGTACGCATAGTCGAGGCCGGCCGACCACGGCCCGGAGATGGTCCACAGCGCGCTCGCCTTGTACACGTCGATCTTCGCGCCGGTCGCGGTGTTCTTCGTGTTCGTGTACAGCAGCATCGCGAGCACGCTCGGGAACTGGTAATGCGCGCCGAACCCGTAGTTGCGGATGCCTTCGTGGCCGTTGCCGAGCTGCGGATACTTGACGTCGACATACGCCGCGCCGAGGCCGAGCGGACCGTTCGCGTAGTTCAACCCGAAGCTCGTCGTCGCATCCGCCGAGAATGCGCCCGGCACGCCGCCGAACCCGTACATCGCG
Source organism: Burkholderia sp. PU8-34 (assembly GCF_053427725.1). Taxonomy (NCBI): domain Bacteria; kingdom Pseudomonadati; phylum Pseudomonadota; class Betaproteobacteria; order Burkholderiales; family Burkholderiaceae; genus Burkholderia; species Burkholderia sp. PU8-34. The sequence continues at coordinate 206,325 of NZ_JBSAXC010000007.1, forward strand.
CCGAACGTGAAGCCCGCGATCGCAGGGCTGCGGTACTTGACCGAGTTCGACACACGCGTCGCGCCGGCCATCCGGTCGAAGTCGAACGATCCGGTCGGGTTGTTCGGCACGCCGAGCGCGGAAAACGGCCCTTGCCGGAAATCGTAGATGCCGCCGAACAGGAACGCGCCGTCGAACAGGCCGAGCGTCAGCGTCTCGAACATGAAGTCGTACTGGTTGCCGAACGTCAGCGTGCCGTAGCGGTCGTTCGACAGCCCGACGAGCGAGGTGCGATTGAACAGCTGGCCGGCGCCCGGAATCGTCGAACCGTTGCCGAGATCGAATTGCGACGTCAACTCGAACAGCGCCTTGTTGCCGCCGCCGAGATCCTCGGTGCCCTTGAAGGTCAGCAGGTTCGGCGCGAACACGCCGCTGTCGAACAGCGTCGCCGCGCCGCCGTGCTGGTTGTTCACATAGGTCACGCCCGCGTCGATCAGGCCCGACAACGTGACGCTGCTCTGTGCCGACGCGAGCGCCGGCACGGACAGTGCGCATGCGCACGTCCATTTGATCGTATTGCTCCTCACTTACGTCTCCTCCGTCTCTCGTTGGAATATCTGTCTGTCGACGATGCGCACCGGCACCGCCGTCAATGCCGCGCCTTCGCATGGACCGTCGACGCAGATCCCGTCTTCGAAACGGAACATCGCGCTGTGATGCGCGCACATCAGCCATTGCGCGTCGTAGGTCCAGAACGTGCCCGGCTCGTAGTTCAGCGGAATCGAGAAATGCGGGCAGACATTGCGATACGCCCACGCTTCGTCGCGCCGGCGCAGCACGACGAGGTCCGTGTTGCCTGCGTTGCCCGTGTTGCGCGTGTTGCCGGTGTTGCCCGTATCACCGGCAGCGTCCACAGCGGCGGAATGTGTGCCGCCCCCCTCCGCCCGGTGCGCGCCGCGGGCGACGCATAACGCCCCGCCGTCCGGTACATCGTCGAGCGCACACAGCCGGCCGCGCGCCGGAGCGGCGCTCATGTGCGCCGCTCCGGCACAGCCCGTCGTGGATCGCGTGTCCATGTCGTCCCCTCCTCATGCACGACGTGCGGCCTGCGTGCCGGCCCCGCGACGCGCGTGGCCCTCCGGCGTCCCGGGCGTCCCGGCCGGCGACGCCGGCGCATCGGCAAACACCACGCGCCGGCCGAGCGGGAACAACTGCAGCCCGTAGCGCTCCGACACGAAGCCCCAAATGCCGCGCGGAAAGAACGTCGTCACGGCGATCGCGAGCACGCCGAGCCCGATCAGGTACAGCGTCCCGTAGTCGGACAGGAACTTGTTCAGCAAATAGAAGATCAACGCACCGACGATAGGCCCTTCGAGCGTGCCGAGCCCGCCGATCAGCACCATGAAGATTCCGAACGCGGTCCAGTTCACCGAGAACGCGGCATCGGGCGAGATCCGCAGGTTGCCGACGAAATACAGGCCGCCCGCGAGCGCCGCGCCGGCCGCGGCCACCACGTACACCCCGAGCCGCACGCGGCGCACGTCGATGCCCTGGCTGCCTGCCGCCACCGCGTTGTCGCGCATCGCGGTGAGCGCAAGCCCGGCGCGCGAGCGCAGGAACCCGTACAGCAGCCCGATCGTCGCGACGGCGATTGCGAGCGCGAGCCAGACCGTCAGCGAATCGCGCAGCGAACGCGGCACGTCGGCGAGCGCGGTGAGGCTCGTGCCCGACCCGCCGCCGAGCGCGGACACGTTCGCGAACGTCAGCCGACACACCTCGGCGATCACCCAGGTGCCGATCGCGAAATACCCGCCCTCGAGCCGGAACGCAACGAGCGACACCGGCACCGCGATCGCCGCCGCGATCAGCGCGGCAATCGGCACCGCGACGAACGGCGACACGCCGCACACGTTCGCGAGGATCAGCATCGCGTAGCCGCCGATCCCGAAGAACGCCTGCTGGCCGATCGACACCATCCCGCCGTAGCCGGCGAGCAGGTTCCACATCAGCGCGAACACGAGGTATGCGACGAACTGCGTGAGGTCGTGCATCGTGTCGCGGCCTGCCCACATCGGCGCGAACGCGAACGCCACCGCCACCGCGAGCCCCGCGACGAGCGCGACGCGGCTCGCGCGGGTCGTGCGGCGCACGTCGAATCCGCGCGCGGCGGCCGCCGGCTGCCCGCACTGCGGCCCTGCGCAGGCCGTCGACGGCGTGCGCTTCCATTGCATCAACATGACGTCACTCCTTACGCGGTCTTCGTCTTCGGAAAGAGGCCTTGCGGTCGCGCGACCAGCACGGCGAGGAACAGCACGTGACCGAGCCAGATGCCCCAGCCCGGGTCGAACGCGAAACCGGCCTGCTGCGCGACGCCGAGCGCGATGCCGCCCGCGAGCGTGCCCCAGAACGAGCCCATCCCGCCGATGATCACGGCCTCGAATGCGTACAGCAGCAGCGCGGGCCCGTCCGACGGCGACACGGCGGTGCGCATCGCATAGAGCGCGGCCGCTGCCGCGATCAGCACGAACGCGATGCCCATCGCGAGCGCGTACATGCGCCGGTGCGACACGCCCATCAGCTGAACGATCTCGCGGTCGTCCGACGTCGCGCGCAGCGCGCGGCCGAGCGGCGTCTTGCCGAACAGCCACTGCAGCGCGAACGTCAGCAGCACCGCGACGGCGAGTGTGACGAGCGGCAGGTAGCCGATCGCAATGCCGCCCGGCAGCGTCAGGCTGCGCGTCTCGAAGCCGCCGACCGGCAGCGAGCGCGGGTCGGCCGAAAACAGCTGCTGCAGCACGTTCTGGATCACGATCGACAGCCCGAACGTGACGATCAGCGACGGCAGCGGATCGCGGCCGCTCACGCGATTGAGCAGGCCGAACTGCAGCAGGTAGCCGGCCGCGAACGCCACCGCCAGCGCGACCGGAATCGCGATCGCGAGCGGCACGTGCGCGACGCCCGTGAGCGCGAACAGCACGAACGCCAGCAGCACGATGAAATCGCCGTGCGCGGTGTTGGTGAGCCGCATCACGCCGAACACGAGCGACTGGCCGAGCGCGAAGAGGCCGTAGAGCGCACCGAGCAGCACGCCCTGGATGACGAGATTGACGAACGCGTTCATGCGGCGACTCCGAAATAGGCTTGCGTGATCGCGTCGTCGGAGACGTCCGCGGAGACGCCGGACAGCGACACGCGTCCTTCCTGGAAGCAGTAGAACCGCGACGACACGCTGCGCGCGAGCGCGACGTCCTGCTCGACGATCAGCGCGCTCATCCCGCTGCCGACGATCGACGGCAACGCCGCATAGATCTCGCGCACGATCACCGGCGCGAGCCCGAGCGACAGCTCGTCGCACATCAGCAGGTCGGGGTTGCTCATCAGCGCGCGGCCGATCGCGACCATCTGCTGCTGGCCGCCCGACAGCGCGGTCGCGGGCTGGTCGCTGCGCTCCTTCAGCACCGGGAACAGCGCATACACGGCCGCGAGATCCCAGCGCCCGGGCCGGCCCGAATACGCGCCGAGCAGCAGGTTTTCCTCGACGGACAGGCTCGCGAACAGCCGCCGCCCTTCGGGAACGAGCGCGATGCCCTTGCCGACGATGCGCGATGCGGGCGCGGCGCCGATCGGCTCGCCGCGATAGACGATCTGCTCGGGCCGCGACCGCAGCAGCCCCGCAACCGACTTGAGAAACGTCGATTTGCCCGCGCCGTTCGCGCCGATCAGCGCGACGATCTCGCCGGGCGCGATCGTCACGTCGACGCCGTAGAGCGCCTGGAAATCGCCGTAGAACGCGGTGAGTCCGGCCGTGCGCAGCAGTGCGCCGCCGGCGCTTGCGTCATGTGTCATGTCACGCCTCCAGTCCGAGATAGACCCGCCGGACTTCCGGGTCGGCCATCACGTCGCGCGGCAACCCTTCGGCGATCTTCTTGCCGAAGTTGATGACGAGCAGCCGGTCCGCGACCGCGAGCAGCGCGTGCGTGACGTGCTCGATCCACACGATCGTCACGCCGCGTGCCTTGATTTCGCGGATCTCGTCGATCAGCGCGTGCGTCTCCGCCTCGGTGAGCCCGCCCGCGATCTCGTCGAGCAGCAGCAACTGCGGCCGCGTCGCGAGCGCGCGTGCGAGTTCGAGGCGCTTGCGGTCGAGCAGCGTCAGCGAGCCGGCGAGCTGGTTCGCGCGGCGCTTGAGCCCCGTGCGTTCGAGCACGTCGATGCACAGCGCATCGGCCGCGTCGCCCGCGAGCGTGCCGCCGAACGTTGCGCCGACGAGCAGGTTCTCGAACACCGTCATCGCGCCGAACGGCCGCGGCACCTGGTACGAGCGGCCGATCCCCGCCGCGCAGCGCCGGTGCGCGGGCAGCGCGCCGATGTCAGCGCCGTCGAACTCGACCTGCCCCGCGTCCGGCTTCGCGTCGCCGCTGACGAGGTTGAACAGCGTGGTCTTGCCCGCGCCGTTCGGGCCGAGAATCCCGTAGGTTTCGCCCCGCGCGACCGCGAAGCTGATGTCGTCGGTGACCGTCAACGCGCCGTAGCGCTTCGAGACGCCGGTCAGCCTGAGCAGCGTGTCCATTGCCCTCCCCCCGTCAGCCGATCAGCTTCAGCGGCCCCGTCAGCGGCACGGCCGGCGCGAGCTGGTTGTTGACGATCGCGAGGTCGAAGCGGTGCTTCGTGCCCTTCACCCACTGGCCGCCGACGAGCGGCGTCTTCGCGACGTTCTTCACGGGGCCGCTGCCCCATGCAACGCGGCCGACGACCGTGTCGAGCTTCGTCGCCGCGATCGCGTCGCGCACCGACTCGTTCGAATCGAGATCCTTCGCGCGCTTCAGCGCATCGACAGCGATCTCGAACAGCGCGTGCGCGAAGCCGATCGGCTGCGTCCATTGCTTGCCGGTCGACTGCTCGTACGCGTCGGCGAGCGCATGCGCCGATTGCCCGGTCAGCGACGACTTGAACGGATGCGCCGGCGACCACCACACCTCGGTCGACAGGCCGTTGCCGAGATCGCCGAGCGCCTCGATCGACGTCGGGAACAACAGCGCCTTGCCGATCGAGATCACCTTCGGCCGGAACCCCTGCTGGCGCGCCTGCACCAGGAAGTTCTTCGCGTCGGGCGGAATCACGACGCCGGTGACGATTTGCGTGTTCGCCTGCTTGAACGCGGCGATCTGCGCGGAGAAATCCTGCGTCATGCTCTGGAAGCGGCCCGGGTCCTTCAGCGTAAACCCCTTCTGCGAGAGCACCGGCGGAAAGCCGAGCTTCGGGTCGCCCCACGCATTGCCGTCGCCGTCGTTCGGGAACAGGCCGCCCACGGACTTGTTGGTCTGTACCCCCTGCCACATGCCGGTGTAGACCGCGATCACGTCCTCGAGCCCCCAGAAGAAGTGGTACGTGAAGCGGAAGCCCTTCTTCGGGTCGCCCTTGCGCCCGAAGAACCACGGCTGCCACGGCACGACGGTCGACACGCACGGCGTTTCGTTCAGCTCGCATGCGTCGCAGACGGGGTTCGCGGTTTCCGGCGTGCCGGACACCAGCATGATGTCGACCTTGTCCTTCAGGATCAGGTCGCTCGCGACTTCGCCCGCGCGGTTCGGGTTCGACTGGCTGTCCTTCACGACGATCGACACCGGATACGTCTTGCCGCCGATCGCGATGCCGTTCTTCAACGCGGCCTGCATCTGCTGGATCGTGAAGCGGTCGGCTTCGCCGAACGGCGCGAGCGGGCCCGTCTGCGGCGACACGTAGCCGATCTTCAGCGTGCGCGTGCCGGCCGCGCGTGCGACCGGTGCGAGAGAAGGCGCGGCGGCAAGCAGCAGGCCGCTGCCGGCGAGCGTCATGAAGCGGCGGCGAGCGCCGTCGTGGGGTAAGCGTTTCATCGTTGTCTCCAATCCATGCGAAGCGGTCGATCGGTGCCGGCCGCACTTCGCGCTCCATCGCCAGGTCGGGTCTCGCGCAAGGCTGTCGTCGCCTGCTTCGGTCCCATGCAAAGCGGTTTGTCCCGACCGGTCTGACGCCGGTCGTCTGTCGCGGCTGGCCGCGGATCTTCCCCGCGCGCCGAGCATTCGGCGCGCGGTCGGCGGTCGCGCGAACGATCGACCGTTAGTTGCGTTAAGGCGCGACGCTCGCCCGTGCGCTTACGCGGGCCGGCGGCCTTCGTACGCCGCTTCGAGCAGCGCGCGCAGCGGCGCACGTTCGAGCGGGCGCGGATTCCAGTACGGGTTCTGCAACGCGAGATCGAGCACCGTGTCGATGTCCGTCTCGCGCATCCCGATGTCCTTCAGCGCGAGCGGTGCGCCACTCGACTTTGCGAGGTCGAACACGCCCTGCGCGGCATCGTCGGCGTCGAGCGCGGCCGCGATGCGCCGCATCGCGTCGGGCGCTGCGTCGCGGTTGTACGCGAGCGCGTGCGGCAGCACGATCGTGTGCGTCTCCGCATGCGGCAGGTTCAGCGTGCCGCCGAGCGTGTGGCACAGCTTGTGGTGCAGCGCCATCCCGACGCTGCCGAGCACCGTGCCGCATAGCCACGCGCCGTACAGCGCATCCGCACGCGCATCGGCGTCGCGTGCGTCGGCGGCAATGCGCGGCAGCCCGGCCGCCAGCGCGCGAATCCCGTCCTGCGCCATCAGGCTCACGATCGGGTTCGCGTCCTGCGCATACAGCCCTTCGGCCGCATGCGCGATCGCGTTGATCCCGCTCGTCACCGACATCGGCACCGGCAGCGACAGCGTCAGGTCCGGGTCGTAGATCACCGTCTTCGGCAGCACGCGCAGATCGCGGCCGGTCTTCTTCACGCCCGCTTCGGTCAGCCCGTAGATCGGCGTCATCTCCGAGCCCGCATACGTGGTCGGCACCGCGACGATCGGCAGCCCCGAATCGAGCGCAATCGCCTTGCCGAGCCCCGTCGTCGAGCCGCCGCCGATTGCGATCGCGCAATCCGCGCCGACCTGCGCCGCATAGTCGCGCGCCGCACGCGCCGTCTCGATCGGCACGTGCATCACCGCTTCCGCGAACACGCCGGCCGCGCGCTCGGCCAGCCGCTGCGCGAGCGCCTCGGCATCCGCGCGCTGCGGCGGCGTGGAAAGCACGATCGCGCGCGTTGCGCCGAGCCGCTCGATTTCCCGCGGCAGCTGCGCGAGGCTGCCCGCGCCGAAGATGACCCGCGACGGCAGGCCGTTGTAGATGAACGATTGCATCGTCGTGTGCTCCCTGTGCTCCGTGAGCGGTTTCAACGCGGGTAGTACGGCGGGATCTGTGCGTCGACGTTGACCCACACCGATTTCGCCTGCGTGTACTCGCGCATCACCTCGAAGCCCATCTCGCGGCCGTAGCCGCTCGCGCCGACACCGCCGAACGGCGAGGCCGGGCTCACGCGCTTGTAGCAGTTGATCCACACCATCCCGCTCTTCAGGTTGCGCGCGAACAGGTGCGCGCGCTGCAGGTCGCGGGTCCAGAGGCCGGCGCCGAGGCCGTACTCGGTGCCGTTCGCGATCGCGAGCGCTTCTTCGTCGGACCGGAACGTCGTGACCGTCACGAACGGCCCGAACACTTCCTCCTGTGCGACGCGGTCGGTCGGCTTCGCGGCAACGATCGTCGGCTCGACATAGCAGCCGTTCGCGAGCGCGGCCGCATCGGGCGCCTTGCCGCCGGACAGCACGCGGCCGCCCTCGCCGCGCGCGACGTCGACGAACGACAGCACGCGGTCGCGATGCTGGCGCGACGTGAGCGGCCCCATTTCGGTAGTCGGGTCGAGCGGATCGCCGAGCTTGATCGAACGCGCGAGCGCGGTGAATTTCTCCAGCAGTTCGTCGGCAACCGATTCATGCACGATCAACCGCGACGCCGCGATGCACGCCTGCCCCTGGTTGTGGAAGATGCCGAACGCGGAGCCCTGCACGACCGCGTCGATGTTCGCGTCGCCGAACACGACGTTCGCGCCCTTGCCGCCCAGTTCGAGCTGAACCTTCTTCAGGTTGCCGCTCGACGCCTGCACGATCTTGCGGCCCACCGCGGTCGAACCCGTGAACGCGACCTTGCCGATGCCCGGGTGCTCGGCGATGTATTGCCCCGCGACTTGCCCGAGCCCCGGCAGCACGTTGACGGTGCCGTCCGGAAAGCCGACTTCGGCCATCAGCTCCGCGATCGCGAGGCTCGACAGCGGCGTCAGCTCGGCCGGCTTCATCACGACGCAGTTGCCGGCCGCGAGCGCGGGCGCCATCTTCCAGCTCGTGAACATCAGCGGGAAATTCCACGGCACGACCTGGCCGACGACGCCGACCGGCTCGCGCAGCAGGTAGTTCAGGAAGCCCTGTTCGACCGGGATCACCGAGCCCTCGAATTTGTCGGCCATCCCGCCGAAATAGCGGAACGTCGCGGCGGTGCGCGGCACGTCGAGATTGCGCGTATCGCGGATCGGGTGGCCCGTGTCGAGCGATTCGAGCCGCGCGAGGCGGTCGGCGTTCGCCTCGATCGCGTCGGCGAGCTTGAGCAGCAGCCGGCCGCGCTCCATCGCGGCGAGCCGGCTCCACGCGGGGAACGCGGCCTGCGCGGCCTCGACCGCGCGATCGATGTCGGCGTGGCCGGCCATCGCGACGTCGGCGATCACCGAGTTGTCGTGCGGGTTCAGCGTGGCGAGCGTCTCACCGCTCGCGGCGGGGACGAAACGGCCGTTGATGAAGAGTTGGGTTTGCATGTCAGTCCTGCATTCGTGCGGTGCCGGCGCGGATTCGCAGGCGACACGCCGCCTGCGGGGCCGGCGGTCCGGCACCGTGCGCTGCAACACCAGTGGATCAGTCGTCCTGTGATAAACGCGGCGCGGCGCGCCGCACGGCTCACATCTGGACGGGGTAAGGGGGCAGTTCGCCGCTCTCGTAGCGTTTCGGCAGATCGGGCGTCGCGTTCTCCCATACGAGCAGCATCGAGCGCTTCTGCGAGTAGCCCTTGTGCCGAATGTCGGCCGGCATCGCCGCGATGTCGCCCGCGTTCATCGTGATCCGCGCACGCGGCTCGCCGGTGTCCTTGTCCGCGACGTCCCAGATGATCTGGTCGGACAGCTGCAGGAACCACTCGACGCGGTCGTTGCCATGGAACACCGGCAGCACGAACTCCTCGGTGGTCGGGCAGAACAGGCTCTGCTTGCACACGGACGTCACCGACGGGTTCCACGTGACGTCCGAGCGCGACAGGTACTTGAACAGGTTGAACGCGTGCAGTTCCTGCTCGAAGCCGGGCGCCGCGTGAATCTCCGGCTCGTCCTGCTCGATATCGGCGAACTGGCGGTTGACCGGCAGGTCGTCGCGCAGCGGCGAATCGCCCTCGAGGCCCGGCATGCGCTTCGTCGCGATGCGCGTGCGCTCGATCGCGCCGACGTTGTCGCCGTGCTTCGGGCCGAACGCGGAGCCGGTTTCCTCGGGTGCCGCGAACGGATCGAAGCCTTCGTTCACCCAGTCCTTCAGGATCGCCTTGAACGTCGCCATGATCAGCGGCGTGTCGAACTGCTCGCTGTAGTCGGCGCCGGCTTCTCGAAAGCTCGCGTTGTACGCGCCGGCGTACATGTCGACGCGGCCGTAGTGGTTGCGCGTGCCGATCACTTCGTCGAAGTTCACCCAGCCGTAGAAGAAGCCCCACGCGACGTCGCGCATCATGGCGCGCAGGAAGTCGTCCGCGTGCATCTGGTGCGAACGCTGCTGGCCGTTCGACGGCCACTTGACGGTGACGAAGTAAGCGTCGCGGCTGAACTCGAACTCGCCGAGGCGGAACGTGCGATAGCCGGTAACCGAATCCGGGTCGGTCGCGGTGACGTGTTGTTGGTGCGGTGCGGATTGCATTTCGGGCTCCTGTCTAAATTCTGTCGAAATCGTCTGGCGGCGGCAGCGGCGTGCCGCTGGTCAATGGATGCAGATGTCGGCCCACTTCTCGACCGAGCACGCACCGAGGATCGTCTGCTGCAGCAGCACGCCGGGCTTCGTGGCCTCGAAGCGGTACGCGGCGCCCGCCGGCAGCAGCACCTGGTGGCCGCGGCGCAGCCGCACGTAGCCCATGCTGACGCCCTGCGGCGGCGCGTCGAGCCGTACGGTGCCCTCGACGTCCGGCGACGCGGGCGCGGTGGCGGGCTTGATGAAATGCACGGTGATCTCGCCGTCGAGCGCGATCGCGAACTCGTCGTGCGACGCGGCGAACCACGGCGATTCGCCCTCCGCGCGCAGCGTCTCGATCACGTACTTGAGGTTCTTGCCGACGACGACCTTCTCGTAAGGCGCCGAGCGGCTCGCGACCTCGAACACGTTCGACATCACGTAGTGTTCGGGGCGGCCGGTGATGATTTCGATGGAGCCTTTCTGGAAATCGTCGAGGCTGCCGAGGCGGGTGCGTTGCATGTCTGTCTCCATGTCCGTTGAACGTTGGTGTCCGTTGGCATGAAGATTAGGCGCAGCGGCCGGGGCCCGGCAATGGTTCGAGGTTCGGGTTTCGCGAACCATGCGTGCGCCGATCGGCGGCTAGGGAAACTACCTAAATGTGGGCCGGATCGGTGGTTTGAGGGGGTACGGCGAGCGTCGGGCCGGCTGCGCTCTGGCTCTGGCTCTGGCTCCGGCATGGGCATGGGTGCGGGCTGCGAACGTGGGTGCCGGTCCCGTTCTATGCGAGTTCGTCGTCGATACTGCCCGGCTCGTCCTCGCCCGTCGCGATGCCGAGCGCCTTGTCCCATTGCGGTTCGCGCGCATAGCGCGTGCGCAGGAAATCGACGAACGCCTTGACCTTCGCCGTCGCCCGGTGTGACGCCGGGTACACCGCCGACAGCCACAGCGGCGGCGCCGCATAGTCGGGCAGCACGCGCGTGAGGCGCTGTTCGAGCAGGTCGGCCGCGGCGACCATCGTCGGCAGGTACGCGATGCCGGCGCCCGCGCGCGCGAACTCGAGCAGCAGATGCACGCTGTTGGTCTTCAGCACCGGCGAAAGCGCGATCTCGAAGCGTTCGCTGCCGCGCATCAGCGGCCAGCGGTCGCCCCACGGGTAATACGAATAGCATGCGAAATCGTGGCGCAGCAGGTCGAGCGGGGTTTCGACGGGCGGCTCTTCCTTCAGGTAGTCCGGCGCGGCGCACAGCGTGCCGCGCACTGGAAACAGCCGCCGCTCGATCAGCAGGTTGGACGCCGCCGGATAGATCTGCAGCGCGAGATCGAAGCCCTCCTGCACCGGATCGATCACACGGTCGTTGACCGTCACGACGAACTCGATGCGCGGGTACGCTTCGCGGAAGTCGGTCAGCACGCGCGAGAAATGGCCGAGCGCGAAACCCGGCAGCACGTGCACATGCAGCGTGCCCGCGAGCGCCTGCGGATCGTTCGACGAGCGCGCCGACAGTTCGTGCACCTTGTTCACGAGCGCGCTGCACTCGCGGTAATACGATTCGCCGAGCTCCGACAGCCGCACGGCGCGCGTCGATCGATGGAACAGCGGCACACCGAAATGTTCCTCGAGCTGCTTGACGCGCGCGGTGACGACCGATTTCGCGACGCCGAGCTGGCGCGCGGCGTTGGCGAAGCTCTGCGCTTCGGCTGCGCGAACGAAAGCTTCCATCGACTGGAACAGATCCACAAAATCTCCTGATTGTGCGGGGCCGCGCGGGGGCGGACCTCTCATAAGCGCGAGTGTAGTGGAGTTCGGTGGACGCGTGGTACGGCGGGACAACTGGTGCCCGTGGCGACCGGGGGGCGCTGGCCGTCGAAGGCATGGATCATGCTTGGGTTGCCGGCGAGCGGCACGGACGGCGCGTGCGCGGCACGATACGCTTGTGCTTCGATGGCGATACGCGGACGCCGCGCTCACCGATCGATCGACCGCGCGACGAGCGCCTTCGATACCCGGGCGGAATCCGGGCTTCGAAGCGTTAGCGACAGACACGATCGGCTCGGCTAGGATTCGATGCGCTGGATCGCGACGGCTATGCCGCGGTGTCCGCCGAGAAGCTGGCGCGACGCCTGAACGTGACGCGCGGGTCGTTCTACCATCACTTCCGCAGCCGGGCCGACTACGTCCGCGCGCTGCTCGCGCAATGGGAATCCGACTATGTGGAGCGGATGCTCGCCTATGCCGCGCAAGGCGACGGGCTGGAAGATGTGCTCGCGCGCTACATGACGATCGCCGCGGAAAAGCGGCCCGAACGGGAAATCGCGATCCGCGCGTGGGCGCGTCGCGATCCGCTGGTGGCCGAATTCCAGCGCCGCGTCGACGATACCCGGCTGTCGTTTGCGATGTCGGTCTGCCGCTCGCGGATCGACGACCCTGTCAAGGCACTGCTCGTCGGGCGGCTCGCGCATCTGTGCCTGATCGGCGGCCAGCAATCCGGCGACCGGCATCAGCCGGCCGGTTTCGCGCATCTCGTTCGCGACGCGCTGACGCTGTTGCACGCGAGCGCCGCCGATTCGACTTCGGTGCGATGATCGGCACGATTCGAACAACAAGCATCGGTATAACCCGTACACGCTGACGTTCGCGCCGCCCGGGATGTGATTCACTGCGCGTGGCCATACCGGCAAGCAAGCCGGTAACGCGCGGCGATCGTCAGCGTAGTGGTTGCCGCACGAGATCCGCAAGCTCGCCGATATCGCGCGTGACCGCCGCCTTGCCGACGCGCGACCACGCGTCGAACGACGTTGAGCCGCTCACCGCGCCGACGAATCGCGTGCCGGCCCGCTCCGCTGCTTGCGCATCGACCGCGTGGTCGCCGACGTAGAGCGCCGCAGACGGTGGAATATCGAGCCGTGCCAGCGCGAGCACGAGCCCTTCCGGGTCCGGCTTGTGGCGTTGCACGTCCTCGCCGCCGACGATCAGGTCGATCCGCTCCCGCAATCCGGCCGCATCGAGTATCGCTTCGATCCGGTAGCGAAACTTGCTCGACACGATCGCGATGGCCATCTCCAGCTCGTGCAGCCGCGCGAGCAGCCGCGGGACTTCCGGATAGATCTTCGTCGACGCAACCATCACGACGTCCGCCCGCGCCACGAAGCGGCGCGCGAATTCGTCCGCGCGCGCCCCGCTGTCGTCGCCGGTCAACGTATGGAACATCGACTGCAGCGGCAGCCCGATCACCGTGTGAATCCGCTCGCTCGCCGCGGCTTCGTAGCCGAGTTCGCGCAGCGCATGCTGCGTGCACTCGACGATGCCTGCGGACGAGTCCGCCAACGTCAGGTCGAAATCGAAAATGACTGCGCGGATATCCATTCAAAGTCCCTCGGATCGAGATGGCCAGATCGTTCGCGGCGCCTTCGCCCTCGAACCTCCTGCGCTTCATTGCGGCTGCAGCATACCTCGGATGATCCGCCGGCACTTCGTCGGCCTGCCCGGTGCGCCCCACGCGCTGCTGCGCGCACCCTGGCCCGACTATCAGCTCGAGTTCGCGTGGCTGACATGGAAGAAGATCGTGTTCATCGGTCTTGGGAGGCCGCAGAGGTGGTGCAGTAGGCGCTTGCCGTACCGCATTTCCGCGTTGCTCGCATCGCGCGCTGCCACATCCCCCGCCCCGGCACAAGCCCATCCGCCCCTGATAACGATTCGACAAATTATTGGTTCCCTCGAAAGTGCGTGGTCCGTATCGTTCAGCGATTCGTCCGACCAATCGACCACGGGGGTAACCAAAACATGACGTCGTTCAAGCGACTCACCCTTCTCGCACTGCCGGCCGCGCTCGCCGCTGGCAATGCGCACGCGCAGAGCAGCGTCACGCTGTACGGCATCGTCGACGCAGGCATTGCATACGTGCACAACGCGCAGAACGCGAGCGGCAGCAACGCGTCGAATCTCATCAAGTTCAGCAGCGGCAACCTGTCGGGCAGCCGCTGGGGGCTGCGCGGCATCGAGGATCTCGGCGGCGGCCTCGCCGCGCTGTTCCAGATCGAGAACGGCTTCAACGTCGGCACGGGCACGCTCAACCAGGGCGGACGCGAGTTCGGCCGCAAGTCGGTGGTCGGCCTGACGAGCAACACGTGGGGCACCGTGACGCTCGGCCGCCAGTACGATCCGATTGTCGATCTCGTGCAGGGCCTCACCGCGGACAACTACTTCGGCGGCGTATTCGCGACGCCCGGCGATCTCGACAACTACGACAACAGCCTGCGCGTGTCGAACTCGGTGAAGTACACGAGCCCGCTGATTTCCGGCTTGCAGTTCGAAGCGCTGTACGGCTTCGGCGGCGTCGCGGGCGCGACGGGCAGCGGCCGCACGTACAGCTTCGGGTTGAGCTACGCGAACGGTCCGCTATCGCTCGGCGCCGGCTACTTCTTCGCGAACGGCGGCACGAGCACGGCGAACGGCGTGCGCACGTGGTCGAGCAGCTCGGACACGCTGTTCAACACCGTCATCAACCAGGGCTTCTCGAGCGCGAAGTCGATTCAGATCGTGCGCGTCGGCGGCCAGTACGTGCTCGGCCCGGCGACCTTCGGCCTCGCGTATTCGAATACGCAATACGGTACGGATACGCTGTCGGCGTTCAACCAGACCGCGAAGTTCAACAACGGCTCGGCGTTCCTCAACTGGCAGTTCTCGCCGGCGCTGCGCGCGGGTGTCGGCTACAACTACACGTCGCTGACGGGGCCGACTTCCGCGCACTACAACCAGGTCAACCTCGGCGGCGACTACGCGCTGTCGAAACGCACGGACCTGTACGCGCTGTTCGGCTACCAGAAGGCGAGCGGCCGGACGCTCAACGCGAGCGGCGCGATCGTGAAGGCCGCGGCATCGGTCGGCTCGTACGGCGTGAACTCGGGCACGGATACGCAGGAACTCGCGATCGTCGGGATCCGGCACAAGTTCTGACGGCTTCGTTCCGGTGCATCCTTGTGCGATGCCGTCGGCGTGCACAGCGGAAATCGAAGCATCGTCAGTGACCTGACGATCGCGTCCGTCACGTGAAAACGAAAACGGCGGCCGGATGACATCCGCCGCCGTTTCACGATTACGCGCCGCCCTGTCGATCGGAACGCGGCGGCGAACCTGCAGACACTGCCTTCAACGAATCATGTGCGCGTGATCGACACACCGCCGTCGACCAACGAAGCCGTACCCGTCACGAAGGACGCATCGTCGGATGCGAGGTAGAGCGCCGACCGTGCAATCTCTTCCGGCTTCGCGACTCGCTTGAGCGCGTGCAGGCCTGTCACGAACGCCTGCGATTCGGCCGTGTCGTTCATGCCGCGGTACATCTCCGTGTCCACGGCGCCCGGAAGGATGGCGTTGACGCGCACGCCATGCGGGCCATATTCGGCCGCGAGCGCTTGCGTCAGTCCGATCAGCCCGGCTTTGCTCGCCGCATAGGCGGCGGTGCCCGGAAACGCGAACGAATAGCCGACGAACGTCGACGTGAAGATGATCGACCCGCCGCCTTGCTTGATCATTTCCGGAATCTGATGCTTGGCGCCGAGAAACGCGCTCGTCAGATTGGTGGCCAGCGCGGCTGACCAGCCCGCTTCCGAGATCCCGGTGGACGGTCCCATTTCACCGAGCGTCCCCGCGTTGTTGTACGCGATGTCGAGACGGCCGAAGCGGCTGACGGCGAGTTCGACCAGCGCTTTCGCGAATGCTTCGGATTGCACATCGCCTGCGAGCGACACGGCCGTTCCGCCATCACGGGCGATCTCTTCAACGAGCGCGTTGAGTTCGGCTTCGCGGCGCGCCGCCACCACGACCTTCGCGCCCTCTGCGGCAAACAATTTTGCGGCCGCGCGACCAATCCCTGCGCTGGCGCCCGTGACGATCGCGACTTTTCCTGTCAAGCGTTGCATGTTCAATCTCCTGCGTCATTGATGGACCGATGCCCAATGCGTCGGCTCCGTGAGAGGCACTATAGGATTCATCTCTTTGTACGGAAATAGCAAAAATATGGCGGTAACATTCAGCTTTTGTGAACGACAGGCGAACAGATATGGACCGGCTGCGCGCATTTGAGGTCTTCATGACCGTCGTGAATCGGGGCAGCTTTGCGCGCGCGGCCGACGCGCTCGAAACGTCGCCCGCGAACGTAACCCGCTATGTGAACGAACTGGAGGCGCATCTCGGTACACGACTGCTCAACCGCACGTCGCGCAAGCTGTCATTGACCGAAGGCGGCGAAACACTCTATTCGCGATGCAAGACGATCCTCGAAGACGTTGCGGAAACGGAAGGACTCGTGTCGGCAACGTCGATCGAACCGCGCGGACGGCTGCGTATCAATGCGCCGGTCAGCTTCGGCATCCTGCATCTCGCGCCGCTATGGCCTCGATTCATGCAGCGATATCCGGACGTCGAACTCGACATCACGCTGATTGACCGCGTCGTCGATATCGTCGAGGAGGGCTTCGACCTGGCCATTCGCATCTCGCACGCCGGCACGGCCGACCATGCGGCCCGCAAACTCGCGACATCGACAAACATCCTGTGCGCGTCCCCCGACTATCTGAAGCGCAGCGGACATCCGGCCTTACCGGCGGACCTGCTCGCACACCGATGCATCGGCTATACCTACGCCACCACGGCAGATGTCTGGCAATTGATGGACCACGACGGCAACACGCATGCTGTCGAGGTCAACTGCCACATCCGCACCAACAACGGCGACACGGCACGCGCGGCGGCACTCGCAGGGCAAGGCGTGATCTGGCAGCCCACGTTCCTGATTGGCGACGATCTCCGCGCGGGCAGGCTCGTTCGGGTATTGCCTGAATACCGCTTGCCGGACATCGACGTGCTCGCGCTGTATCCGAGCCGTCGCCACGTCAGTTCGAAAGTCCGTGCGGCAATCGATTTTCTGGTCGACGCGTTTTCAGGCGTGCCACCGTGGGACAGACCGTGAACGGGCATGGCCGTCGTGTCGCGCGTCTCGGCTAACGTGACTCCACGACGGCAGGCATATCGATGACGCGAACAGCGAACAGCGATCGGCGCGCGTCCTGCAGAGACCCGGGAGCGCTGCGCTGTGTAGCGTTTGATTAACGCAGTGGCTGCCGCCACAATCATCAAGTCCGGCCGGGAGCAAGCGCCGAGCGACCCAATTGGCTGACGAAAGAACGCGTTGACGCCCGCAAGGATCTGTCCTTCAGGATATGGTGTGAACAATGCTTACCATTCGGGGCAAGTCCAGGTTCAGCCTCTTCCTGCGCACCGGGATGGTTGCATTGGCGTATTACGCGGGCGCAAAGCTTGGCCTTGCCTTTGCGGTCGTGGGCGGCGCAGTCTCTCTGGTGTGGCCGTCCAGCGGCATCGCGCTGGTTGCGCTGCTCGCGCTGGGCTTCACCGTTGCCCCGGGCATTGCGATTGGCTCCTTCCTGGCCAACGTGTCGGGGGGTGTGCCCGCAGGCGTGGCCGCGGTGATCGGCACCGGCGCCATGGTCGGAACCTTGACGGCAGCGATATTGTTGAACCGCGCGGTCCGATTCCAGCTCACCCTCGACCGCATCCACGACGTGCTGGCTTTCATCGGCCTCGCCGCGGTGGCGAGCACGGCAGTCAGTGCGCTGATTGGCGTAACCGCGCTGCTTGGCGCGGGCCTGGTGCCGCCCGCCGAGTACGGCGCAACCTTTCTGAAATGGTGGCTCGGCGACATGATGGGCGTCCTGGTCGCCGCGCCGCCCCTCTTCAGCGTCCTCACGTATTCGAACCCGTTGCGCTCCACACAGCAGGCCGTCGAGGCGTGCGCACTGGCCGTTGCGACGTTCTGGGTGAGCTACCTCATCTTCGATGCCCCGCAATTTGCCGGGCACGGCTACTATCCTGCCGCCCTGGCGGTCTTTCCGTTCATCGTCTGGGCGGCGCTGCGCTTCGGTCACCTGGGGATCAGCCTCACGACGCTGATGGTCTCGATCGTGGCCATCTGGGGTACCACCCACGGCACGGGCCCCTTCGCCGCCGACACGCCGGTGGATAGCCTCGTCGGGTGGTGCATCTTCGCGAACGTCGTGGCGGTAGCCGGGCTGCTGCTGGTGGCGGCGCGTACACAGGAGCAGCGTGTCCTCAGCCTGCTGCAGGCCGCCCGCATCGACCTGGAACGGCGCGTCCAGGAGCGCACCGAAGACCTGGAGAAGACCAACAAGGAACTCAAGGAAGAGATGGCGCAACGCCGTCTGCTGGAAGGAGAACTGATCCGGATCGGCGACCAGCAGCAGCGGCTCATCGGCCGGGAACTGCATGACGGACTTGGCCAGCACCTGACCAGCCTCGGTCTGTACAGCGCCGCGCTGAACCAGAAGCTGCAGAGCCTGGGCCACCCGGCTGCCGCCGATGCCGCAATCATCGTCGGATTGGTGAAGCAGGCGGCCTTGATGACCCGCAGAATCGCCCATGGCCTGGACCCGGTTGCCATGGAATATGGTGGCCTTGCGGCCGGACTGCATGGGCTGGCGGAGACGGCTCGCACGCTCAACGGCGTGGATTGCATGCTGCAGATCGCACCGGATGTGGACTTGCTGGATCCGCTCACGCAGATCAACCTCTACCGCGCGGCACAGGAAGCGGTCAACAACGCGCTGAAATATAGCCAGGGCCGGCGCTTGTGGATCGACCTGGAGCGGACAGGCGGCATGCAGACGCTTTCAATCAGTGACGACGGGGTGGGCCTTGGCCAGGAAGAAATGGCGCATGCGTCGGGATCGGGACTTCACAACCTGCGTCACCGGGCAAGCCTTCTGGGCGGCTCCTGCACCGTGACCCGCAATGCTTTCGGCGGCACCACGGTCGCCATCCGCTATCCGCTGCCGGAGGGCCCGGGCGATGCACGGGAAATCGTCTAGTTCCGCCCGCGCGACTCGCATCCTGATCGTGGATGACCACCCGATCATCCGGGAGGGGATGACGCACCTGCTGAATCTGCAAGGGGACCTGAACGTCTGCTGTGCGGCCGGCAGCGCCGATGAAGCGCTGGCGGCGATGGCCTGCGGGCCCGACATGGCCATTGTGGACCTCAGCCTGCAATCGGACTCCGGCCTGGATCTCGTCAAGACCCTCCGCCACCGCTACCCGGATCTGGCCATCCTCGTCCTCAGCATGCATGACGAAAGCCTGTTTGCCGAGCGCGCGCTGCGCTCCGGGGCAAACGGGTACCTGATGAAACTCGAGGCCACGGAGCACGTCGTGAGCGCCATCCGCGAAGTGCTGGCAGGCAATATTTATTTGAGCGCCGCCATGCATGAAAAGCTGGCGCGGGCCCTTACGGTCCCACAAAAAAAGCCGGAGGGCCCGATTGCGAACCTTTCGGAACGCGAATTCGAGATCCTGCACCTGATCGGACTCGGCTTCAGCAGCCGCGAAATCGCCGGGAAACTGAATCGGAGCGTGAAGACCATCGAGGCGCATCAGGCCAACATCAAGGAAAAGCTGAATATCCGTAACGGCAAGGAGCTGATGCGCTTCGCGATTCAGTGGATCGACAGCCAGTAGGGCGGCGCCCGCCCCCCGAATAAGACAATCCCCTAGCCTCGTTTAGGAAGGGCGCCTGATTCATGCGCATGCGGCCAGCGCATACAGTGCATGCGTACCTGCCGGCGCGCCGCGATCCTTGGGCGGGTGGGCAGGCGCAACCCAAACGCTTGATGGGGCCGCCGCCATGAACACAAAATTCCAGCGCACCATTGTCGTTCTGATTTCCGCACTGATTCCCCCGACGGCGCGCTACCTGTGGCCGCTGTTTCGATGTATAGCGGTGACGTGCGTCGTCGCGGGTCATGCGTTGGCAGCGCAGGCGGCGGGCGGGATCACGGGCGCCGGCTCGAGCTTCTTCGATCCCCTGATGCAGAAGTGGGCCGCCTCCTATTACAACAGGACCGGCCAGCAGGTCAGTTTTCGTGCCATTGGCTCCGGGAACGGCATCGATCAGCTGAAAGCGGCGAAAGTGAAATTCGGCGCGTCGGACATGCCGCTGAAACCCGACGAATTGCACGCATCGGGACTCATCCAGTTTCCGGTGGCGGCGGGCGGCCTCGTGCCGGTGGTCAACCTCGATGGCATTGCCGCGGGACAGCTCCACTTGACGGGCGCGCTGCTGGCGGACATCTACCTGGGCAAGATCACCGAATGGAATGACGCGGCCATCAAGGCGGTCAATCCCGGTCTCGCGCTCCCTGATCTGAAAATCGTCGTGGTGCATCGCGGGGATCGCTCCGGGTCGACCTTCAACTGGACAAACTACCTTTGCGCGGTGAGTACGCAATGGCGTGACCAGGTGGGCAGCGGCCTGACGGTCAAATGGCCCGTGGGGGTCAACGCCACGAACAGCCAGCTCGTCGCCACTTATGTCCGGCAGGTGAAGGGGGCGATCGGCTATGTCGAACTGGCCTATGCCGCGCCGGCGCACCTCGCCCACGCGATCGTTCAGAACCAGAGTGGCGCGTTTGTCGAGCCATCGGCCGCAAGTTTCAAGGCTGCGGTGGAATCCGTGACTTGGGGCGGCAATGACGATTTCTACCAGACGGTGACCAATCCGCCCGGCGACCAGGCCTGGCCGATTCCTGGTGTCGTATTCATCCTGATGAAAGCCGACCCCGGGGACGACGCTGGCTCGGCCGCAGCGCTGGCGCTCTTCCGGTGGGCCATCGTCGAGGGCCGGGGCGACGCAGCCGCTGAAAACTACGGCACCCCGCCGTCGGACCTGATCGCGGAGATCGAAGCGTATTGGGCCCGGAAACTGGCCAACGTGCAGCAAGCCGGCGGAGTGGCCGTCGTCGGCTCGCTGAAGAGCCGGGCAAGCGTGGCCCGCGACACCAAAGCGTTGCCGCAAGGTTTGTGAGCGCACTTTACGATCCATCGCGGCCGAGGGCGTGCGCGGCGTCAGGCACGTGGAGAACCATCTGCCACCTGGTGTCGCCGAGCGTCATTCCATCGCTCCAGGGTCTGTCCTGCTAATTGCTGCCGCTAGTCCGCACGCGGCCGCCAGACGCGTGCGCCGCCCGGGTTTCGGCTCGGCCCGAGCAGTGCCGCCAGCGCGAAATCGGCGAGCTTGCCGAACGGTGCACGCAGCAGACTCGGAAGACTCAAGCGCCCCTGCACGAACACCCCCTTGGCGTGGCTCATCGCGCGGAATCCCTCGATGCCGTGATAAGCGCCCATCCCGCTCGGCCCGATGCCGCCGAACGGCAGGTCTTCCTGCGCGACATGCATGAGCGTGTTGTTGATGCCGACATTGCCTGACGTGGTTCGCTTCAGCACCGTTTCGCAATCGCCATTCCGGGCGCCGAAGTAGTAGAGCGCAAGCGGCCGCGGCCGAGCGTTCACGTAGTCGATTGCCTCGTCGATCGTGCGGTACGTGCGCACGGGCAGGATCGGCCCGAAGATCTCTTCCTGCATGACCGCGCTGTCGTCACTTCCCCCGACGATCAACGTGGGCGCAAGCGTGCGCTTGCGGGTGGCCGCGCTCTGCGGACTCACGCCCGCCTCGATCACCCGCGCGCCCTTGCGTCGCGCGTCGTCGACGAGCCCTCTCAGGCGATCGTAATGCCGGTCGCTGACGATCGATGTGTAATCCGAACTGGTTGGCCCGTCCGGATAGAAGCGGGCCACTGCCGCATCGTATTGTGCGACGAATGCGTCCAGATCGTCTTCGTGAACCAGCGCATAGTCGGGGGCAACACAGGTCTGCCCGCCGTTCGACAGCTTGCCGAACGCGATGTCGGACATCGTCCGGCCATCGACATGGCCCCTCGCCACGATCACGGGGCTCTTGCCGCCCAGTTCGAGCGTCACCGGCACCAGGTTGTCGCTTGCCGCCTTCATGACCTTGCGGCCTACCTGCGTGCTGCCGGTAAACAGCAGATGGTCGAACGGCAAGCCGCTGAAGGCGGCGCCGACTTCCGGGCCGCCGAGTACGACCGCGACTTCCTCGCTCGGGAAGGTGTCCGCGAGCATCCGCCGGATGATCTCGCTGGTGCGCGGCGTCAATTCCGAAGGCTTGAGCATCGCGCGGTTGCCGGCAGCCAGCGCGGTGGCCAGCGGAATGAACGTCAGCGAGAACGGGTAGTTCCACGGCGCCATCACGCCGACGACGCCCACGGGCTGGTATTCCACCTGAGCCTGCCCGGCGCGATAGAAGATCCCGACGTGCCGGCGCTGGGGCTTCATGAAGCGGCGCAGGTTTTGCGTCAGGTAATCGATCGCCTGGATCACGCCGACCAGTTCCATGATCGCTGTCTCATGGCGCGAGCGATGCCCGAAATCGGCACTGACCGCCTCCTCCACGTCACGGCGATGAGCGAGTACCGCGGCGCGCAGGCGGGCGAGCCGCGCCTTGCGCTGCTCCATGCTCGGCGGCCCCTCCCTGACAAATGCACTGCGCTGGCGGGCCAGCAACGCCGCCGGGTCGATGCTCGAGCTGGATTCTGCGGAAACGGCCATGTTGCACCTCACGGGGTTGCGTCGATGTAGACACTGTCAACTTGCTTGATCCGGATCATAGGATCACAATGTGTTCCCTGTCAACATTGGAGCAACACGATGCCGTCAGATGCCGACGCAGACGCCGCGCAAAAGGCCTATCACCACGGGGATCTGCGGCGCGCGATCATCGAAACGGCGCTCGACACGCTGCACGAGCAGCAGGGCTGGCAATTCACGCTGCGCGAGATTGCGCGACGGGCGAACGTCAGCCACTCCGCGCCCTACCGCCATTTCCCGGACAAGGCGGCATTGCTTCACGAACTGGCGCTGATCGGATTCGATCGCCTGCGCGATGCGCTCGCCGCAGCCGTCGATCCTGCGTCGGACGCCCCAGCGGTCATGCGTGCGCTGGCCTACGCCTATCTCGCATTCGGCCAACGGAACCCGGATCTTTATCGCCTGATGTTCGCCGCGGATGCCGGGGAGCCTTCGGATATCCATCTCGATCCGCGCACGCAAGCGCCCTTCCTGCTGGTCGTCGACATCCTGGAGCACGGTCAGCGGGCCGGCACGATCCGCCCGCGCCCCGCGCTCGGCCAGGCGACAGCCTGCTGGGCGCATCTCCACGGCCTGACGATGCTCGCGATCGACGGACGGCTGGTGCGCGAGAAAGTCGGCGATCATGCGATCGAAGATGCGTTGACGACCTTGCTGGACGGTCTCGTTCTGCCTGAAAAGCGCGCTGGAGCGGGCAAGGAAAAAAGATCTTGACCTTTAACTTCACTTAAAGGTTATGGTTTTCCTCGGCAAGCGTATCGAGGCCATGGGTATGTGTTCTGCCATCTGACAAAACGGCGGCGCGTCGACGACGGCCGCCCGTGGCCGATGAAGGGGAAATCGCATCATGACCAAGCGCATACTTCACGTCGTCAGCAACGTCGCGCACTACGCCGACCCGTCGCAACCGACCGGCCTTTGGCTGTCCGAGCTGACCCATGCCCATCACATCTTCGCGGCGAAAGGGTATCAGCAGCAGCTCGTGAGTCCCAAGGGCGGCGTGTCGCCGCTGGAGCCCCGCTCGCTCAAATGGCCGCACGCGGATGCCGCCGCGAAAGCATGGCGCGCCGACAAGGCCAACCAGGCGCTGCTCGCGAACACGGCGCGGCCCGACGAGATCGACCCGGCCGATTTCGATGCGATCTATTTCACCGGCGGCCACGCGGTCATGTGGGATTACCCGGACGATGCCGGGTTGCAGCGGCTCACGCGCGAGATCTATGAACGCGGCGGAGTCGTCTCGTCGGTCTGCCACGGATATTGCGGATTACTGAACACGAGGCTGTCGGACGGCACGCTGCTGGTCGCCGGGCGCCGGATCACCGGTTATTCGTGGGTGGAAGAAATTTTGGCCGGCGTCGCGAAGAAGGTGCCCTATAACGTCGAGCAGGAAATGGAGCAGCGCGGTGCGCGCTATGAGAAGGCGCTGCTGCCGTTCACGTCGAACGTCGTCGTCGACGGTCGCCTGGTGACCGGCCAGAATCCGCAGTCGGCGAAGGCGACCGCCGAACAGGTCGTCGCACTCCTGTAACGCGGCAGGCGGGTTCACGCACGGAACGCAACGTGTCACATCAACTCGAAACGCAACCCCGCATGGCGAACCAGACGCTCGACAAAGCGCTCGCCGAACATCGTGGCAGGCGTCCAGAAGCCGCCGCCGCGCCCTGTCTTGTCGCCGTCCCTGCAGCAATCCAGCGCGAGACTGATCGCGGCCTGGCCCAGCATCTTGCCCGTCGAGCCGTAACCCGGATCGCGATCCCCGGTGACTTTGACACGCAGGGTTCGCCCGTCGTCGGTGCGGCCGAAGAATCGCAAATCGTAGCGGCCGGCCAACTGGGCCTCGACGCTCGGCCCCTCACCGGGCTTCGGCAACAGGAACCGCTCCATCAGGCTGCGCACCGGCTTGATGACGACGCCCACCATGAACGCGCCCAGGCCGGCCACCATCGTCAGGGCGGCGAGGCGGCCTTTGAGGCCCGTGCCGGTCATGACGGCTTCGTCATAGGTGAACCGGCTGCCATAGGCGTTGCCCGCAAGCGCATTGGAGCGATGCACGACCCGCTCGTTGATGGCCGCCATCACGAAGGGGGCGATCCACGCAGCGCAGTCGCCATCGAATTCGGCCGATCTGACCGCGTGCTGCCGCACCGTGAATCCGTGACCTTTCGGGCACAGCGAATAAGGATCGAGCAGTTCCCTGCGCAACGCGGGGTCGGCCGCCGCTTCCCGAACAACGTTGATCACGCTCGCCACCGTTCCGCCCGATGCCCCTCCCTTCAGCGTCCTGACGCGCATCTTCACCTGCGCGGCCGGCCCACCCCATTGCCGCATGGCCTGTTGCTGCAGGAAAAAGACGCCCATGTCCGACGGAACCGAATCGAAGCCGCAACAATGGACGATGCGCGCCCCCGATTGCCGGGCCGCGGCCTCGTACCTTTCGATCATCCGCTTGATCCACTGGGTCTCGCCCGTGAGGTCGCAGTAGTCCGTGCCGCTTTCCACGCAGGCCTTGACGAGCGGCTCCCCATGAAGCGCGTAGGGTCCGACGGTAGACACGACCACGCGCGCTTGCGCGCATAGCGCCTGCAGTTGCGCTTCGTCGGCCGCGTCGGCGACGATGATCGGCAACGCCTGCCCCGCCGCGCCCAGCGAATCCCTGACCCGCCTGAGCTTCGTTTCCGATCGGCCGGCGATGGCCCAGCGCAGCGTCTCGCCGCCGCCCGACAGATGTTCGGACAGGTAGCGGGTCAGGATCTGCCCGACAAAGCTGGTGGCGCCAAATACGACGAGATCATAGGCCGGCGTGGTCATGGACGATTCCTTCGGAGCGGGAGTATGGGAGCATCAGCGTCGCTGCCTTTACTTTGCGGGTCCATCGAAGGCGTTTAAAGGCGTCGGCAGATTGAGGACCAGTTGCGCGTCCTTGACCACGTCGAGACGAACGATGGAGGAGGCCCCCAATCCATCGAGCAACTGGCTCAGCGGTCCGCCATGCCGCACCAGCTTGACGTCGCGCGGCAACATACGCTGCGCGAACGACAGCGTATTGGTCTGCACCGAGGTCTGGTGCCATTCGCCGTCGATGAGATTGATCATGGTCGTCGTGCCCATCCGCGATTGGGGCGCAACGTTGCTCAGCGCAGGGAGCGGCGCGGTCAGGCTCAGATCCGGCCGGCCGCCCGGACCGGCGATGCGAGCGCTTGCGTCGGCGCCGATGTTCACGTCGATATCGGCGAGCCACTTGGGCAGCTGATAGCCGTGTACGCCGCGCACCCGCGCAATCTCCGTGGTGACGGGAAGTGCCAGCACATGTGCAAAGAAGCTCCGGCGGCGCATCGAATCGATCAGCTCCAGCGCGTGCGACCCTCGCGCGCCGGGCCGGCGGATGACCACCGCGACGGACACTTCGTCATACGGATCGTTATCGCAGACCGAATAGGAAAAGAACGTCAGCGCCACCAGCCCGTGCCCCGGAAGCGCCCGCAGCGGCTCGAGCGGCACCGGCAGCATGGCCCGCAAGCGTTCGAGCGGCGCAAGGAACAACAGCTGGATGTTGCTGGAACGATAGTAGAAGTTCGGCGCCCACGTCGGGCCGACCCTCGAAGCAACCTGGCGCTTCGGTATCCGACGGAAAAAATCGATGTTCCCCGCGGCGGGATCGCGCGCCACCTCGTCCAGGTTCGGGTTCATCCGGAATCGGTCGTAGTACCCGCCTTCAGGCACGTCGACCTTGTGCGGCCCGAATTCGACCTGTGTGAACCGCCTGTCCATGTTCGTTGCCCCTCCTCGATGATTGACCGTGGCAGGCAACACCCGAAGCCTGCTGACGCACTGCAGTCAGCAAGCACTTTAAGGTTGAACTCAACTTTAAGGTCAAGCGCCGGAATAGAGGACCGCGTCGGTCGTCGTCCTGGCTGCGAATCTTGCGTTCGAATCATTCCGCGCTTGAGCGACGGCCCTTGCCCCGGTTCGACACCACCCCGTGATCGCGCAGCCGATCCATCACCCACCGCGTCCGCTCGGAGCAGTTCAAATCGGTCGGCCTGTTCCTGATGCTGTCGATGGCGACCAGCAGTTGCGCCTTGTTCTCGTTGAGGCGCTTCTGCATCGCGTCGATTTCGGCGACTTTCCGTTCGAGCGCTTCCAGCAGCCCGTCATGCTGCCAGTCGCCGGCCCCCACCGGTAGCAGATGACGGATCTGCTCGAGCGAGAACCCTGCGCTCTGCGCGCTTGAGATGATCTCCAGCATCCACACCGCATCCTCGGAGTAGTCGCGATAGCCATTCGTACTGCGTTCGACGCCCGCGATCAGCCCTTCTGCCTCGTAAAAACGGATCCGGGAGGCCGTCAGGCCGCTGAGCTTCGCCAGCTCCCCGATTCTCATGCTTGCCTCGTCAGCGTATTGACATTAAACCTAACTTTAATCCTAGAGTCGCTTCGTCGCCAACAGAAACGCGGCGGCCACCTTGCCGTTCGATCAACCCGCCATCACTGATCGGCAGCAACCGGCAAGCATGTCACTGATGGATATCGCCCACTGACCAGGAGCAATCATGGGATACGTCACAACGAAAGATGGTGTCGACATCTTCTACAAGGACTGGGGTCCGCGCGACGCACAGGTCATCTTCTTTCATCATGGGTGGCCGCTCAGCGCCGACGACTGGGACGCCCAGATGCTCTTCTTCCTGGCGCAAGGCTTCCGCGTCATCGCGCACGACCGTCGCGGCCACGGGCGATCCAGCCAGGTGTGGGACGGCCATGACATGGATCACTATGCCGACGACGTCGCCGCGGTCGTCAATCATCTCGGCGTGCAGGGCGCCGTCCATGTCGGCCATTCCACCGGCGGTGGCGAAGTCATCCACTACGTCGCCCGTCATGGGGAAGACCGCGTCTCCAAGGCCGTGCTGATCAGCGCCGTTCCGCCGCTGATGGTCAAGACCGACAGCAACCCGGGCGGCCTTCCCAAGGAGGTGTTCGACAACCTCCAGGCCCAGCTCGCGGCGAACCGGGCGCAGTTTTATTACGACGTTCCGGCAGGCCCCTTCTACGGCTACAACCGCGCCGGCGCGACGCCGTCGCAAGGCGTCATCTGGAACTGGTGGCGGCAGGGCATGATGGGGAGCGCCAAGGCCCACTACGACGGCATCGTCGCCTTCTCGCAGACCGACTTCACCGAAGACCTGAAGAGCACCACGATTCCCGTCCTCGTGATGCATGGTGACGACGATCAGATCGTCCCTTACGCCGATTCCGGCCTGCTGTCGGCGAAGCTGGCCAGGAACAGCACGCTGAAGACCTATGCGGGCTTCCCGCATGGCATGCCCACCTCCAACGCCGAAACGATCAACGCCGATTTGCTCGCGTTTATCCGCAGTTGAGCGCGACGGATGCCAACGGCCGCCCCGCTGGCATCCGACTCCGCTGCCGGCCCGGCCTTCAGTCTGCAATCGCAGGCTGAAGGCGGTCCGCTACCCGTCGGATCGAGTCCCGGCCAATCCATATGAATCGGCGCTCGACTCAGCGTTCGTGATAGATCGCCAGCCAGATGGTTTGCTCTTCTGCATGCGTCCACGCGACGCGATGCCGGCAGTGCGGCTCGATCAGCACGTAGTCGCCGGGACGCAGTTCGAGCCGCGTCGCGTCCTCTTCGAACTCGAGCGCGGCCGCACCCGACAGCAGCAGGACCCATTCAGCGCGCGAGTCGTCATACCAGAACCCCTCGGGGCTCGCGTGTCCCATCGACACGATCCGCTCCACGTTCAGGCGCGCTCCCGTGACGAGCATGTCGATCCGCTCGTCGTCGCCGCGCTTCCCGTCGAAGCTGAACAGGTTACCGGTTTGAAGTTGCATGGCTCGACCTCACGTCAACCGTCGTGTGAAGGCGGTCGTCTCAATGGTGCCGGGGAAATGTTCACTGTAGTCCGGGAGCCGCCATTGCAGCGGACTTATTTCCAACGCCGGAAACGGGACGGCAACGGAGGCGGAATCGCGCATGCGAACTGAAAGCTGCCAAGCGTAGTATTCGCCGACCAAACGTCACGCGCCGCGCCGCCACACAGCATGGGACACCATGCAACGGCTCGGGCAACACGGTACCGACATTGCTGCTCGTACACTGACGCCGGCACGGCTGGCGCAATTTCAGAGGCACCACATGGAAACATACGTCTTGCTGGGCTGCGGATTCGGCCTTGGCTTCCTGATTGCGATCTGGGGAATCTGGAAGCTCAAGTAAGCCGCGAATCATTGCAGCGCATACCCCGCCTGCCAAACACACGCCAGACCAGCCGGCACCGGCGACAACGACGCTCGCGCCGCGCAGCGCGGCGCCCTTCATGGAGAATGATGGAAGTCACGGTGGACAAGCGTCTCCGCATTGCCACGATCGACTTCATGCATTGACGAACTCGTCACCAGCCACTCTGTCGAAGTAACGTAGCTGGAGTTCATTTCGTGACGCCGCTTTACGCTACCGTTGTGCTGGTCGTGCTCGCTGCCGGCTGCTCGTCAGTGCCCGCCAGCAAGCAAGACGCCCAGCAGATCCCGCCCGAGACCCATACATGCGTCCCGCGAGGCAGCCACTGTGCGACGCGCGCGGCCACCACGTCGAAACCGACCGTGCTCAGCGTCGGCGCCAGCGACCCCGATACGCAATTGATTCTGCCGTGGTTTCTCACCGACATCATCAACGCAGTCAACACGCATCAATCTGCCAGTGACTTCCTGCGCACGATAAGAAGCGGCTTCTGACCCTCCTCTTTCCGCCGGCCAGCGCAAATCCGGGATTCATTCGCAGTGCGCTTACTCGGTCGGCAAAGCGGCCGGAACACGCATCCGGTACAACGAAACAGCCTGTATCGCGAGCGTGCAGAGGATCGCAGTGCCGTATGCGGCAAGCATGTTTGTCCGCGTCAGCATCATGCTCAGCACATAGAAGAACGAAGCAAAGCCCACCAGTCCCGCGGCCATGCCGCGTATCAATTGCTGCGCGGCCGCATGACCGCTCATGCGGTGAGCGAACACCGCAAGAATGATCGCCATGAACGGGAACGACGCGAGCACGCCGCTCGCTTCGGGTCCGACATAAGGCGCGATCAACGTCACGCTGATCACGAGGCCGGCAATCAGCGCCATGCGCAACGGCAAATCCCACCAGGCCGGATCGAGCCGGCCGGTTCTGGCCGTGATGTTCGGGATGAGATTGAGCGCAAGCGCGACGGCCAGAATGGTGACGATGAACAGGCCGATTTCCGGTAGCACACACCATTGCAGAAAGCCGGCCACGACGGAAAACGCCGCGCACGCGCCCGCCAGGGCCACCGGCCATCCACGGGTCGCCAATCTGCAATAGGCGATGCAGAACGCCGCTTGCGCCGCCGTTGCGACCAGCGAACCCGCCGTCGCGTGCGCCGCAAACGCAGAGCCATGCTCCAGTGCCAGGAACACGGATATCGGCCCCGACGTGAGCGGCAGGCTCACCAGAAACCCGCCAACCGCTTCGCCCCAGCGGCGAGCGGCCATCGTTGCAGTCAACAGCAGGAGCGGCGTAACGAGAAGTTTGAAAAGAACAAGAATCATGATCAGCGAAACGACACGAAAACCGATAACTTCGAAGGGCGCGCAGCGCATCGCAACCTCGAGCACGAGCGCAATTCCGGCGACAGCGACGTGCCGCTGCCGATGCGATCGAGCGCCACTCCCATGCATCCCGGCCAACGGCGCCCCGCGGCTACGGACAGATATTGACGACGCCCCCGTTGCCTGACAAACCATTTGTCGTCATATAATGCGTGAGCAAAACTCACACATGTCCCGACCGTGTTCGACCGGCTCCCCCCTCTGCAAACGCTGCGCGCCTTCGAAGCAACCGGACGGTTATTGAGCATGACGCTGGCGGCGGCGGAGCTGCACGTCACGCATGGCGCGGTGAGCCGGCATATCAAGACGCTCGAAAGCCATCTTGGCGTCGCGCTGTTCCAGCGCCTGACCCGGCGGATCGCCCTGACCGAAGCCGGCGCCGAGTTCCTGCTTGCCGTGACCCGCGTGCTTGCCGAGCTGACGAAGGAATCGGAACGCCTGCGTGCGCACGACAACATTGCGCGCCTGAAGATCAACGCGAGCGTTTCCTTTGCGAACAAGTGGCTCGCGCCGCGCCTGCATCGGCTGAAGGCACTGCATCCTGAACTCGACATCCATCTCGATGTGACCGATACGTATGTCGACCTGAACGACGGCGACGCGGATGTGGCGATACGCTACGGCAGCGGCCGCTATCCGCGCGTTCTCGCCGAGCGGGTTCTGGAAGAGACGGTGACTCCGGTTTGCAGTCCTGCCTATCTGGCGAAGATGGGTGGCATGTCGTCCGTGGCAAGCGTTGCCGCCTGTACCCTGCTGCACGAGGACGGCATGCTGGCCAACTGGGAGCAATGGTTTGCGCTGGCCGGCGTGGCTGGCGTGCGCAGCGATCGCGGTCCGGCCTACAGTCACGGCAGCCTCGCCATCGAGGCTGCGATCCGCGGCGAAGGCGTGGCGCTGGGACGCAGCGTGATCGTCGCGGACGACATTGCCGCCGGGCGCCTGGTTGCGCCCTTCCCCCAGGTTCGCCTGAAGGCCGAGCGCGGCCACGATCTCGTCTATCGCATCGGCAGCCGGGACGACCCGAAGGTGTGCGCGTTGCGCGACTGGCTCGCCGATGAAATCCGGCAGTTTCTCGCGCGGGCAGGTTGATCGCCAGGCACCCCTTCAGCGCCGTGTGCCAAGCGCCGGCGGCGAGCGGCGCTTTCTGTTCCCGGCCACGCGTGCGGCATGGGCGTCCGCATGTGCGCGGATCGTGTCGATCAATGCGCGCAGCCCGGCGGGCACATGGCGCCGGCCCGGATAGTACAGGCACAACCCGTCCAGCGCCGGGGTCCAGTCTTCAAGCACCCGCACCAGCGTGCCGGCCTCCAGATCCCCTTTGACGTGCCATTCGGCCAAATAGGCAAGACCCAGCCCCGCGCGCGCCGCCGCAAGCATCAGGCCCGCGTCGTTCAGCGTCATGGCACCGTCGCCATCGATGCGCAGCGTCTCGCCGTGTCGTTCGAATTCCCACTGGTAGATGGCCCCGCTCGGCATCCGGCTGCGAATGCATCGATGTGCGGCGAGATCCGCGGGTGTGCGCGGACGCGCGTGCCGCTCAAAATACGCCGGACTGCCGACCACCGCAAAGCGCTGCCTGTCACCGAACGGCACGGCAATCATGTCTTGCGGCACGGATTCCATCAGACGAATGCCCGCGTCGAATCCTTCGACCACGATATCGATCAGCCGCCCCTCGGTGACGATGTCGAGCTTCATCTCGGGGTAGCGCTCCAGAAACGCGATGAAGACCGGCATCACCTGATTCGCTGCCCCCACCGATGTATTGATGCGCAACGTGCCCGACGGCGTGTCGCGGAAGCTGCCGGCCTGCTCGAATGCGGCCTGAATGGTCGACAGGGCTGGCGCGATGCTGCGCACGAACTGGTCTCCCGCCTCGGAGAGCGACACGCTGCGGGTCGTCCGGTTGAACAGGCGCACACCGATGCGCGCTTCGAGCGCCGCGACCGCATGACTCAGTGCGGACGTCGACACGCTCAATTCGGTCGCCGCCGCGCGGAAGCTGCGATGTCGCGCAACGGCCAGAACGGCTTCCAGTTCGCCAAGTCCGGAGGTCTTCATTGTCCCATTCTGCTCAACAAGTCATCCCCGATTGTACGGCTAGTCAGTTCAATAACGACGGCCTATCTTGCGTGAACGACAACGCATCTTTGGACAGACCATGCAGACCATCGACCAGATCTACATCGACGGCGCGTTCGTGACGCCGCACGGCAACGAGCGCTTCGATCTTTTCAATCCGTCGACCGAGCAGGTGATCGGCCGCGTACGGCTTGCCGACGCCGACGACGCGCGCGCCGCGATCGCGGCGGCCAAGCGCGCATTCCCGGCGTTCTCGCGCACGGACAAGCGCGAGCGCGTGGAGATGCTGCGGCTCATGCATGCGGCCGTCGCGGCAAAAGAGGATGAACTTTTCGAAGCGATCATCGACGAATACGGCGCCCCCGTGTCGCGCGGCCGCTGGATGGCCCGCCACGCGAGCGACGTGCTGCTGGAAGCGGCGAACACCCTCGAGCAGTATTCGTTCGTCCGCCGCGCCGGGTCAGCCGACGTGGTGATGCATCCGCTCGGCGTGGCCGGGCTGATCACGCCGTGGAACAGCGATGCGGGCTTCATCTGCGGCAAGCTTGCGGCAGCGCTCGCCGCGGGCTGCACGGCCGTGATCAAGCCGAGCGAGATGAGCGCGATCCAGACGCGCGTGATCACCGAGGCGCTGCACGAAGCGGGGCTTCCGGCCGGGGTGTTCAATATCGTGACCGGGCGCGGCGACACGGTCGGCGCGGAGATCTGTTCGCACCCCGACGTCGCAAAGCTGTCGTTTACGGGATCGACGGCCGTCGGCAAGACGATTCTGCGCACGGCGGCAGACACGCTCAAGCGTGTGACGCTGGAACTCGGCGGCAAGTCGCCGATGATCGTGCTCGACGACGCCGATTTCGACGCAGCCGTGCCGCTCGCGCTCGAGGCCGGCTTCATGAACAGCGGACAGGCGTGCATCGCCGGCACGCGCATTCTGGTGCCGCAGGCGAGGCTTGCGGAATTCGAGGAGAAAATCGCCGCCGCGGTGGCGGATTACCCGTCCGGCGACCCGCGTGACCCGCGCACGCGCATCGGCCCGATGGTGAGCCAGAAGCAATGGGACCGCGTGCAGCGCTACATCCGCATCGGTGTCGACGAAGGCGCACGCCTGATTGCCGGTGGCGGCGGACGTCCGGATGGCGTCGACGCGGGCTGGTTCGTGCGTCCGACCGTGTTCAGCGACGTGCGCAACGACATGACCATCGCGCGCGACGAAATATTCGGACCGGTGCTGTCGATCATTGCCTACCGCGACACCGACGAAGCGATCGCAATCGCCAACGATACGCGCTACGGCCTGCAGGCTTACGTCTGCTCGTCCGATGCCCGGCGCGCCAGCGCGGTAGCGTCGCAGATCGAAGCGGGACGCGTGCTCGTCAACACGCTCGCGCACGAACCCGCGGCGCCCTTCGGCGGGTTCAAGCAATCGGGCATCGGCCGCGAATACGGTACGTTCGGGCTCGAGGCGTTTCTCGAACCGAAGGCGCTGCTGGGTGCGGTGTGATCGGCCCGGCCCGACGCGGACCAGACAGCAGAACCATGGGCAACGCCCCGACGCAGCAGTCACTGGCGCTACGGCTCCGTTCTCCGTCCGAAGGCGGAGGTGTCGTTCGACCCGGACGGTCGCGTGGGCGCCCTGGTCATTGACGGAGATCAGGGCGTCCAGCGATAAACCGTGATGCTCGAACCCTTGACGTTGTTCTTCGTGACCACGTACTCACCCGTCGATCGACGATATGCCCTGATGCCGTACATCGAATCGAGCGCGCTGCTGGCGTCCACGGTCGTGCTGCTGGTGTTGACCAGCGTGGTGTCGAGGTTGCCGGTCGCGAGATTGAAAGCGTCGACGTTCGGCTTGGCCTGCCCGCTGCTGCTGAACCAGTAGCCGACGAACAGGTGGTTGCCGGCCGCGTCGATCGACTTGGCACCGGAGCTGGCGAGATTGATCACCGGATTCGGTACGGTGGTATTGCCCGCGCTCCAGCCGTGATACACCTCGATCCGCGTGCCGACCGCCGTCCAGTCGGTACTCCCGACGATGCCCTGCGCGAGAATCATCGTGTCGCTGTCCGCGAGGTAGATGATGCGCGTCAGCGGCTGGATGCTCTGCGGAATGCGGATGGGGATGCCGGGCCCCCACGTCGGCTTGCCGCTCGCGTCGAAGCCGGTCAGCGGGTAGTGGTAGATCGAACCGGTTTTGTCGAGGCCGGCCCACACGCCTCCGTTGCTGTCGATGCAGAATCCGTTCATGACCCGCTGGGTCGCATTGAACGCAGGCCCTGGAATCGATGCATCCGGAATCGCGATGTAGCCGTTCGCCGCGTTGAAATGGAAAAAGTAGAAGATCGCCGGGTTCTGGCCGGACGCCACGAGGATCCGGTTCGCGCCAACGGCAACGAGTTGCCCGAAATGCTCGTCGCGCTGCGGGTCGTTCACGTTGATGCGCGGATCCGACGGATAGGTGAACGGATCGACGGTGTTCGCGACGAACGTGCCGCCGGCGCTGCCGGTGTAGATGTTGGTGCCGCCATAGAACAACGTGCCATCCGTGGCCGGGTCCGGCGCGGCGACGCCCTCGAAGTTGACGGACTGGAGCACCCACCGCAGGTTGCCGGCACCGTCGTATGCGTGAATGTCGGTGCCGCCGTCGCGGCCGAGATCCCACCCGCCGCCCCACGGGTTGTTGAGCACATAGAGGTTGCCGGCGGTGTCCTTGCCGATGCCGGCGACGCGGGTGAAGCGCTTCGCGCCCACCTGCCCCTTGATTCCCGTCGTGGTGTCGAGATAACCGCCCCGAACGCCGAACGTGCCGGCCAGCGCCGGCGTGCCCGACAGCGTGTAGCGCTTGATGTTCATGTCGGGCCCCTCGTCCCCGGCCACGAGCTGCTTCGATGACGCATCGAAATACAGCGCCGACGGCTGCGACCCGCCGGGCATCCGGATGGTGTTCAGCAGCGCGCCGCTCGGACTGAACCCGACGATCGTCCCCGCACGCTTCTGGGCGACCCACACGTTGCCGGCGCCATCTACGGCGAGCGCGCCCGGGCCCGACACGTTGATGTCGCGCTGCCAGACACCATCGGTCGTGTAGATCCGGACGCGATTGCCGTAAAAGTCGCTCGCATAGAGGAGCGAGCCCGCGGTGGCGAGTCCGGTAACGACGTCGACCCGAAGCTGGTCGGTCGACGCGGTGACCTGAATGAAACGATCGCGCATCCGGGTGGTGCGGTTGTATCGCCCCACTGCACCGCTTCCGTACGACTTGTTGTATTGGAGCGCCGCGAAAATCGATGTGGCATTGCCTGTAATGGCGCTGCCCTGGAATTCACCGTGAACGCCGATCGAGCCGGCGCTGCGGCCGTTCTGGTAGATGGCGACGCCGCCCTCATATTCGTCCCACATGGAGGCCGTATAGATGACGCCTTCAGGCGCGACCCACATGGAACGCGCGGTATTGCCCACGTGGGCGGCGAGGGTGCCATAGGTGTTCGCCAGCCAGTCGGTGGAGTTATACGCCTGACAGGCCGGCGCAATCGTCGCGATCGCTGCGGCGAAAAGCGCAGCCCGAATTCGTTTTTTTTCTGTCATGACTGATGCTCTCCTGAATGCCGCAATCATTCACGTGAATGGTTGGCCAGCCGGATTTCCTGAAATCCGTGATGAGTGAACTCTTCCTCGAGACCATTCAGCGCAGTCGATATGACGTCCAGCGTAACGCCGATACGTTGCAGGACGATGATGACTGCTTTAACGCAATACGAATAGCGGGCAATTCGCACCACCGATTTTTTTTCGATTTATTTTCGATTTACGCCGGCGCCTCGTACGTTTCAATGAGTTCCTTGCGGTCAAAAGTACCTTCTCCGGAATGCATCGCGCGGGTCGCGAGTCATTCCTGTCCGTCCAACACCAGCCTCATTGTTCGCAACGCCGGCGCCGAATGCAGTCATGCGGCGAGATTGACCTGCGCAGCCCACAGACGTTAGGATCGTTGTCATGCTCGCTCAAACCCGACTCCCCGCTTCGCTGGTCCGCGCATGTTGTCAGAACGTGCCAGGGGGAAGATGCGTCTAGCGATCTAGCGATGCATTCGATCAATTGCCTACTGGCCGCCCGTTGCAAAACCGGCGGCCTTTTTGTTTTGGCCCGACACGTTCATGACGGAGAAACCCGATGCCGCTTGCGCTGCATGACACCTGGTCGCGTACCGTGCGCCCGTTCACGCCGATTCACGCCGGTCGGGTCGGCATGTACTGCTGCGGCCCGACCGTCTACGACCACGCGCACATCGGCAATCTGAGAACCTACGTGTTCGAAGACATCCTGCGTCGCGCGTTGATGCGCAACGGCTACGACGTGCGGCACGTCGTCAATATCACCGACGTGGGTCATCTGACTTCCGATGCCGATGAAGGCGAAGACAAGATGGAAAAAGGCAGCCGGCGGACCGGAGAATCGGCGTGGGCCATCGCCCGGCGCTACACCGACGCGTTCGTCGCCGACTGGCGCGCCCTCAACCTGCTGGAGCCGACGGTATGGTGCCGTGCGACCGATCACATCGCCGAGCAGATCGCGTTCATCGGCGAGCTGGAACGCGCCGGCTACGTGTATCGGATCGATGACGGCATCTATTTCGATACGAGCAGGCAGGACGATTACGGCTTTCTGGCACGGCTCGATCCTGCCGGCCTGCAGGCGGGCAAGCGCGTCGCAGTCGGCGCCAAGAAAAACCCGACGGATTTTGCGTTATGGAAGTTCAGTCCGGCGGACGTCACGCGGCAGATGGAATGGGATAGCCCATGGGGGCGCGGATTCCCCGGCTGGCATATCGAGTGCTCGGCCATGTCGGCCAAATACCTCGGCATCTGGTTCGACATCCACTGCGGCGGCGAAGACCACATCGCCGTGCACCACAGCAACGAGATTGCGCAGACCCAGGCGGCTCACGGCACGCGGCTCGCGAACTTCTGGATGCATGGGCACTTTCTGACGCTCGATGCCGACACGAAGATGTCGAAATCGAGTGGCGATTTCATTCGTCTGGTGACCTTGCAGACGCGCAACATCGAACCGCTCGCCTACCGTTACCTGTGCCTGACGGCCCATTACCGGAGCAAGCTGCATTTCAGCTGGGCGTCTGTCGAGGCCGCGCAGACAGCGTTGAACAGGCTGCGACAGCTCTATTCCGGATGGCCCGAAGGAGGCCGCGTCGATCCGGATTTCGCCGCGCGATTCGATGCTGAAGTGGATGCCGACCTGAATCTTCCGAGGGCGCTGGCCGTGCTTTGGGAACTCGCCAAAAGCCATCTTCCACCGGCAACCTTGAGAGCGACGGTGGACCGCTTCGATCAAGTGCTGGGCCTTGGGTTGCACGACTGGATGCCGGTTGCCTCCGACATTCCGGACAGCATCCGGGCGTTACTCGGCGAGCGCGAGCGGGCCAGAGCGGCCAAGGACTGGGCAAAGGCCGACGAGATACGGGAGACGTTGAACGCGCGAGGCTGGCGAGTCGAGGACAGCAAGGAAGGACAACGCGTGGTCGGAATCAATACGACTCCGGTCGATACCGGGAAGGCGTGACCGTTGCTTTGGCGCATAACCGGGTGCGCGGCCTGCGCCTGCTCGACTGGCGTCGTTGATCGAGCCATTCACCAAACGACTCGAGTGTTTGGCAAGGCTGCCTTGAGCTCATCGACGTTGCTGGCCATCGTGCCATAGAGAACGAGCTCTCGCAGTCCGGTCAGGCCTTTCAGGACTTCGACGTTCTGGACCGGCGTGTTGGCGAGATAGAGTTCTTGCAGACCGGTCAGCCCCTTTAACGCATCGATGTTCCGAACCCTGGTGCGAAAGAGATTGAGCATCTGGAGGCCCGTCAGCCCACTCAGCGCATCGATGTTGTCGACCCTGGTGTCGGCGAGATTGAGTCTTCTCAGGCCCGTCAGGCCCTTCAGCGCATCGATGTTCGTGACTTGCGTGCGCGCAAGCACGAGCGTTTCCAGCCGGACCAAGCCCCGCGTCGCAGCGACGTTCTCGACTTTGGAGCCGTCGAGCACGAGCGTGGTCAGCGCGGGCATTTCCGTCAGCAAATCGATGTTCCGGACTGGCGTGTTTGCCAGATAGAGTGCCTGCAGATCATGCAGCGTCTTCAACGCATCGATGCGCTCGACTCGGGTCTCGTTAAGGTCGAGCGTCGTCAGCGTGGTGAGCCGGCCGAGCGGCTCGATGTCGCGGACATTCCTGGCACCGCCCAGCTTGAGCGTTTCCAGATGAGGCAATTTCTCGAGCGCGTCGAGGTCGCGCACCTGCGTGTCCCGAAGGTCGAGTTGCCGCAGATTCGTCAGGTCCTTCAACGCATCGAGATTCGAGACCCGGGTCTCCCAGAGATTGAGCGATTGCAGGCCGGTCAATCCTTTTAGCGCATCGACGTTCTCGACTTTGGTGCGATGAAGTACAAGATTCCTGAGGGAACGCGTGCCCTTCAGCGCATCGATGTTCCAGACCGGCGTGCCCGTGAGGTCGAGCGATTCCAGGCGATCCAGTCCGTTCAGCGAGTCGATGCTATCGACCTCGGTGTCTGCCAGACTCAGCTCGAGCCTCAGGCCGAGCTTTCTCAGATGTGGCATCGCAGCCGCGACCTGCGCCGTCGTCGTTTCCGGCTTTGCCCGCAACGCCAGGCACCCTGAATCGGGTGCGATACCTGAACCTTCGCTGTCGTTGCAGGTGCCCCTGGAAAATCCCAGGTCGGTCAGCGCCCGTTCATCCGATTTTTCCCGCAATGGGCTCAAGACCGCCAGCAAGCTCGCGAGCAGAAGGCCGATGCCGCCGACGATGGCCCATGGCCTGGCGCGGTGCCAACCTGATGTGCGCAAGCCTTCAGCAGCCGGCTTCGGGTTCGAAGGTGGGGTTTCGGCCACGCCGGCCTCCGCTTGTCCAAGGTTGCCTCCTTTATACACGAACAGCGAGGCCGTCCTGCGATGAAGTCGCCTACAGGGCGCGCAACACGGCCAGGTTGTCGTAGAGGTGGCGCAAGCGAGACTCACATGAAATCCACGTCGTGAACCCGTCACCCGTCAACCCTGCGTTACGCATGACCAATTCTTCGGTTTATGTTCGCATTCCGGTTTCGTTCCCGGTGCCCGTCGCCGAATGACTGCCGGTGTTCGCGCGCTGGGTCGGCGCGCCGACGCCGCCGGGCGTCAGGGTGGACGACGCGCTGAATTCGGCTGACGAAGAAGCGGTCTATTACTCCATACGCGGCTGACCGGCGCTTCAAATGACAGCGCCAAGGCAATGCTCGGATACACGCCCAAGCCGCTTCTGTGGAAGCGAATCGCAGCCTGGATAGCGATTACATGTGAGCACCAGGTAGACGTCATCTGTATCTACTGACCATTGGTATCCGCTGACAAAATCCCGATCGGGTCGACGACGGCTAACGCGCTCGCCGGCACGGCGGCGCAAGCGCCAGGTCGGCGTTCTCTCCAGGATGCTCGCGGGTGTTTCCCAACTGGTTGATCGCGCGACTTTGTGTCTAAGATGAATGTGTGAAGCGGTGCAGGCCCGCGAATGGCGGGAGCCAGGAGGCAGCACCTGGATCGACGCCAACGAATGTTTTCATCATGCATGCGAGGGTGTGCGCGGCGGCAGCCTGTCATGCGGCCGCAATGACGCCAAGGGGCGCGGCGGCAATCGCCGCGCGGGCGAACTGCCGCCGGTTTTGCTGGACGGCCTCGCTTCGCCATGCGCTGCTCGCAGCAGCTTGCGCGCTGGGCGCGGCGCCGGCTGCGCTCGCCGACACGCCCGCCGATACACCCGCCGATACGGTCGAACCAGTCACAACGGTGCTGGCCGTCGCCACCACTGCAAACCGCGCCGATCCCGCCATTTCTCCACGCGACGCCGCCGTGCGCCAGGTCGTGCTGGGCATCATCAGCTTCACGCACTGGCCGACGCCGCCCGCCCGCCTGCACCTGTGCGTGACGGGCCGGCCCGACTACGCGCACGGCCTGGTCGACACGCTGCAGGCCGGCTCGACGCCGCTCGACGTGCGGCAGGTCCCCTTCGATGATTCCGCCCTCGGCGCAGACTGCGAAGTCGTCTATCTCGGCGACCTGAGCGACGATCAGAGGCAGCAGGTCAGAGCCACCGTGGCGGGCCATCCGGTCCTGACTATCGCGGAACACGATCCGTCCTGCACTGCGGGCAGCATGTTCTGCCTCAATGTCGATGGCGAACGCGTCACGTTCGATATCAATCTCGACGCGGTGGCGCGCAGCGGCGTACGGGTTCATCCGAACGTGCTCAATCTGTCGCGGCGGCCGGTGACGCCATGACGCAGCCCGCGCCCCCCATTTTCCCTCCGCGCACGCCGCGCCCGACGCTGCAGAACGTGTTGCGCCGCGCGCACCTGCGTCTGGCGTTCGTCGCCGTCGCAATGGCCGCGGTGTCGTTGATCGTGGTCGCGGTGATCGCATTGCGTGCCTACGCCGGCAACAACCTGAACCTGCTGGCCCGCTCGCTCGGCTACACGGTCGAGGCGGCGCTGGTGTTCGGCGACCGCATCGCGGCGACCGAGGCGATCGGCATGATCGCGAAAGACGAGGATGTGGCCGAGATCGTCGTCACGGATCGCAGCGGCCGGCCATTCGCGGCATGGCAGTTGCCCGCCGGCAGTGCAATCGCGAGACTCGAGCGGGAAGTCGCCGCCATCGTGCTGCCTGGGCCCGTGACCGTACCGGTGGCGCACGACGGCATCGTCGTCGGTTATGTCGAAGTGCGTGGCCAGGGTCACCAGTTCTTCGCCTTCCTGCTCGGCGGCGTCGGCGGCATCCTGACTTGCCTCGCCGTCAGCGTGCTGGGTGCGTATGTCAGCTCGAAGCGCCTGCTGCGCAACATCATCGCGCCGCTGCGCGCGCTGGCCGGCGTCGCCCACGCAGTGCGGCGCGAGCGCGCGTTCGAGCAGCGGGTCGAGCCCGCGGCAATTGCCGAACTGAACCAGCTCGGCGACGACTTCAACGCGTTGCTCGACGAATTCGAGGACTGGCAAAACAACCTGCGCCACGAGAACGCGTCGCTCGAACACAAGGCAACCCACGATGCCCTCACCGGCCTGCCCAACCGTGCGCAGTTCGAGGCTCGCCTCACGCGCGCCCTCGGCGAGGCCATGGTGACGGGGCAGCGGGTCGCGATCCTGTATCTCGACTGCGACCGTTTCAAGGAGATCAACGACTGCCTCGGACATGACGCTGGCGACGCGGTGCTGATCGGCATCGCGGCACGGCTGTGCACGCAGTTGCGCGAGGCTGATCTGGTTGCTCGCCTGGGCGGGGACGAATTCGCCGTCATGCTCGCGCCGATGCGCGATGCGGCCAGCGCCGCCCGTATTGCCGAGGACATACTGTCCAGCATGACGCCATCGATCGTGTTGCCCGATGGCCGCACGGTGGCCGCCATGGTGAGCATCGGCGTTGCGCTGTATCCCGATCACGCGTTCGACGCGGGCGGCTTGCTGCGCGCCGCCGATGGAGCGATGTACCGGGCCAAGCGCGCACGGCCGGGCTCATGGCAGCTTGCCGAAGGTGTCGCCGGTCCGGCGTGACATGATGTTCCGGCCCGGCAGCCCGGGCCGTCGCAAGGATTCGAAACAACGCGCAACGCGGTCGCGCTCAAGGGGAATGCGATGAACAGACACTCGTTTCCTGCAGGCTTCTGGCGGATGGGCATTGGGAGCGCATTGCTCCTGTGCATGCTGCTCGGGGGCTGCAAGACGCCGCCGCTTTATCGCGGTCTGACGCATACCCAGGTCGAGGCACTCAAGTCGGCGGGATTCCAGGAGACCGAGCAGGGTTTCGAGTTCGGCTCGACCGGACCGATCCTGTTCGACTTCGACCGCTACAACCTCAAGCCCGACGTCCGCCGGATCGTCGAGCGCATCGGCCACACGCTTGTGTCGGTGGGGCTTAACAGCGTGCGCGTCTATGGCTACTCCGACGCGGAGGGTGCGGACACCTACGACTTCAAATTGTCCCAACGCCGTGCCGAGGTCGTGGCGATCGAACTCGTCGACACCGGCCTTCCTGCCGGGCGCGTCGAGACCATCGGGAAAGGCAAGCGCGACCCGGTGGGTGACAACCGCACGGCCGCCGGGCGTGCGCAGAACCGCCGCGCGGCGATCGTGATCTCGACGCATTGAGCCAGCGCGGCCGGTTGCCTTTGCCACCATGCGTCACCCTTTGCGCCTTCAGCCCGGCATGCTCTGGCCCGCGGTCCTGCGCCAGAGCGAACACGCATTGGCCTGCGGTGCGCTGCGCCCGATCGAAACCACGCAGACGACGCTTGAAGACGGCGGCGTGCGCTTTCTGGTTCGCCAGGTATCGAGCCTTGCGCGCAAGGATGACGAAGGTCGGAAACGACAGGCCGGCCTGCCCCCGGAACGCGGCTCGAGCGATCCGTTTCTGCCCTGCGACCCGGATCTCTTCGTTGCCGACATCACGGACACGCACCTTGCGTTGCTCAACAAGTTCAACGTGATCGACCATCACCTGCTGATCGTCACGCGCCGCTTCGAGCCGCAGGAAGCGCTGCTGAACGCGGCCGACTTCACCGCGCTGTTCACGTGCATGGCCGAGTTTCCGGGCCTCGGTTTCTACAACGGCGGACGAGCGGCCGGTGCGAGCCAGCCGCACAAGCATCTGCAGATCGTCCCGTTGCCGTTTGCAGCAGGCGAACCCACGCCGCCGATCGCGCCGCTTCTCGCTTCCGCCCGCGACGAAGGTTCGGTCTGCGCCGTCGCGGGTCTCGCGTTTCCGCACGCGTTCGCAAGGCTGACGCTGTCACCCGGCACGTCGCCGATCGACATCGCGCAGCGTGCGCTCGGCGTCTATCGCGACCTGCTGGATGCCATCGGCCTGCATGCGATCGATGTCGCCGGCGAAGCGCATCAATCCGCGCCCTACAACCTGCTCGTGATGCCGCAAGGCATGCTGGCCGTTCCAAGATCCAGGGAGCGCGTCGACGGCATTTCGATCAACGCATTGGGCTTTGCCGGCTCGCTGTTCGTGCGCGACGCCGCCCAGATGCAGATCATCAGGACGCTCGGCCCGATGACCGTGCTGCAACGTGTTGCGGGTGCGCGTGGCGCGTCGTAACGCGCTGAAGCCGCGTCATGTCATGCTGGATATCGCCGCACAGATGTAACCGTCTCTGACTGGCCCGCCGCATCGAAGCTGCCTCCCGTCCGGGTTGCGTTCCCATGTGCCGGTCCGATGCCGCGCAATGCGCGTCGTCGCGATGGTCGCGCCCGGTGAAATGTGCGCTTACAAGTCGCCACAAGTGCGCGCGCCTATCGTGGGTAGAGTGGATTCATGTTGTCCGGAACAAG
This sequence comes from Burkholderia sp. PU8-34, assembly GCF_053427725.1. Taxonomy (NCBI): domain Bacteria; kingdom Pseudomonadati; phylum Pseudomonadota; class Betaproteobacteria; order Burkholderiales; family Burkholderiaceae; genus Burkholderia; species Burkholderia sp. PU8-34. Next base: position 249,790 of record NZ_JBSAXC010000007.1, read on the forward strand.
GAGGCTACGATGCATGTACGTTCCATTTTTTGCCGCGCGGCATGGATCGCGCTCATCGCAGGCAGTGCGTGGCTGACCGCGGGTACAGCGATTGCTCAGGAAGGCCCGCCGCCTGAACCGTACGGTCAGATGCACCGGATGCCGGCCGACGTCAACGTCACCGCCGGCATGCATGGTGACCGCTATTGGGACGGCCATCGATACTGGCGCCACGACGAATGGGCGCATCGACATCCGCACGATCGCGATCCGTGGCGCCATGACGACGACCCGCGCCTGCGGCCTCATTACGAGGAGCCGCATCAACATTGACTCGCTCATGAGGTGAAACCGGCTGGCACGGCCCCCGCGTTGCGTGAGGACCGGCTACGTCGGTGGCCGGTCACGCAGCAAACGACCGAATGGGCGCCGCGAGCGGTCGCTCCGGCGCCATCATTGGCCTGAACGCGGGCGAATTCGGCCCTGTCGTTCTCGGTGCCACGCGTCGCTCGCCGTATCAACGATGTTCGACTGTCACGACGGCCGGTCGGTATCGATGGAAGGCTTGGTCGGCTGTGACTTGTCTCGCGCGAGCAAGAGGTCGCGGTGTCGCTCAGGACTGTCGAGGGCAGTGGATGACCGACAAGTCAGGACAACGGATATCGGCTGCGGACGATGCAGGAAAAATCCCTGCGCACTGCCAACGCCCATTTCGGTCAGGATGGTGGATATCTCCGCGGTTTCGACGAATTCGGCGATGGTTTCCTTGCCGAGCACGTTCGCGACCTCCTGAATGCACCTGACCACCGTCCTGTCGAGCGCGTCCCGATGAAGGTTCTTGATGAATCTCCCGTCGATCTTGAGATAGTTGACCGGTAGCGCTTTGAGGTATCCAAACGAAGACGCGCCGCTTCCGAAATCATCGAGGGCGAATCGCACGCCATACTTCCTCAGCGCGTTGATGAACGTGGCGGCAATATCCAGATTCGTCACCGCAGCGGTTTCGGTTACTTCGAAGCAAATCTTGCTTCCATTGAGCGGATAAGTGCTCAACAGATTCCTTAGGTAATCGAAGAAATCCGAATCGCCGATTGACTGGCCAGAGAGATTCACCGACACGTACTCGATATGATCCAGCTTGTCTGTATAGCTGGCCATCCATCTGAATACCTGATCGACGACCCACCGATCGATACGACCGGCGATATTGAAGCGCTCCGCGGCCGGCAGGAATGCGCTGGGCGAGATGAGGTTGCCGTCTTCACCGGGGAGCCTCAGCAGCACCTCGAATCGTTTTGCGGTAGCGGGCACCTGCAAGGAAAAGATCTCCTGCGCGTACAGCATGAAGCGATTCTCGTCGAGCGCCTGCCTCACCCGGCGCACCCAGTCCATCTCGATCATTCGCGCGCGCATCGCCTGATCCGTGCCGGACCAGACATGCACGCGGTTGCGTCCGGCATCCTTGGCGGCATAGCATGCACTGTCGACATGCTGCATGATGGCGTCCACCGACTCCAGATCGCTGTCGAGCGGCACGACACCGATGCTCGCGCCAACACAGATGTGGCAGCCCTTGTATTCGAAACGCATCTCGTCAACGCGCTTGCAGAGGCGAGAGGCGATGTCCTCGGCCTCATCGATCGAGCAGTCCGGCAGGATGATGCCGAATTCGTCACCGCCCAGCCGGGCGAGCGTATGCGGGATATCGAGGCCCGCTTCGAGTTGTGACGCCACGCGCTTGAGCAGGGCGTCGCCTGCCGCGTGGCCACATGTATCGTTGACGAGCTTGAATTGGTCGAGGTCGAGGTAGAAAACCGCACCAGGCTTCGGGGAACCGCGAGCCCCCGACAATGCCTGCTGGAGGCACGACTCGAATTCGGTCCGGTTGATCAGGCCGGTCAGCGCATCGTGCGTCGCCCGGTATGCCATTTCCCTCGAGAATTGACGTTCGTCGGTGACGTCGCGAAACACCAGCACGACGCCCGAAGTCACGCCGTTCGAATCCTTGATCGGTGCGGCGGAATCTTCGATCGAGAAACGCATGCCGTTCCTGGATACCAGCACCGTGCCATCGTCGAGTTGAATGGCGCGATCCTCACGCAGGCATCGCTTGATGGGATTCGCCGCTTGAATGCCCGTGCGTTCGTCAAAGACATGGAACACGTTCTCAATGCGCTGACCGTTGGCCTGTTCCGACAGCCAGCCCGTCATGCGCTCCGCCATCGGATTGAGGTACTGCACACGTCCTGCCGTGTCGGTCGCAATCACCGCATCGCCGATCGAGTGCAATGTCACGCGAATCTGCTCGTGCTGCTGCGCCAACGTTTCCTGCATCCGCTTGCGTTGCGTCGTCTCGTGAACGAGTATCGCGCACTGTCGCGTACCAGGGCGATAGCAGACCATGTCGAACCAGCTGTCTCGCGGCCCGCTCACATTCGTCATTTCCCTTCGCGTACCGGTCTCGGCAACTTCGCGCAGGATCGCCTCGCAAGTCAAAGGCTCATGCACCAGACCGGACAGCACGACGCCCGCTTGCGCGTTGATGATTCGGGATTGCGGCAGGCCGCACAAGATCGAGAATTCCGGATTGACCGCCAGAAACACGAATGCCGGTGTTTCGCCGCTCGTTGCATCCAGTTCGAGCAATGCAAATCCGGCCTGGACATGTTGGAAGAGCGCTTTGTAACGTTGCTCGCTCTCCAGCAACGCGCGATCGAGCTTCTTCTTGTCGGTGATGTCCCGGATGACCGCAATGGACCGAAACGGATTCCCTGACGCGTCCCGTAACAGCTTTCCTGACAGGAGCACGTCGATGATCGTTCCGTCCTTGCGGGTCATCTGATATTCGACGTCGTCGCATCGCCCCGTCCGGAAAAATTCCGGCAGGACGACATCGCGGGCATGGTTTCTCGATGATGCCGTCAGGAAATCCGATGAAAGGCGGCCTATGACCTCGCCCCGTGTGAAACCCAGCGTGGCGAGCCACATGTCGCTGACCTGGATCAGGCGGCCCGTGGCATCTATCGAGTGCATCATTGCCGGCACGCAGTCGTAAACCTCGTCGAGCGTCGCAGGCTCGACATGGGGCCGGGGCTCCACATTTCCCGACGAAGCATTGTTGGGCTTCGGTGTTGTCATGTGCGCATCTCGTCCGCAATCGTACTTCTGCCGTTAGTGGCGTAACGACCGCGACGTCGAAAATGCGCGGCCCCATACGGTGGATTTCAGAAATTCAGGCGGCGATACTCGGCGCGGCAACCAGAGTGAATTATGGTGACATCGGAAATAATTAAAGCCGCCGCCAATGGAAAATTCAAGGATTGTCCATAGTATGCCGGAGTGCTGGAATTTAAATATCTTTCATTTTCTTAGCATGTTTTTTTCTCGATGCGGCCCTTGAAAATTGCATATTTTCAAAAAAAATTCACTGGCAAATCCTGCGCCCTGTCGTGAATCCCGCCGTGCTTGTCATCAATCGCTATCGGTGAATGTAAATACCCGTCGTTGTCGGTAAGTGATTGCCGAATTCAAAGGACCGTTTGCAACGGCTATTGACGCAATCGAACGACCGTACTGCGAGAAGGTGGAGACGTTACGTCACGTTACGTTACGTGCGTGGTGGATCGCCCGGTGTTCTACGACACATTGACACCTGCGGTTGCCCGAAAAGTCTCGAGGCTGTTCGCACAGGCTCGCCCGAGCTGATTTGCCGAAGTTGTTCAGCCGGCCTGTGCCGAATGGCGTAGAACTTGCGTGCCGCTCCATCCGTGCCGGTAAACCATGGGGTTGAACTGAATCTCGTTTCCGACATGGCGACGATTGCCATCTGCTTGTCGCCGCCGAACATTCATCAGACCAGAAATCAATCAACAAGACGAGGACCGCCCGGGACATCGGAGCGCTCCACATCGAGAAATGCTGTTGCGCTCGTTGCAAGCAAGCTAGCGCATCACATCGCCCGATGTTTTGACGACGGTAAATGAATTCGGGAGATACACCATGTTCACAAGACGTGACTCGGTCATCGCAGTGAGCCTTCTCTTGCCGTTCGTGATATTCGGCAAGGTATCCGTAGCAATGGCGCAGTCGGCACGACAGCTTGTCACACAGGTTGTCGACGACAGAAAGACTGTGACGTTGCCAGGCAACATTCGTCCGGAGGTGAACGCCGTCAATGACCACGGCGCGATCGACGACACGCGCGTGCTTTCCCATGTGCAGCTTCTTCTGAAGCGGCCGGCGGAACGGGACGCAGATCTCGCCAGATTCATGACGCTGCTTCACGATCCGAAATCGGCGGAGTTCCATCAATGGCTCACGGCCGCGCAGTTCCGCTCGAGGTTCGGTCCGGCGGACGCGGATGTCAACGCGGTCAGCGATTGGCTTTCCCGGCACGGGCTCACGGTAAACGGCGTCCAGTCCGGCGGAATGGTGATCGATTTCTCGGGAACGGCGGGGCAAATACGTGACGCGTTCCGCACGGAAATTCATCATATTGCGGCCAATGGCGTGGCGCATATTGCAAACGCAAGCAATCCGCAGATTCCCGCTGCCCTTGCGGACGTTGTACGCGGGATCGTCTCGCTAAGCGATTTCACGCCGCATACGGATTTCAGGCCGCGTTCCGATTACACGTTCGCCGGCGGCAGCGCAACGCTTCATGCGGTTGTTCCAGCCGACCTCGCGACCATCTACAACGCGAATCCGTTGCTTCGCGCAGGCATCTCCGGCAAGGGACAGACGATTGCCGTCATCGAGAACACCAACGTCTACAGCACGGCCGACTGGACCACATTTCGCTCGGCCTTCGGCTTATCCGGCTATACGAGCGGTGCATTCGCGCAGGTCCATCCGGCCCCCGCGAGCGGTGCCAATAATTGTTCCAATCCCGGTGTCGTCGCTGCCAGCGAAAGAGAAGCCGTGCTCGATGCAGAGTGGGCGAGCGCGGCGGCGCCTGGCGCATCGATCATGCTGGCGTCCTGTGGCGATACCAGCACGACGTTCGGCGGTTTGATCGCACTGCAGAACCTGGTGAACGGCAGCAACCCGCCGGCGATCATCAGCGTGAGCTACGGGGAGTGCGAGGCGAAGAACGGCGCCGCGGCCAATGCGGCCTACGCTGCCATTTATCAGCAGGCAGCCGCCCTCGGCATCTCGGTGTTCGTCTCGGCGGGAGATCAGGGCGCGGCGAGCTGTGACGCAGGACAGTCGAATGCGACTCATGGAATCGGTGTCAGCGGCCTGGCTTCGACACCCTACAACGTCGCGGTTGGCGGAACCGATTTCGGCGATGCATCCGCGGGCGTGACCGGTTCTTACTGGAATTCAGGCAATACGTCGACCTATGGTTCCGCGATCTCCTATATTCCCGAAATCCCCTGGAACAATTCGTGCGCCAGCGTGCTGATCGCCAGGGCCCTCGGCTACAGCACGACTTATGGCGCAAACGGCTTGTGCAACAGTCCGACGGGCAAGTCCGCCTTCTTGACGATATCGGCCGGCAGCGGCGGGCCGAGCGGTTGCGCGACGGGAAGTCCGTCGCTAGGCGGTGTGGTCAGCGGAACGTGCCAAGGGTACGCCAAGCCAGTCTGGCAGGCGCTGGTCGCGGGCAATCCGATCGACGGGGTGCGCGACATTCCTGATGTTTCCCTGTTCGCGGCCAGCGGCGTCTGGGGCCATTACTACGTTGTCTGCGACTCCGATACGTCCAACGGCGGCGCAACGTGCACGGGCGCACCGAGCGGGTGGTCCGGCGGTGGCGGGACGTCATTCGCCGCCCCGATCTGGGCCGGCTTTCAGGCGCTGGTGAACCAGTACACCGGCGGGGCCCGCCAGGGCAATCCAGGCCCAGTCTATTACGAGTTGGCCGCCGTTCAGAACGTCCTGCTGGGCAGCAGCGTCTGCAATTCGAGCATCGGCAATCGCGTCGCCAGCAACTGCGTGTTTTATAACGTCACGTCTGGCGACATGGACGTGAATTGCTCGGGTTCGACCAACTGCTTTCTCCCGAGCGGCACGTACGGCGTGCTTTCGACGAGCAATGCCAGCTATGCGAAAGCCTATGGCACCAGCACCGGCTGGAATTTCGCCACGGGTATCGGAACGGTCAACGTCACGAACCTGGCGGCCAATTGGCTCAATGTGAATTACCTGGTCAGTCAGGTACTTCATTTGACCCCCATCCCCTGACAAGGGCCCCGCTCCGGTTCAACGGGCCGCCGGCGGCCCGGACGGTCAGCGCGTCACGCATCGAGCCGCAGCGATCGTGACGCTCGAGCCGTCCGGGTTCCGCCGTCGCGCCCCGCGGCTTACCTCAGACGAATGCCGGCAATCGCGCGCGCCTCGCACCGCCCCCACGGACGCAGTACCGATCTCCGCACCCGCCCTCTCATCACCCGCCCCACCCGCCTTGACCCAAACCGGATTCACCCCCTAAATTGCGTGGATCCGGGTGCCAGCCTGCCTGCCGACATGACGCCCGCGTGACAAAAACCGATAGTTTGCTATCGAATTGTTTTGCCCCTATCATCTCGGCCATGACAAACCTGCACGACCTCCGTCTCGCCGTCAGCAGCCTGCTCGTGCTGTCCGCCCGCAAGTGGCGGCGCACCAGCGACGCGGTGCTGACCGCATACGGCGTTTCCGAAGCGTGCGCGGCGCCGCTGCTGATGGTCGGGCGCCTCGGCGAAAGCGTGCGGCAAGGCACGCTGGCCGACTACGTCGGCATCGAAGGGCCGTCGCTCGTGCGTCTGCTCGACCAGCTCTGCGCGGCGGACCTCGTGCGCCGCGACGAAGATCCGAGCGACCGCCGCGCGAAAACGATCTCGCTGACCGACGCCGGCCGATCGGTCACCGCGATGATGGAGGACGATCTGCGCACGCTGCGCGCCCGCGTGCTGAAAAGCGTGACGCGCGCCGATCTCGAGGCCGCGCTGCGCGTGCTGAACGCGTTCAACGAGCCCGGCGCGGACGATGCCGTGCCGCGCCATCCCGATCCGCACCAACGCCCGTCATGACTTTCCCGAGCCTTCGCGACTGGCTGTTCTCGGTCAAGACGTTTGCAGCGTCGCAGCTGGCGCTGTTCCTCGCGCTGTACTTCCAGTTGCCGCGCCCGTACTGGGCGATGGCGAGCGTCTACATCGTGTCGAACCCGTTCGTCGGCGCGACGCGCTCGAAGGCGCTGTACCGTGCGCTCGGCACTGCACTCGGCGCCGCCGCAGCGATCCTGTTCGTGCCGCCGTTCGTCGAGACACCATTCCTGTTCAGCGTCATCGTCGCCGCGTGGTGCGGGACGCTGCTCTACCTCGCGATCTCCGACCGCACCGCGCGCAGCTATGTGTTCATGCTCGCCGGCTACTCGATGCCGCTGATCGCGCTACCGACCGTCACCGACCCGACCACGATATTCGACGTCGCGATTTCGCGTACCGAGGAGATCGTGCTCGGCATCGTCTGCGCGAGCGTGGTCGGCAGCACGATCTTCCCGAGCCGGCTCGCACCGATGTTGATCGAGCGCACGGACACGTGGTTCAAGGATGCCGCGTTCTACGGCCGCGAGACGCTGTCCGGGCACATCGCCGGCAAGGCACTGTCCGCGTGCCGGCAGCGTCTCGCGTCGACAGTGACAGGCCTCGAGTTCCTCGTGAGCCAGCTCGGCTATGACCACGCGCATCCGCGGATCCTCGCGCGCGCGCAGGCACTGTGCGGCCGGATGCAGCTGTTCCTGCCGCTGATGTCGTCGCTCGCCGATCCGCTGCTCGCGCTGATGCGCGACCTGCACCTGCGTCCCGCCGGGCTCGACGAGCTGCTGGCCGACGCGGCGCAGTGGTTCGACGCGCCGCTGCCGACCGTGAAGGCCGCGAGCACCGGCGACGAGGCCCATGATCCGGCCGCGGACCGGCTGCGCGAGCGCATCGCCGCGCTGCAGCCGCCGGACAGCGCGCTCGCGAGCTGGGACGGCGCACTGCTGTCGAACGGGCTGTGGCGGCTGCGCCAGGTGATCGACATCTGGCAGGACTGCCGCTCGCTGCGCGCGCTGATCGCGAACGAATCGGGCGTGTGGCAGCCGCGCTACCGGCATTGGCGGCTCGGCGGCACCGAGCGTTTCTTCGACCGCGGGATGATGCTGTTCTCGACGCTGTCGGTAGTCTGCGCGATCCTGGTCGGTTGCTGGCTGTGGGTGAGCTCCGGCTGGCACGACGGCGCGGGCGCCGTCACGCTCCTCGCCGTTGCGTGCAGCTTCTTCGCGGCGCTCGACGAACCGGCGCCGATGGTGTTCCGGTTTTTCCTCTCGACCTGCGCGAGCGTCGTGTTCGCGGGCCTGTACCTGTTCGTCGTGCTGCCGCACGTGCATGACTTCGAGATGCTCGTGCTGATGTTCGCCGGCCCGTTCATCCTGGTCGGCACGCTGTTGCCGCGCCCGCAATTCAACATGGTGACGATGCTCGTCGCGGTCAACACGGCCACGTTCATCAGCATCCAGAGCGCATACGAAGCCGATTTCCTCGTGTTCCTGAACAGCAACCTCGCGGGCGTCGCCGGGCTGCTGTTCGCGTTCGTGTGGACCCGCGCGACCCGCCCGTTCGGCGCGGAGCTGGCCGCGCGGCGCATGTTGCGCTCGGGCTGGGAAGACGTCGCGCGCTCCGCGTCGACACAGCCGCTCGACGACCAGCGCAACCACGCGTCGCGGATGCTCGACCGCGTGACCCTGCTGCTGCCGCGCCTCGGCGCGTCCGACGACCACCGCCATCCGTCGATCGAAAGTTTCCGCGACCTGCGCATCGCGCTGAACGCACTCGACCTGCGCCGCACGCGCCGCAAGCTCGTCGGTGACTTGCCAGACGCGATCGATCGCGTGCTGGCCGGCGTGACCGACCATTTCACGCGCTGCGCGGCGGCCAACGAGCGCCAGCCCGCGCCGCCCGAGCTGCGCGAGACGATCGACGACGCGCTGCGCCGGGTTGCCGGCCGCCACCTGCCGGCACCTGCGCCGGCGGCCGACGCTGCGGCAGACGCACGGCCGGCCGCGCCCACGACGCACCGCTGGCTGCGCGAAACGCTGCATGCGCTCGTCGGGCTGAGGCTGTCGCTGTATCCTGCCGCGGCGGGGCAGCCGCCGCAGGCGCCGGGTGGAGCGCAGTCATGAACCGGCTTTCCCTTTCCACGCTTTTGCGACCGCGACCATGATCGGCGAAATCGACATCTTCGGCGTGTTCGTGCCGGCCCCGCTCGTGCTGATGCTGATCGCGTACCTGATCAACGTCGCGATCCGCGCCGGGCTCACGCGCATCGGCTTCTATCGCCTCGTCTGGCACCGTTCGATCTTCGACCTCGGCATCTACGTGTTCGTGCTGGCCGCCGTCGTGATCGTGTCCCACCATTTCGTGGCTACCTAACGTGAAAAAATCCTGGCTCTCCGCAGGACAGATCCTGCTCACCCTGATCGTCGTCGTCGTGGCCGGCCTCGTGCTGTGGCGGATCATCAACTACTACATGTTCTCGCCGTGGACGCGCGACGGGCGCGTGAACGCCAACGTGATCCAGGTTGCGCCAGACGTGTCGGGCCTCATCACGTCGGTGGACGTCGTCGACAACCAGCCGGTCAAGCGCGGCCAGGTGCTGTTCGTGATCGACCAGGCCCGCTACGCGCTCGCCGAGCGCCTCGCCAAAGCGACGCTCGACCAGCGCCGCGCGACGCTCGCGCAGGCGAAGCGCGAATACGCGCGCAACCAGCAGCTCGGCAATCTCGTCGCGAGCGAGCAGGTCGAGGAAAGCCGCACGCGCGTCGAACAGGGCGAGGCCGCGCTCGAGGATGCGCAGGTGTCGCTCGACACCGCGCGCCTGAACCTGCAGCGCACGACGATCGTGAGCCCCGTGGACGGCTACCTGAGCGATCGCGCGCCGCGCGTCGGCGAATACGTGCCGGCCGGGCGCGCGGTGCTGTCGGTGGTCGACCAGCATTCGTTCCGCGTCGACGGCTACTTCGAGGAAACCAAGCTGCGCGGCATCCATATCGGCCAGCCGGTCGACATCACGGTGATGGGGGAGCCGCGTGCGCTGCGCGGCCATGTGCAGAGCATCGTCGCCGCAATCGAGGACCGCGACCGCACGCAGAGCGCGAACCTGCTGCCGAACGTGAACCCGGCGTTCAGCTGGGTGCGCCTCGCGCAGCGCGTGCCGGTGCGCGTCGCGCTCGACGAGGTGCCGGACGACTTCCGGATGATCGCCGGCCGCACCGCGACCGTCGCGATGCGCGCGCCGGACGCGCGCCGCGACGACAAGGCGAAATCGAACGGTGCAAGCGATGCAGCTGCTGCGCAGGCCGTTTCGGGCGCGGCGGCCAGCGTGAGCGCCAGCGCGGCGGGAGCGTCGCAATGACGCGGCCTGGCATCCGGCTCGCGGCGGCGCTCGCGCCGCTCGCACTCGCACTCGGCGCCTGCAAGTCGGTCGGCCCCGACTACCATCTGCCGCAGCAGGCGTACGTGAACGCGCCGCTCGCGAACGGCGCGCTCGACGGTGCCGGCGGCACGCTCGTGTCGTACGACGCGGTGCCCGGCAACTGGTGGCAGCTTTACGACGACCCGGTTCTCAACGATCTGGTCCGCGACGCATTGAAATCGAACACCGACCTGCGCGTCGCGGCCGCGAACCTCGCGCGCTCGCGCGCGGCGATCGACTTCGCGAACCAACAAGGCGGGTTCTCCGGCGGCGCGGAAGGCGCTGTGCAACGCGCGCAGGAGTCGGCCGAGCAGTTTCTGCTGGAAAACAAGCTGCCGGTCGTGAACGAAGGCACGCTCGGCATCAACGTGTCGTATGAGTTCGACCTGTTCGGCAAGCTGCGGCGCGGCGTCGAAGCCGCGCGCGCGGACAGCGAGGCCGTCAAGGCCGCCGGCGATCTCGCGCGCATCACGGTCGTCGCGGACGTCGTGCGTGCGTATGTCGAAGCGTGCTCGGCCGGCGACGAGCTGGCGATCGCGAAGGAGTCGCTTGCGCTGCAGAAACAGCGCGTCGGGATGTCACAGCGGCTGCGCGATGCCGGACGCGGCAACCAGACCGACGTGACGCGCGGCGTGACGCAGGTGCGCACGCTCGCGGCCGATATCCCGCGCTTCGAAGGGCGCCGCAAGGTCGCGCAATACCAGCTCGCCGCGCTGCTCGCGCGCGCGCCCGCGGATCTGCCGAAAACGGTCGCCACCTGCGAGCGCCTGCCGAAGCTGCGCCAGCCGATTCCGATCGGCGACGGCACCGCGCTGCTGCGCCGCCGCCCCGACGTGCGCGAAGCCGAGCGGCAGCTCGCCGCGGACACCGCGCGGATCGGCGTCGCGACGGGCGCGCTGTACCCGTCGGTCAGCATCGGCGCCTCGGCCGGCACGACCGGCATCGCCGGCGACCTGTTCTCGCCGGCGACCAACCGCTGGTCGTTCGGACCACTGATCAGCTGGACGTTCCCGATCAACGGCCAGCGCGCGCGCGTGCGCGAAGCCGAAGCCGCGACCGGCGGCGCGCTCGCGCATTTCGACGGCGTCGTGCTGAACGCGCTGCGCGAAACGCAGACGGCCCTCGCGACTTACGCGGCCGACACGCAGCGCACTGACGCGCTGCAGACCGCGTACGAATCGGCGAAGCGTTCGGCCGATGAAACGCACCGGCTTTATCTGGCCGGCCGCGAATCGTTCATCTCCGATCTCGATGCGACCCGCACGCTGACGAGCGTGCATGCGCAGGTCGCGGCGGCCGAGGGGCAGGTCGCCGCCGATCAGGTGCGGCTGTTCCTCGCGCTCGGCGGCGGCTGGGAAACGGATGCGGCACCGGACGCGCAACGCGCGCAGCCGCAAGCGGCGAAGGCTGCGACGGATGCGACGGATGCGACGGATGCGGCTGCGCGCGAATGATCATCGCGGCGTAATAGCGTTGAATAGCGTCGTAGCGATCGCTACATGACGACCGCTGCATCGCAGCCGGACGATTTCGCGGGGTTTTCCTGATTCGCGACATGGCATCCGCATGCCGCCGGACGAGCGTATTGGCGGTAAACTGCCCGATGCACGCCATCCACTTTCCGCTGCCCGCCGGGCAGCGGCATCCTCAGCGGAGATTCACCATGCGAACCAGCGCCCGTAATCATTTCGTCGGTCAGGTCGCGGCCGTCAAGGCCGGCGCCGTCAACGACGAAGTCACGCTTCGCACGCAGGACGGCCTCGACATCGTCGCCGTCATCACGCACGGCAGCGCCGCGTCGCTCGGCCTCACGGCCGGCTCCGCCGCGTTCGCGCTGGTCAAGGCGTCGTCGGTCGTCGTGATGGTCGACGTCGACAGCAGCAAGGTTTCGGCCCGCAACTGCATCGCGGGGACGGTTTCGTCGGTCACGAAGGGCGCGGTCAACTCGGAGGTTTCGATCACCGCGGCAGGCGGCGCGCAGGTCGTCGCGATCGTGACCAACGACAGTGCCGAGCGCCTCGGGCTCGCGAGCGGCAACGCGGCAACGGCCATCTTCAAGGCGTCGAGCGTGATCGTCGGCGTCGAGTAACGCATGAACGGCCGTGCGCGGATCATGTCGTACGCGGCTTCACCGTGACGTCCGCTGCGCCTTCCGATCAATCTGTCGCCGCGCAGGCTTGCGAGCGGCACCGGCGCGCGCTGCTGGCCGGTGCGGGCGATGCCGGTTCGCCCGATGCGATCCTGTTTGCGGCGCTGATCGCGGCGCGCGCCGGCCGCGGCGAGCTGGCATGGCTTGGACTGTCGCGTGCACAGGTGGCCGCCCTGCTCGCACGGCATTTTCCGCGATCGGTGTTCGCTGCCGTCACCACGACACCCATCGCGATCGCCGATCACGCTCATGCGGACTTCGTCGCGACACTGCACGCATTGCTGCTGCGCGACGTCAGTCGTGCGGTCAGGGAAGATGACGCCGATTGCGTTGCATCGATCATCGCTTACGCGTGCCTGCGTCCCGATCACCTGTGGCGCGATCTCGGTCTGGACGGACGCGAAGCCGTCACCGGCATGCTGGAGCGCTACTTCCCCGCGCTGGCCGCGCGCAACGTGCACAACCTGCGCTGGAAGAAATTCCTCGCGCGGGAGGTCGCCCGATCCCTCGGCGTGGCGCCCGCGCCGGCGCCCGGATGCCCCGGCTGCGAAGACTACACGGTGTGCTTTCCGCCGCTCCGCTAGCGGCCCGAACGATCCGCCCGCACGCAGTGGCGCCGCCCGCGCACGCATGGCACGTTCGTGTATTCTGTCGCGCATGACGAAACCCAAGACTGAGCCCACCCCGGCCGCGACGCGGCCCGAGATCGACGCACCGCAGGTCAGTTTCCGCATGCGCATCCGCATGGGCGACACGGTCGCGCTCGGGCCCGGCAAGGTGTCGCTGCTCGAAGCGGTGCGCGAGCACGGTTCGATTTCGGCGGCCGCGCGCAGCCTCGGCATGTCGTACCGCCGGGCCTGGCTGCTGATCGACGAATTGAACCGCTCGCTGACGTCGCCTGCCACCGTATCGGAGCAAGGCGGGCACAGCGGCGGCGGCTGCACGCTGACGCCGGTCGGCGAAGAGATCGTCCGCGTCTATCGCGAGATCGAGCGTCAGGCGCAGGCGCATTGCGCGAAGCAGATCGCGGTCCTCGCCGGGCTCATGCAGCGCTGACGCAAGCGCGGCGCTATCCGTGCCGCAGGCAGAACGCCGACACGCGTGCGCAGCTCGACGGCTGCGCCGCATCATCCTGGTCGTCGCTCATCAGGTCGACGAAGCTTGCGACGCTCGCAGTCCTGAGCGGGCGATACGCAATCCGATGCCGCTCGCACATGCGCTTCAGCGTATTCATCGAATCGTGGTCGATGCAGTCGACCGGGAACACGACCAGGTCCGCGCCGGGAATCAGCGCCGCCAGCTTGCCTTTGCGGTCTTCGATGCCGCCACCGTGAACGGTCAGCGTGCCGCCGGCAGACTCCACGAGCCGCCGGATCACCGCATTCGATCCGGGGCGGCCGCCGACGTACACGATGCGCTTGCGCTGCGCGCGCTCGAGTGCCGCCGGCATACTCTCAGGTACGGCGATCGTGCGCAGGACGGTCTGCTCCATCGCATGCGCTTCGCTCTTCATTGTCGCGATCGTGTCGCGACCCTCGTCGAGTTGCGCGCGCAACGCCTGCGCTTGCGTTATGGCGAACATCACCCGCTCTTCGTCGGGCAACGGCTTGTCGCTGTCAATGGCGGCTCGGCTGCCCCTGTTGGGGCAGGCCGATTCGCATCTCAGTTCAGTTCTTCGGCGGGGCCGAAGAACTCGTATCGGCTTCTGTCCTCGGGTACGCCCAGTTCGCGCAGCGTCCGCTTGATGAACGCCATGAACGGCTTCGGCCCGAGGAAATAGGCGTCGAAGTCGCCGTCGGCCGGAAGCCAGTGCCGCAGCTGCTCCAGGGTCGGCCGGCCTACCGCGTCCGGAACGCGCGCTTCCCGTGCTTGGGTTTCTTCATATACGACGTAGGATTGAAACCGCGGAAAACGAGCATGCCATGCCCTGAGTACATCGGCGAAAGCGTGCACCAGCGCATTGCGCGCGTAGTGGATGAAGACGACACCTCGTTCGCTGCGGTGCAAAGCCGCTTCGGCCATGGCCAGCGTTGGCGTGATTCCCACGCCACCACTGATGAGTACGAGGGGCTTGTCACTATCGCGGAGGGTGAATTCGCCAGCAGGCGGGAAGAGCTCGAGCGTGCTTCCTATAGCCACCTCGTCGTGGAGAAAGTTGGACGCGACGCCTTCGGGCTCGCGCTTGACGCTGATCCGGTAGCTACGCCCGTTGGGCGCGGCCGACAGCGAATAGTTTCGGCGGATTTCCGAGCCGTTCACGTTCAGGCGAAGCCCGATGTACTGGCCAGGAATGAAGTCGAGTATCGGACCGCCATCGACTGGCTCCAGGTAAAACGAGGAGATTTCGGCGCTCTCGGGGACTTTGCGGACCACGCGGAACGCTCGTTCACCTCGCCATCCTCCCGGCGCGCTGGCCAGCGCGTCGTAAGCTTGACGCTCGGCGCTCATCAGCATATCGGCAAGCTGCTGGTAGGCCACACCCCATGCGTCGATGACTGCGTCGGTCGCGACGTCCGGGCCCAGCACCTCACGAATCGCACGCAGCAGACAGGCGCCCACGATCGGGTAGTGCTCGGGCTGGATCTGCAGTGCAACGTGCTTGCTCACGATCCGTGTGGCAAGCGGACCGAGCGCCCCGAGGTGGTCGATGTTGCGCGCGTACGTGAGCACGGCGTTGGCAAGCGCGCGCTGCTGGGAGCCACTGGCCTGGTGAGTCTGGTTGAATAGCGGACGCACCTGCGGATACCCGTCGAGCATCAGCTTGTAGAAGTGTCTTGTCAGCGCTTCGCCGCCCGTTTCCAGCAGCGGAACAGTGGCCTTGATGATGTCGCGTTGAATGTCGGTCAACATATGAATCTCGCTCGGAGGCGTGGTCGATTCGACAGGCATCGTGTCCAACATCAACGATGATGCCGTCGGGTTCCTTGCTGGTTTCGGGAGCGTGCAGGTCGAGCACGGACTATTCGGCCGCCTCGTGCGTCGAGCTCTTCGTAAAGTCGGGCGGACGCTTCTCGAGGAAGGCCGACAACGCTTCCTTGGCGTCTGCCGAGCTTACGTGCACCATGAACGCCTGGTTTTCACTCTCCACAGCCTCTTTGAGCTGGCCAATTGAAGCCTGCTTGATGAGCCGCTTGCTCGCCTGCAGCGCGCTGCCCGGCTTTGCCGCCAGCTTCAGTGCCGTTTCGGTGGCGGTCGCGAGCAGATCGGCGTCGGGCACTACGCGAGTCGCGAGCCCCAGCTCCACCGCCCGCGCGGCAGTGAAAGGCTCTCCGAGCAGGAACAATTCCGCCGCCCTGAGATGGCCGACGCACGCCGGTACCGAAAAGCTCGATCCGAATTCCGGCACCAGTCCCAAGTTGATGAACGGCATCTGAAACTTCGCGCTCTCGCCTGCGTAAACGAAGTCACAGTGGGTCAGCATCGTGGTTCCGCCGCCAATCGCCGCGCCCTGCACGGCCACGACGATCGGCTTTTCGAACCTGATCAGCGCCTCCATCAGGCGACCCTGAGGAAAATCACCCGGCCGCGGCGGATGCTTGAGGAAATCCTCGATGTCGTTGCCTGCGCAGAACGCCGTGCCGGCGCCATGCCAGAGCACGACGCGGATTTCGTCGTCGTCGGCGGCCTCGTTGAAGATATCCGCCAGGCGCGTGTACATGCCTCCTGTCATGGCGTTCTTCTTCTCGGGACGGTTGAATGCGACCCGCAGGATGCCGCCGGTACGCTCGGTGATGATGTCGCTCATTGCTGCTCCTTTCACAGTGTCAGGTCGCCGTGTCACGCTGCGTGTTCGTTGACTTTCGGCACCGCGCCGCTCGCGCGCAGGCCATCGATGTCCTCTGCGTCGAATCCCAGTTCCCGAAGGATGTCTTCGGAGTGCTCACCGAGGTCGGGCGCGCGCCGCGCCGGAACCTTGTCGACGCCATGCACCTGAAGCGGATTGCTGATCGTTTCGGTCAGCTTGCCGCCGGCGCCTTCGAGCGGAACGATGACATCGTTTGCGCGCAACTGCGGATCCTGGACCACTTCTTCCGGTCCGCGCACGGCGCCGTACGTGACGTGTGCACTGCCGAAAACTTCGTGCCAGTGCTCCATCGGCTGCTCGGCGAAAAGATCGTCGAGGATTGCCGTGAGCTGCGGCATATTCGCCGTCAGCTTCGCCGGATCGGAAAACCGTGCATCAGCCAGCAGATCCTGGCGACCGATGGCGGTCGCGACGGCGGCCAGCTTGTCGGGCGTGACGACGAGAACGAACCAGGTGCCGTCGGCGGCGCGGTACACGTTGAGCGCCGCATTCGCCGGATGCATGCGATCGTGCGGCGCGGCAAACTTCGCGCCGACCAAAGCGGCCTGGATCGCAACGCTTGCCGACCAGACGCCTGAAGCCAGGAGCGAAGTCGTGACGTAAGATCCTTTGCCGGTGCGCTCGCGGCGGTAGAGCGCCGTGACGATCGCCGCATAGATTCCGAGTGCCGTTGCGTTATCGCCGCTTCCGGCCACCGGCCAGGTCGGCGGCGCGCCGGCGTCGCGTGTCATCGACAGCAGGCCGCTACGCGCCCAGAATGCCGTGATATCGAAGCCGGGCATGGCGGCATCCGGCCCGCTTTCGCCAAAGCCGGTGAGATCCGCATAGATCAGGCGCGGGTTCCAGCGCACCACATCGTCGTATTCGAGCTTCAATTTCTTGCGTGCGGGATGCGGCGTATTGACGATGAATACGTCAGCCCACGCGACAAGCTGCTGGAGGACCCGATGGGCGTCGGGCGACTTCAGGTCGAGCGTGATACTGCGCTTGTTGCGGTTGGCGAGATGCCACTGATAGGGATCATCCGCCGCCGGCTGCGGTGCAATCTTGTGCCCACGCCTCCAGGGGTCACCGCCCGGCGGTTCGACCTTGATGACGTCGGCGCCGAAGTCCGACAGGATCACGGCAGCGCCGGGCGCCGCGACGAAGCTCGAAAAGTCAACCACCTTCAGTTCGGAAAAGATGTTGTCGCTTGCCATGGAGTCTCTCCTGATTCGTCGTGCTGGCTTCACCGCCCCTGGAACTGCGGGGCGCGCTTTTCGAGGAAGGCGGACGTGCCTTCCTTCTTGTCCTCCGTCCCGGCGCACAGTCCGAAGTAGGAGGCTTCGAGGGCGAGGCCCTCGCTCTGGCTCGCGTTCAATCCGTTGTTCACCGCGTCGAGCGATAACTTCACGGCGACAGGGGCGTTCGCCGCGATCATCTTCAGAATGGCTTCCGCACGCGGGATCAGATCGGCTGTCGGAACGACCTCGTTGACGAGCCCGATGCGATAAGCTTCCTGTGCGCTGATCGCCTCTCCGGACAAGATGAGCTGGAGCGCGCGGCCTTTTCCGATCAGGCGCGGCAGCCGCTGCGTGCCGCCACCGCCGGGCAGCAATCCCAGCTTGACCTCGGGCTGGCCGAGCTTCGCGTGCTCCGCGGCGATGCGAATGGTGCACGCCATTGCCGTCTCGCAGCCGCCGCCGAGTGCAAAGCCGTTGATCGCCGCGACCACGGGTTTGCCAAGGTTCTCGATCAGGTCGAGCACCGCTTGCCCGGAGCGGCTCGCCTGCTCCGCTTCGATCGAGCTCGCGTGTGCGAGCTCGCCAATGTCGGCGCCGGCGATGAATGCCTTGTCGCCCGCTCCGCTGAGAATGACACCGCGCACGGCAGCGTCCTCGCGCGCATCCTCGAAAGCCATTCGCAGATCCTTCCATGTCTGCATGTTCAGGGCGTTGAGCACCTCGGCGCGGTTGACGGTCACGTACGCGATCGAGCCGCGCTTTTCGTACAGGACGTTTTCGAGCGTCATTGATCCTTCATATTGGTTGGTTGGTACTGCTACTGAATAAGATTCGGGTGTCGCGATTGTCGATGACATGTTGAGCTTTCCTCCTGGTTCGCGCGACGGCGAAAAGCGCGCCGGCTCGCTTGTGGTTTCAGATGAATGCGCTGAACCCCGTGATCGCCATCCCGACGATCAGGTTCTGCATCTGGTACGTGCCCTCCTAGGAACACGCGCGCGGTGTCCCGGAAGGACTGGGCGCCCGACGCGAGTCGATTGGCTTCCGGCCAAGGTGTCTGCATAGTGGTAGAAATCAATGTTCGGCGGCGGAAGCTGCTTCGTGGTGGTGTTGCCTGCAGTGGCAGTGGTAGGCATTTTGCGAATCCTGTTGCTGTGGCTAGAAGCCGAAAAAAAGCGCCTCAGTCGAGTGACCGATCCCGGCGGTTGCGGTAGCGCTTATGCGACCGGCGAGATCGATATCGTCTAATTCGTCATGCTTATTTTCTTGCGCAGCTCAAGCAGACCAAGCAGCAACTCGTCGCGTTCCGCCTCCAGCTCCTCGATGGAGCGCGATCCGACTTCGGCATGGACGCTGCCGATGAGCTTCTCTTGCACTTCCGGGGTCAGCACCGGCGTGCCGAGGGTCTTCCACCAGGCCGTCATCGGGCCGCTGAACTGCTGGAAGAAGTGCTCGATGCCGCCTGGACCGCCGCCAAGATGGTTGAGCATCAAGTTGCCCATCAGCCCCCAGCGCAGGCCCGGGCCCCAGGACAGCGCAGTGTCGACGTCGGCGGCGCTCACCACACCCTCGGCGACGAGGTAATACACCTCGCGCGCCAACGCGGCCTGCAGCCGGTTTGCGACGTGGCCGGGCATCTCCTTGTTGACCCGCACCGTCCTCTGCCCGATCGACGTATAGAATTCCGCTGCGCGCCGGATCGTCTCCTCGGAAGTCCTGGCTCCGCCGACAATTTCGACCAGCGGGATCAGGTGCGGCGGATTGAACGGATGGGCGATGACGCAACGCTCGGGATGCGTCGCGGCGCCCTTCTGGATTTCGCTCATGGTGAGTCCCGACGAGCTCGACGCAATGATCACGTCGGCTGGCAGCAGTTCGTCGAGCTGTCCATAGAGCTTCTGCTTGAAATCAATCCGCTCGGGGCCGTTTTCCTGGACCAGGTCCGCGCCTGCGAGCGCTTCCTCGAGCACAGGCGTAAACGTCAGGTTCGCCTGCGACGCGCCGGGCGAGAGGCCCAATCTCGTGAGCGCCGGCCAGGCGGCGTCCACGAATTTCCTCAATGAGAATTCCGCGTCCAGTGCGATGTCCGTCGCCACGACGTGCAATCCCTTGGCGAGAAACAGCGCGGCCCAGCTCGCGCCGATCACGCCCGTTCCGATGATGGTGATGCGGCGAATGGGTTTGGTGTCGCTCATGTGATTTCTCCAATGTGTGCGTCAGACTTCGGCGTAGGCGATGCCGGCGAGATTGCCCTGGGCGTAGAGGAAATTGCGCTCGCCGCTTCCATCGAGATCCGCTGAATAGACCGAGCCGCCCAGGTCCGTGAAGAACATCCGGTTACCGGGAACGTCGAGCGCGATGCCGATTCCCTCCAGCAGGTGCGTGATCTCGATCTCCGGCGCCGCCGCTTCGTCGATCGGGGCGCGATTGACGGTGTTGCCACGCGGGGGATCGCCACGGTCAGTCCAGTAGAGGACGCGGTTCAAGAGGTCGAGCTCGAGGTCGATCGGTTCCGGCAGATGATCGAACAGCACCTCGATATCGGAGCGCGTCGCCGGACTTTCGCCTTGCGGGATCTCCAGGTTCGCGCGGAAGATGCGGCCCCGACCGCCGTCGTCCGGGCCTTTTTGCGTCCAGTAGATCTTCTTGAGCTTCGGATCGACGGTGATCCCGACGCACCACCGCATCTGGTCGTGCCGGTCGGTGTCGCCGCGACCGGCCTCGACCAGCGTTTCGACTTGAGAGCCGTCGCAGTTGGCGCGCATCACGCGCATGCCCTCGCGGTCGCACCAATAGAGCTTGCCGCCATCCTTGTCGAGGTGGATCTGCTTCGGCGTATGCGTGATGCCTTGCGGGACGATGAGCACGCGGTTCTTGCCATCGAGGTCGGCGCGCTCGATCGAGCCGTCATGGGGGCCGATCGAACCCATGTTGGTCCAATAGATATGACCGGCATCCGTATCGACGGCAATGCCGTCGGGCATCCGACAGTCCGTGACGATCGTCCTGCGATCGGAGCCGTCGGGATTCATCGAGTGAATGCGGCCGCCGCTCAATTCGAGGAGAAACAATCGTCCGGAGCGGGTCGCGCCCTGAGAAGCGTTGCTTCCGTTGGTCTGAAACTGAGTCATCGTGTGTCCTTTCGCGTCGCTGCAATTGACAGGGCCACCGAACGTCAGCGAGAGGCCGAATGCCGCCGGGAATCGGTGTCGTCGTTCCCGCGGCGCGCGATGCTCATGTGACGTTGTGTGACCGGCTACGTTTGAGCTACGCCAGAGTGGGGATGCGTTGCTCATGAACCAACTTTAGGCGGTCAGCGGTGCGCGACTCAATTACACGATGGTGTCGGCGATACCTTCGTATCGGTGGAGGGAATGTCGCGTCATACCTAACCCAAAGTGCAATTGCGACTGCGTCGTGTGCCGCCTAGATTGGTTCGCAGGCCGACGCTTTGCCGCGGCCTGTGCCATGCCTCCGGCATGCTTTTCCCGCCATGTTTCCGGAACTCTTCCGTGGTCCGGCTTCAATCACGCATATGCACCTGTCCGAGCCTTCCGCTGCACGCTTCTCGTCGGTGGAGTGGTTTGGCAAGGCAGCGTGAGCGACGCATGGAGACGATCCACGTCATCGAGTTTGCAGGTTAATGGCGGGCCATTCGAAATCGTCCATCGTTCATTGGGAACCTGCCATGAAAAAGCCAACGCGCATCGTTATCGCAGGTGGCGGAATCGCCGGGATTCTGCTTGCCACCAGACTCGGCGACCGATTGGGTCGACCGGGTGAAGCAACCGTCACCTTGATCGACCGAAGCCCGACGCATATCTGGAAACCCATGCTGCACACGATTGCGGCGGGTACGCGCGACGTGAATCAGCAGCGCGTGATCTATCTCGCACATGCGCGTCGGCACGGCTTCACATATCAACCGGGCGAGATGTGCGGGCTGGACCGGCAAGTGCGCGAAGTGCGGCTTGCTGCGATGACGGCGCACGAGGGCGGTTTGATGCTCGAGCCGCGAACGGTTCCATACGATGTGCTGTTGCTGTGCCTGGGAAGCCGCGCGAACGATTTTGGCGTGCCTGGCGTCATCGAGCATTGCCATCTCATTGACAGCCAGCAGCAAGCGGAGACGTTCAACGTCGCGTTGCGCGAACGTGCGCTTCGCTCCGTCGTCAAGGACGAGGAGCTCCGGGTTGCGATTGTGGGCGCTGGTGCGACCGGGGTCGAGTTATCCGCCGAGCTGAGTCATCTTTTCGAACTCGCTGCCGGCTATGGCGATCCCTCGATCAGACAAAGGCTGAGCCTGACGCTTCTCGAGGCTGGACCACGTGTGCTTCCGGCTTTCCCACCGGAGATCTCGTCGGCCAGCCAGCAACGACTCGAGAAAATCGGCTTTCGCGTAGCGACCTCGACGGCAGTCTCATCAGCGGAACCGGGAGGCTTCCGGTACGGAGACGGAAAGCTTGCCGAAGCGGATTTGATGGTATGGGCTGCTGGTGTCAAGGCGCCTGATTTCATGAACCGGCTGGCTGGCCTGGAAACCAACCGGGCAAACCAGATCGTGGTGTCGCGTACGCTACAGGCACTGCACGACGAGAACATCTTTGCTCTCGGCGATTGCGCTGCCCTGACGCTGGAAGGCGCGCAGCGACCGCTTCCTCCCACCGCGCAGGTGGCCACTCAACAGGCCGAGCACCTGGCGCGCCACCTGCCGGAATGGGTCCGTCAAAACAAGGCTCTTCCGGGCTTCGAATTCCGCGATTTTGGATCGCTCGTGTCATTGAGCGAATACGATGCGTTCGGCACGCTTGGGCGTTTTGGCTTCTTTCCAGGGGGGCTCATTCGGGGGAGACTCGCGCAGCTCAGTCACGCGATGTTGTACCGGCGTCATCAGCAGGCGCTGCACGGCTTTCGCAGGGCAACGCTGCTCTGGACAGCGGAGCAGATCAACGGGCTGGCTCAGCCGGGTATTCGGCTCGCTTGACGGGCTTTCTCGCCAACGTCGAACCGCTTTCAAAACATACGGGACCGCGCAGGCGGTCCCGGGTCCATCTTCACTTTCGCCGCTTTCCGGGCGGAGCGCGGCAGATCGGCCACGCTGCAGCGCCGCGCCGGCTAACCTTCCGCACGCGTGCTGCTGATCACCTTGCCGCGGAAAATCGAGTACTGGTACAGGTTGTAGCCAATCATCACCGGGAACACGAGGCCGATCCCGATCAGCATGAACGCGAGGGTCAGCGTATCCGACGCGGCTTGCAAGACCGAGAGCCTGCCGGGAATGAAGTCCGGATAGAGGCTGATCACGAGGCCCGCGAACGATACGATGAAGAGCGTCACCGCTGCGCGGAACGGCGCGCGTTCGCTTCTCCGATAGAGCGACGCGTTGAGCCAGACGTACGACAGCACGGCGAGCGCGCCGAGTACCGCAAGCGGGGCAAGCACGCCCGGCTGGGACCAGCGGGCATGGACAGCCACGCCGTCGATCCAGGTTGCCGCAGTGAGCACGATCGCGGCAGCCACGGTGAGCTGCGCGCTCAGCAAGGCCAGCCGCCGGGCCCAAAGTTCGAGAGCGCCCACCGTCTTCTTCACGAGCCAGGTCGCGCCGAGCAGCGTATAGCCGGTCACCACGCCAATGGCTGTCACCGTGATGAACACCGTGCTGGGATCGCCAGGCAGGAAACCCGTGATCACCTTGCCGAGTATGACGCCCTGCGATATTGCCGCGATGAGGCTGCCCACGCCGAACACGGTGTCCCACAGCCTTCCATACCGGGCGCCATGACGGAACTCGATGGCCGCACCGCGCATGACCAGCCCGCCGAGCATCGCCATGACGGGCAGATAGAGTGCCTGCATCAGGATCGCGTAGGCCGCGGGAAACGCGCCGAACAGGCCACCGCCGACGACGACAAGCCATGTCTCGTTCGCATCCCACACATGACCGATGGTCTGAACCATCGCGTCGTGGTCTTCGCGCTTTCTTCTCAGCAGCGTGAGCACGCCCACACCGAGGTCGAATCCGTCCGTCACGACGTAGAAGACCAGCATCAGGCCGATCAGGCCGAACCACGTGACGGCAAGCAGTGAATGTGTGGTGCTATCCATCGAACCATCCCCCTTCAGTTGGAGAAAGAGACTTCAGTATTCGCTCGCCGCCGTCTGCGGCGAAACGATCGTGGTTGCGGGTGGTATGGCCGTGAGATCGGGGCCGTTCCTCAGCCAATTCCGTGCGAGAAGGAAGAAGGTGACGAGCAACACGACGTCGAACGCGAAGAACATCGCCATGCTGGCCGTTACGGAGGCCGCGGGCACCGTGGACACGGCCTGACTCGTTCGCATCAGTCCGTAGACAACCCACGGCTGACGTCCCACTTCGCGCACGATCCACCCGGCCTCGACAGCCAGGTAAGGCAGCGGGATGCATAGCACCCATGCCAGCAAGAGCTTGCGCTGTGCGAGAAGGCCATCGAGACTGCCGCGTGCCTTACGCAGCGCATACGCCGTCCAGAACGCGAGCAGCGTGAACGCGAAGCCGATGCCCGCCATCAGGCGGAATGCGTAGTAAAGGAGCGGCACCATCGGCGGCTGGTCGGCGCGCGGGTAGTCCGTCAGCCCCTTGACCTGTCCGTGCAGCGAATGCGTGCCGATGATGCTGAGCAGCCCCGGCACTTCGATCGACCAGTCGTTACGCTGCTTTTGCTGGTCCGGCCACGCAACGAGCGACCATGCGGCCCCCGTACCGGGCTTGTTGGTCTCCCAGTGTCCTTCGATGGCGGCACCCTTCGCGGGTTGCGTCGCGAACACGCTGGTGCCGCTCGAGTCGCCGAGCCAGACCTGGATCGGTGCAACGAAGACGAGCAAGCCCAGTGCGATCCTGAACGAACGCGCAAAGAACTCGGGATGCCGCCGGCGGAACAGGTGATACGCGGAGATGCCCGCAATCACGAACATGCCCGTTTCGATCGCGGCCACCCACATGTGCGAGACGCCCCACACCATGTCGGGGTTGAAGATGGCCGCCAGATAGTCCGTCACCACAAGCCTGCCGTTGACGACGGCAACGCCGGCGGGCGTCTGCATCCACGAGTTGGCGACCATGATCCAGAACGCGGAAATGCTGGAACCGAGCGCTACCATCGCCGTGGCGAAGAGATGGACGCCACGTGGCACGCGCCCCCAACCGAGCGTCATCACACCGACGAATCCGGCTTCGAGCATGAACGCCATGGCGCCTTCGAAACCCAGGATATTGCCGACGAACTGGCCGCTGAACTGCGAGAAGCCGGACCAGTTGGTGCCGAACTGAAACTCCATCGGAATGCCGGTGACCACGCCGACGGTGAAGTTGAGCACGAGCAGCTTGCCCCAGTAGCGGGCCTGGCGGTAGTACATCACGTCGTTCGTGCGGATCCACAGTGCTTCGATCAGCAGCAGGAATATCGAGAGACTGATTGTCAGGATCGGCCACAGAATGTGGAAGATTATGGTCATCGCGAACTGGGCGCGCGAGAGGTCGAGTACGTTGGTCGGCATGATGATCATCCTGTTGCGGCAGCACCACGGCTCGCGTCGCGAACTCGTTGCTCCCGGATTTCAATTTAGGTTGTAAGCCGTGCGCGACGCCATTGCACGTTGGTATAGCGACACCTTCGTATCGGTGGGAAGGAATGTCTTCTCACAGCTGGTCCGGGCTTCGCCTTTCATGCCGCCGCGGCGCGCGGCCTCCTGGACAGCGTGACCAAATGCAGAAGTGACCATGCCCGTCGCGAGCACGCCCTGCATTCCAAGCAGCACCGAATCGATGCGGCCCGGGGTTGTGGTGGGTGCTACGTCGCCGCAAACGAATTTCCTTGAACACGTGGCCAGCCTTGAGTAAGGCGTGCGCAGAATTCCTGACATGTTCCGTGGCGGAAATTTCTCAGGGCATGAAGTATCGGGGGTGCATCACGGTTGCCAACCGGACTTCTGGCGGTTCATGAGGTCGCATCCGTCAAGCGTTGCCAGTGCACGCTCGTCAGCCTCCAGCATCGACGTCACCTCTTCGCGAAGCAGATCGATGAGCAAGCGGATCTTCGCGTCGAGGAAGCGCCGGGACGGATACAACGCATAGACGTGCATGGGCTGTGCCTCATATCCCTGAAGAAGCCGTACCAATGCACCCGAGCGCAAATGTGGCAGCGCAACGCCAGCCGGCAGAATCGCGACACCAAGTCCTTCTGTTACCGCCGGCTCCAGCGCTTCCATCGCGTTGACCGTCAAGCGAGCCGAACCGACGTTCACCGGGAAGGTCTCACCGGCGCCTGCGAATACCCATTTGTCAAATGGGAACACGGCCGTGGTCAACAGCAGGCACTGATGATCGGGCAAGTCTTCAGGCACGCTGGGTACGCCGTGGCTCGCCAAATATCGCGGGGACGCGCACACCACGCCGCGGATGGTTCCGAGCCTCATGCTGACCAACCTGGAGCCTGGCAATTCCGGGGCGAGTACGATCGACGCGTCATAGCCGTCCTCCAGCATGTCGGGAATCGTTCCCGTCATCGTGACCTCGACCCTGACTTCGGAAAACCGCTGCTGGTACTTCAGTATTGCCGGCACCACCAGCTGATGGCCGAAGCTCGAAAGCGCGTGAACACGCAGCCGCCCGGTGGGATGCGCCGCAGCTGATCGGGCCTCGGCTTCCGCATCATCAAGGCTCGAGAGAATTCCCTCGCATCGGCGCAGGTAACGCTCGCCCGCCTCCGTCAGGGCAACGTGTCTCGTCGTCCGGTGCAACAGCCGGCTGCCCAGATGCGTCTCGAGTTGATTGATAGCACGTGAGACGAGTGGCACAGGGAAGTTGAGCCTCCTGGCCGCGGAGGTGAATCCTCCGTCACTCGCCACTTTTACAAAGATGCGCATGCATTGAAACGTGTCCATGAGCCACTCGCCAAAATGGAAAGATGTCGTCCAGGAAACGAGGTTAGGTCGACGGCGGTGCAGAGCGCCATTGCACGATGGTGTTAGCTACACCTTCGTGTCGGTGAGAAGGCATGTCGTGTCATGCCTAAACCAAAGTGCAATTGCGACTGTGCGGGGCACAACCTAAATTGGTTCGCAAGACGACGCACCAGACGCGTTCACTCCTCAGGTTGCGTCGTCGGCCGTTCGTCGCATCAGCCGTTCACTCCCGGACTTGGAGCCACGCCATGAACCGTAACTTCCAGCGATCAAGCAGCGAGCAGGTCGCAAACCGCCCAGCCGCTTTGCCATTGTCGGACGTCGCGCTCCGCGGTTTCAACGACGAGCCCGATCTCGGTGCCCACCTGATTACGCAACGTCGTGGCTACCAGCATCACGGTATTTATGCCGGTAGCGGCAAGGTCATTCACTACGCTGGCTTCGCCACGTCCGAGCGCCGCGGTCCCGTCGAGGAAGTCGCGCTCGAAGCGTTCGCTGACGGCCATGCCATTGCCGTGCGTCGGCATCCGTTCCCGACGTATTGCGGCGAAGAAGCTGTGCTGCGTGCCCGCTCGCGCCTCGGGGAGAACCGCTATCGCCTGCTGACGAACAACTGCGAGCACTTCTGCGCGTGGTGCCTGCTCGGCGCTAGCCGCAGCGAACAGATTCGTGCCTGCCTTGCGGATCCACGCACCGGCGTCCACGCGCTGCTGTGCCTCGTGAGCACGTTCATCGTTGACCGCGTGAAAGCCGTCCGCGCCGTTGTTGGCGCAGGCAGCATGAATGCCGCGACTGGAGCTTGAAGTACACGGAGATCTTAAGGAGACCATCATGAGCGCGACTGAAAAGACACTGCGCCGGGCCGTCGAAAAATGGCTCGCGCCCACGCCTGCGATGCCCGCGCACGTTGCGCGCTTCTGCCACACGCAGATGCATCGTCGGTATGTGTGCGTCGAGGCGATGCGTCCCGGCGGTCTGCTGTCGATCTTCTTTTTTCGTCACGACGACGGATCGTGGAATGTGTATCCGCCCGCCCAATCGCGGCCGGCAATGTCTGCGTGGAGGACTGTCCGATGAAAGACGGAAACGAGCCATATGGCGCCCGCGGCCTGCGTATCGTGCGGCTCGCGCTGTGCGGCGCGCAAGCTATCCGCCAGGCTGGCAGAACCGCCGCTCCGGCACATGCAACGTCAAGGCTCCGGCAAGCCGGCGAAGCGCGCTCTCGGCATGCACGACGCGCTGGAAGGATTCAACGCCGTGCCTGACAAAGGCTCCCGTCCCGCCCACAGGAGACATTCTCGCGAATCCCCGGAAAACGGCCGACTTCATCAACGCGCTGGACTGCAATGAAGTTCTTTCGAAACCCGTTCCAAAGGACCCGGGCGAATCGGCGCCCAGATCGCAGCGCCTGTTCAAAGCATCTGTAGTCGTGACTTGTGGCTGGGCATTGATTGAAGCGCCGCTGGAACTGGACGCGTCGATCAATTCCACCGCGCTGCTCGCCCTGGTGGCGTCGAAGGTACTGCTTTGCCTCATCGGCGCCGCCGCCATCGCCGACCTGCGCTTTGCCCGTGGGGTCTTCATGGTCATCTGCGGAGCGAGCTTGTTCGCCATCGCGCTTCGATGGCGGCCGGCTCAACGCGAACCTGAGCGGCGCGCGCACCGCCAGCAACGCGCTGATCACGCAGTACAACCAGGCGGTGCTGAACGCCGTGCGCGATGTCGCCGTGACGGGCTGCAGGCTTCAGGACCTCGATGAGGAAGCCGCGCTGCAGGCGCAGAAGATCGATGCGGTATCGTTCGCTGAGGCGAGTGCGCAAGCACGCTATGAAAGGGGCGTCGCGAGCCGGCTGACGGCGATGGACGCCCGCCAGCCCGTGTTGCTCGAACGCATCTCCATGCTGGAAATTGACGGGCAGCGCCTGAGTCAGGACATCGCGATGTCGAAGGCGCTCGGAGGCGGGTATCGCGACGAGGCACCTGTCGCGCTGAGGGTGCGGTGACATGATATCCGGACTGATGCGGCCATAGGCGTGAAGGGACCTGCGCTATCTGTCACTCGGACGTGCAGCCAGGATGAAGTCTTCCGGCGATGTTGACCGCGGGCGCGCGGAAAACGTCTCCATTCGACAATGCGCGCAACCCCTCATGGCACTGCGTCATGTTCAGCATGCCAAATCGCGACGATCGCGGCGCATTGGAACGCGGGGCTGTCTTACGCTGCAACTGCTGGAAGGACGGGCACCGTGAACTGGAAGATAGCGCCACGGGGGACGTTTGCACTGACCCACAAGCGGCCGCCGTGTGCTTCGGCGATCGATCGACAGATCGAAAGGCCCATGCCCAAACCGGTAGTCTTGGTCGTATAAAACGGCTCAAAGAGGCGCTCGATGTTCTCGGGGAAGACACCCGGCCCGGAATCGCACATCGCCACCAGGACACCACCCGGCTCATCCACGGCGGTGCTGATCGTCAATTCCCGCGGCTCGACGTTCATCGCGCTCATCGCTTCAATGGCGTTGATGGTCAGGTTCAGCATCAGTTGCTGGAGTTGCACCCGGTCGCCTTGAACGAGCGGTAATTCCTCCGCAAGTTCCATCCGTACGGAAACGCGGCTCTTCTCGGCCTCACCGCGCGCCAGCGCAATGACCTCGCGAATCGCCTCGTTGATCTGCACCGACTCCATACACGTCGGGGTTTTTCTGACGAGGCCATGAATGCGGTTCACAACTTCGCTGGCGCGCCTTGCGTCTTTGGTGATACGTTCAAGCGCCTGCCGAACTTCCTCCAGATTCGGCGACCGTGCGCTCAGCCAGCGTAAACCCGCCTCGGCGTTGGTGGCACACGCGACGATAGGTTGCTTGATTTCATGGCTGATCGAGGCCGTGAGCTGCCCCATGGTCGTGACGCGGTTTGCGTGCGCCAGCGCGGACTGGATCTCGCGGTAGCTGCGCTCACTTTCGCGTGCTTCGGCCTCTGCGCGCTTACTCTCGGTCAAATCAAGCACGAAAGCGACACCTTGGTTCCCGCCTGCTTCAAAGCTCGCCGCGCCGATCAGCACGGGTACCCGGCCGCCGCCTTTCCGGAAAAGCTCTTTCTCGAACGGTTGCAGGCGGCCGGTCCGCTTCAGTTCTGGCAGCCAATGTCGCAGATCGCGGTCGAGCCATTCCGGCGGGGTCAGGTCTGTCCAGCGGACGCGACCGGAGACAAGATCCTCACGTTCGCAGCCCACGATGCGGAGGAACGCATCATTGGCCTCGATGATGCTTTCGAGCTCCCAGATGAAGATTCCGATAATGTCGGCGTCGACCAGGCGCCGGATCTTCGCTTCGCGCGCTTCGAGTTGTCTGTTCAGTGTTGTCAGGCAACGGGTTATGAATACGCTGCTGACGACCGCAAGGACGAAGACCGCGCACAGCAACAAGAACCCAGCCCATATTCCTTGCCGGGCTTTGGCCTCCACCGTCTCGGTGTCCATTCTCGCTAGTTGGACAACCCGGTCGATCGCCTTGCGGTGAACTTCGTATTCCCGCGAAATACTGGCCAGCGCATCGATTGCCGCGAGCCGGTCGGCGCGCTGCACCGCGGGGATGAGGTCATTGAAGACAGTCTGATAGAAGGAGAGCGCTGCGGCATTTGCCTGTCCCAGGAGCGCTTGTCGGGTATCCGGATTCAGCGATTGTCGTTCCCAGTAGCGATGACGGTCGTCGTAGTCCTTTTTCAGCATCTTGAGTCGGTCGATCAGGCGCTGCTGCTCGGCCGCGCTCGCCTCGACAAGCTGGAAGCACACCAGGTAAGACTCGATCACGTATTCGGGTGGAGGCAGAACGTCCGAAGTCAGATCCTTGCTTAGCGCTATCTTTTTGTACAACGGTCCGTTTACTTCCAACCCATTGAGGACAACCAACGAGCACATGACGTATGCGACAAAGCATACCGCAAGGGTGCCAATCAAGAGACGGAACTGAGTCTTGAACCCAAGTGGCTTATGAATCGCCGATTTCACATCTGCTCCACGCAGTTGCCTTCACCGGATCAAATGAACCGACATGCAGCAGAAAACACAGCGGCCCGTACGGTTCAAGATAACCGAGCCTCAAATGGCGGACCTGCCGTTCAGGGCGCGGAGCGCGCTCGGGCGGGTCGGCTCCACCGCTCACGCAGCGATTTGCAGCGCTGCCCGTGGCGCGCGGCAAGCATGAAGTCTTCCCGCCATACTTATCAATTCGGCGAGTGAGCGGGCGTTCATCTTTTGCATGACGTGCCTTCGGTGCACCTTCACCGTGATCTCGCTGATGCCCAACTCGCATCCCACCAGCTTGTTCAAAAGGCCGGTCACCACCAATGCCATGACCTCGCGCTCGCGTCGACTGAGTGAGTCGTAGCGATCCTGGATCGCCTTCAGCTCTACGCCTTCGCTCAATGCCGCGCGGCTACGCTCGATGGCGTGCCGGATGGCATCGAGCAGGACCTGGTCGTCAAAGGGCTTGGTGAGAAATTCAACCGCCCCGGCTTTCATGGCCCGCACCGTTGTCGGCACGTCGCTGCGGCCGGTGATGAAGATGATGGGCATGTCGGTACGCTCGGATGCAATGAGATTTTGCAGGTCGAGGCCGCTGAGATCGGGAAGACCGACGTCCAGCACCAGGCAGTTCGGGACCGTCGTGCGGGGGCGGCCAAGGAAGTCTTGTGCGGAAGCGAACGTTTCTGCAATGAGACCGGCATAGCGAATCATTGCTTCGAGCGACTCACGCACCGAGATGTCGTCGTCGACGACGAAGACGACCGGCGTTGCTTGCGCCGACGACAAATCCAGTTCGCGTTCAGCTGCATGGGCTGGTGTCATTGCAAACTCCATTCGTAGGAACCTGGATGTGTCATTCGGGCCAGAGCGCGGCAGCGGCAACGGCACCGGCAGCGCGGTTGCTACCAGACCCGGCGAAGCAGGAGCGTTGCTCAGCGGCTAGAGCAAGCAAATGCGGTGCAGCTCCACTGTCCGCCGATACACGTTCCGGTTCAGCCACGGTACGAACGTGTACTCGTCGTATGCATTCGCGCCGACAAAGATCCAGTTGTTCAGCACGTTGAACATGATGTTTTCCTCTCGAGACTGGCCACCACATCACACGACGTTTTGCGAGGCGCACTGCGCGATCGCATCGGTCATGACACAAGGGTAGGCGCGCGGGCGCCTCAAGACCATTCTACGGACGGGTGGCGCAGCTCCTACATAGGCTTCGAGCGCTCATACGAGGGTATAACCCGCGGGGCCGTGACACGCGCCGATGGGAACGCCGCAACTCATATCAAAGGATGAGTTCGCCGTATCTGCGGATCTGCAATCGTCGCAGGATATGAGCAGGATTGGGCGATGCGAATGCGGCGGACTAATACTTGTGTATGATTCCCGGCCTCTGGCGTGGGAACTACGCTGGGAATCGCAAACGCACGCGTGGTGCATGCAGTGGCGTTGTTACTGCGTGAACTCCGTTTCCCGAAGATCGAGGCTAATCTTGCGTTCCGATCAGGTAGTTTCGATTGTTGACGACGACGAGGCCGTCCGCCTCGCGACTGGGAGCCTCATACGCTCGTTCGGCTGGCATACGTGCCTGTTCGCATCGGCAGAGGAGTTCCTGCAATCCGGCCATGTCGCCTCGACGTCATGCCTGATCTCCGACGTCATGATGCCCGGCATGTCGGGAGTCGAAATGCACGACCGCATCATTGCACTCGGGTATGCGCCGCCGACCATCTTCATTACGGCATTCCCATCGGCCAACCTGAAGGAAAAGGCCTTGGCAAGTGGTGTGCTGGCTGTACTCGACAAGCCGGTTGATCCCGAGGCCATCGCGTATTGGCTCAACGTTGCGCTGGACCGGCCGTAGCGGATCGACAAGACGCCGGGACGGCGCTTCCGAACTCGCCCCTCTCAGGAATGCTTCGGTGGCTGCGGATTGACACCCAGCGATTCCGACTTTCTGACGAGATCCGCGACGGAGCGCGCCGCCATCTTTTTCATGACCTGCCCGCGATGAATCTTCACGGTGATCTCACTGAGATTCATCTCGGAGGCAATCTGCTTGTTCATCAGGCCGGCGACGACGAACCCCATCACCTCTCGTTCACGCGGTGTCAGGGAATCATAGGCAGCCCGAAGCGCCGCGATCGATTGTTCGGCGGCGAGACGCTCACCATCGCGCGCCAACGCATTGGCGACTGCGTCCAGCATGTCCTGGTCACGAAACGGCTTCGCCAGGAAATCGACAGCCCCCGCTTTCATGGCCTTGACTGTCATCGCGATGTCGCCATGCCCGGTCATGAACACGATCGGCATGCGCACATCGATCTTTGCAATCTGCTCCTGCAAGGCAAGGCCGCTTTCGCCGCGCAACCTGACGTCGAGAATCAGACAACTGGGCGCGTCGGGCTTCGGGAAAGCAAGAAAGTCCCGTGACGATTCGAATGTCTCCACACGTAGCCCAACCGAGCGCAGCAAACCGTCGAGGGCAAAACGCATCGCCTCGTCGTCGTCGACCACGTAGACCACCGGGTCTTCGCGATCGTGCGGGCTCTGGGCCGAAGTAGAATGCGACCCGGCACTCATCTTGCCTCCTTTCCCCATCCGGCATGCACTTCATTTTTTTTGTCAGACGGTTGCACGTCACCGCTGACGATGACGGTAGCTATTCTAGGTGATCTGAATCTGCACGACGTGTCCGCCCCGTTTCCAGGGCGGACGCGACCGGGACGCGGTCGTCGAGGTCGCCGGTGACGCGTTACCTTGCGGTCCGGAATACGAGGCCGGTTTACGCCGAAACAGCGGGATGGACGGGCACCGTGAAATGAAAGATAGCGCCGCGAGGTACGTTGGCGCTTGCCCACAACCGGCCGCCGTGTGCGTCGATGATCGAGCGACAGATCGACAGACCCATGCCCATCCCGCTGGTCTTTGTCGTATAAAACGGCTCAAAGAGGCGCTCGATGTTCTCGAGCGCGACACCCGGCCCGGAATCGCACACCGTCACCAGGACGGCACCCGGCTTATCCATGGCGGTGCTGATCGTCAATTCCCGCGGCTCCACGTCCACCGTGCTCATCGCATCGATGGCATTGATAACAAGGTTCACCATCACCTGTTGCAGTTGCACCCGGTCGCCTTTGATGAACGGTAAATCCTCTGCAAGCCGCAGCTGAACCGAGACGCCGCTCCCGTGGGCTTCACCCGACGTGAGCACCGTGACCTCGCGAATCACGTCGTTGAGCTGCAGGATTTCGTTGCACGTCGGGGCCTTTTTGACAAGACCATGAATGCGCTTGATCACCTCGCCTGCACGCCTGGCATCGCGGACGATTCGCTCGAATGCCTGGCGGGCCTCTGCCACATCGGGTGGTTCGCGACCAAGCCAGCGCAGACCCGTTGACGCATTGATGGCCGTCGCAGCGATCGGCTGCTTCATTTCGTGGCTGATCGAGGCCGCGAGCTGCCCTATGGCCGTGACGCGGTTGGCATGCGCGAGCTCGAGCTGCATCTGGCGTGCCTGCGCTTCCGCCCGTTTGCGCTCGCTCAGATCGAGCACGAACACAATGCCTTGAGTCCCGCTCTCGTCCAGCATCGCAACGCCGATCAGCACGGGCACGCGGCTGCCGTCCTTCCTGAAGTACTCTTTCTCATAGGGCTGCAATGTCCCCGTGATCTTCAGTTCCGGCATCCACTCTCTTCTGTTGCGCTCAAGCCATTCTGGTGGCGTCAGGTCGCTCCAGCGCAGACGCCCCTCCAGGAGATCGTCACGGTCGTATCCGACGATACGAAGAAACGCGTCATTGGCTTCGAGGATTCCGCCTTCGAGATCCCCAATGAAGATCCCGACGATGTTGGCGTCGACGAGGCGCCGGATTTTCGCTTCGCGTTCTTCGAGATCACGGTACAGACGGGCATTTTCCAGCGTCATCGCGGCCTGCGAAGCCAGTACCTTCAAGACCGCAATCCTTGCCGGGGTAAAAGCGCCGGCGGCGAGGTTGTTTTCCAGATAAACCAATGCAATCAGCCTTCCCTGCTTGACGAGAGGCAGGCAGAGGATCGATCGCGCCCGCACGCGGGCAATGTACGCGTCGTCGGTGAACGCGCCCCGAGCTGAGGCATCGTCGAGGATGACGCTCTCCTGCGTACGCGCGCAATACTGAAGAATCGACTCGGGCAGCTCGGCGGCAGCAATCGGCGCCTTGCGGAGCGCGACCGTGACTGAGGAGCCGTCTGTATCGGCCTGCGCCTCGATCCATAGCCCGGCATCCCGCGGGAGCACAAGCAGGCCGCGTTGCGCACCGGCGTGCTCCACGGCGGTGCGCATCAGCGCTTCGATCAGGTTCTCGAGCACAATCTCGCCCGACACGATCTGTGAGACGCT
The DNA here is from genome assembly GCF_053427725.1 of Burkholderia sp. PU8-34. Lineage (NCBI taxonomy): Bacteria > Pseudomonadati > Pseudomonadota > Betaproteobacteria > Burkholderiales > Burkholderiaceae > Burkholderia > Burkholderia sp. PU8-34. The sequence goes on from NZ_JBSAXC010000007.1 coordinate 284,725, forward strand.
CAGCACGGTAGCGAGATCCAGCTGCTCGATTGGCGTTCCGGGTGCGGCCGTCTGGCGCGCATGGTCCGCATAAGGCTTGAGGTGCGGGTAGCACTGTTCAAGCTGTCGCACCTTGCCATTGGCACCCCAACGCAGATAGGCGTCGTGGGCATCCTGCAGGTAGACGCGCGCGATTTTCTCCAAACCTCGCGTCGCAAAGAAACGTGCAGCCAGTTCGTTGGCAAGCGCCTCGTTGTGCACAAAGCCGTTTGCCTGGGCCGAGCGGATAGCCTGTTCGTAAAGCGCTTCGGCATCGAGCGCGCGGCCTTCGATCCGGGCGATCTCCGCGCCCACGAGGGCAGCGCGGTTCTCGAAATTCTCCGGGCAAATATCTGCCCAAATCTCGAGTTGTCTTTGATGCTCAGCAAGCGCGTCAATGTGAACCTGTCGCTCATCAGCCGTCGCCGTATCGAATGAGGCCGCGCGACACAACGCGCTGTAAAAGTGATACTCGGCGATTTCGAAGGTTAGCGACGTCCAAAGCAGCCGTCGCGCCCGCAATGAGGCGTCGAGCGCCGCACCATAGTCGCCTGCGAAGAACCGCGCCTGCAGCTTGCGGATCCAGTACCAGCACTCGGCCATTGCCAGATTCGGGTTCTCCGTAAAGCGGCGCTCAATCCGAAGCTCATCAAAAGTCGCATCGTCGAAGCGGCCAAACGTCGGCGTGAGCCCCCTCAGCGTCCGTACCAGGCCGAGCTGGGCGCCGATGCGGTCAATGAAGGCACCGAATCGCATCTTCTGCGCAAACGCGAGACCCCGTTCGGCTTCGCCTTGCACCTGCTCGAGCGGATCGCCGGCGGCAAGCAGGTTCGTATTCAGGTGGCTACAACTGTACGCCGCGCAAGTGAGGTCCCCGCTTTGGCTGGCCGCCTCGAACGCGCGACGCACCAGTTCACGGCCAGCCCGGACAGGTTGTTTCCACGGCAGGACCATACCGCCAAAGATCATATAGGCCCTTACATCGTCGCGCTTCAGCCCGCGCTGCTCGACCAGCTCGTAGCTGAGCCGGCCGAATCGATATCCAGTCTCGTAGTCGCCGAGGTGCAGCCCGGCGATCACGCCGAGCCACACAAAGGCGAAACAGGATGCGTCAGCGTTGCCATGCTCGAGAATCAGATTGACCATGCGACAGGTGACCAGGCAAAGCAGGTTCCGATTCGTATAAAGGGCAGCCACCGCCAGTTTGGCCAGAACATCGACAGTTGCGAGGGATGCTGGGTCACTCATCAAGGGCAGATCGACGAGTGCCTCAAGCGGGCGGTTTCCGAGGGTGGACCAGATCCGCTGATACTCCCGGCGCGCTTCCTCTTCCGTCGGATGCAGCGACCACTCGATGCCCAGATGTCTGAGGTATTCGAGACCGATGGCGGCCGCGCGGCCGCTTTGATCGAGGGTCACATGGAGATCCACGCGCAGACACGCGACGCGCGCGGCTTCCACCGAATCTTTCGTGCGCTTTGCCAGTGCCGCCAGACGCTCGTCCGCCGCCGCCAGCGCACCGGTCAAAAATTCGCATTCGGCCCGGTTCAACTCCAGCGCGAAGATGAGCTCCCGCAGGCGACCCCAGCCATCGTCGCCCACGAGCGCCACGCCAGCAGCCAGATACTTGAGCGCTGAGGCGTAGGCGGTGGAAGCCTTGGCGCGCCTCCCGGCGATCAGATTGAACTCGGCGAGCTGATCCCGCTCCGCGCGTGACCCGATCAGCGGGATCGCGCGGTTCAGATGATTGACGATCTCGAAGATCACCTCGTCGCGCTTCCCGCCCGGCGTGTGTTCCGCCAGCAGTCGGCCGATTCGAAGGTGAGTTTCGCCTCGTCGCGCTTGGGCGATCAGCGAATACGCGGCTTCCTGAATGCGGTCGTGGGCGAACCGGTAGCCAGCCGCGCCACGCTCGACCAGTTCCAGCCGGACGGCGGGCCAGAGCGCCCCATGAACCTGCTCCTCCGGCGCCCCGAGGACGAGTGAGAGCGTCGTCGTCTCGGCACTATTGCCAAGACAGGCCAGTTGCTGCAATGCATGCTGTGTTTCGCCCGGCAGGCGCGTGAGCTTCGCGACCATGAGGTCGACAACGTTATCGGTATATCCCTTGGCGTGAATGTGGTCGAGATTCCAGCACCAGCGGGCAGCATCGTGGTCAAAGATGAGCATGCCCTCGTCAGCGAGCGACGACAGGAACTGAATGGCAAAAAACGGATTGCCGCCGGTTTTCTGATGAACCATTTGCGCAAGCGGTGCGACGTGCGCGGGCTCGCAGCGAAGTGCGTCCGCAAGCCATTGCCGCAGATGCGCTTGCTCAAGCGGCGCAAGCGCGATTTCGGCGACCACCCCGCCAGCGGCCTTGATGGCTTCGAGCTTGCGCCTCAGCGGATGGTCAGCAATAACTTCGTTATCGCGATAGGCGCCGATCAACATCAGGTGCTGCAGATCGGAGCGGGTCAACAAGTCCTCGAGCAGATCGAGCGTGGCCGCGTCGAGCCATTGCAGGTCGTCGAGAAAGAGCGCCAGTGGATGTTCCGCCCTGGCAAAGACGCCGATAAAACGCTGGAACACCAGCTGGAAACGGCGTTGTGCCTGCTGCGGCTCAAGCTCGGGGACAGGGGGCGGCTCGCCGATGATGAGCTTGAGCTCGGGCACGACGTCGACGATGAGCCGTGCGTTCGGCCCGAGCGCCTCGACAAAGGCGTCGCGCCAGCCGGAAAGCTCGGCGTCGCGCTTGCCGAGAAGCGGTCGCACGAGGCTCTGAAAAGCCTGAGCGAGCGTCGCATAAGGGATGTCGCGCTTGTACTGGTCGAACTTGCCCGCGGCGAAGAGCCCGCGCGGCGGCACCAGCACCCGGTGCAATTCGTTGACGACCGCGGACTTGCCAATGCCCGAATAGCCGGAGACCAGCACCAGTTCCGGCGCGCCGCTTTTGACGATGCGATCGAAGGAGGCCAGCAAGGTCTCGACCTCGCCCTCGCGCCCGTAGAGCCTTTCCGGGATGAGCAGCCGATCGGGCGTGTCCTGCTGACCGGGTGCAAAGTCGTCGATGTCACCGTGGGTTTCCCACCCGGCGAGGCAGCGCCGCAGATCGCGCTCGACGCCGCCGGCGGTCTGGTAGCGCTCCTCGGCCGTCTTGGCCATCAGCTTCATGACGATGGCCGACAACGCGGCGGGGACGCCCTCCAGCCGCTCGCTGGGCGCCACGGGCTTTCGCGCGATATGGCAATGCACCCACTCCATCGGATCGGCTGCGGCGAACGGCAGCGCACCGGTGAGCATCTGATAGAGCGTGACGCCAAGGGCATACAGATCGCTGCGGGCGTCGATCGAGCGGTTCATGCGCCCGGTCTGTTCCGGGGCCATGTAGGCAAGCGTACCGGCGAGGGTCTCCGGCGGCTCGGGCGCCTGTCGCTCGCGTCGCAGCTGCGAGGCAATACCGAAGCCGGTCAGGCGCGGCTGCCCGTCCGTGCAGTTCACGAGGATATGGGCAGGCTTGAGGTCCTTGTGGACGAGGCCGCGCTGGTGAAGCTTGCCCAGCGCCGCGGCAATGCCGACGGCGACGCGCACCGCACTGCCCACCGCCATCGGCGCGCCGACCAGCCGCGCGAGCGGCTCACCGCCTGGATCCTCAAGCACCAGCAGCGTCCCGCCGCCTTCGCGCACCAGCGCCAGCGGCCGCACAGCCCACGCGCCATCGAGTTCGTCCTTCAGTTCGAATTCGTGAGCGAGCCGATCAAGGCTGGCGGGGGAGGGCTGCTCGACGGCGGGCCGGGCGATGAGTAGTGTCTCGTCGCCGCCATTGGCCGGCCATCGTGTCCGGCTGAAGATGCGCTCGCCGTCCTCCCACAATGTCTGGAGGCCGTTGCTCATCTCGTCGTAAGCATAGGTAGCATTCATCGCTGCCCTCCGCTGATTCCCCAGAATACACCCGACGACTTATGAAGACGGGGCCCCCTCCTTGACGCGAAACAGATCCGGTCCGCGCGGAACGCTTGCGCGACACGATTCGCGACCCGCATCCCGCGGCCGGCGAACCTCGGCCGGTGACCGTTGAAGTTCGCGAGAAACTGCAGAAAGTCTTTGCGAGCAAGTGTCAGTTTTGCAATGAAAAGCGGCCATAGTTGGGAAGCCGTGCCCAGCGACCGCTTCGGGTCGACTGCCCCCAGCTGCGTAAGGCAGCAGCCGGGCAGTTCCGATCGTTCAGACAGAGACGCCGGATCAGGCAAGCACTTGGCCGCGTGATTGATCGTTGGGCTTCGACACGCTGAGTTGTTCTGTTCGGGCTGTTGGCAGAGCCGCAACGGTCGGACGCGCCCTGTCCGCCTAAATCCGTCACACATGCCAATCAGGGCGGGTGAGATCGATCGCGCGCACTGACTCGATTCACGCGTTCGCCTTGTTCTGCCGGGCCCCGGCCGCGTGTCGCACAGATGCAGCAAACTTTTGGCACGGCTTTTGCCCTGATCAAAGCAAGTATTGCGCCCCCAATCCGACACGACACGTCACATCGATCAGGAGCACGCCATGAACACCCTCGCGATCACGGATCTGCCCTTCGCCGACGAACTCGACCATCACGGCATGGCCGCCGTGCATGGAGGCATGATGAAACTGCCGGGCCAGCACAACATCGCGAACCTGCTGACGTCGCCGGATGGCGAGCCCGTTTCCGTCTATGTCGACGGCTTGCTGATCAACTCGGTTACCAGCGGCTATGCGCCGCGCTAGCTTGGACGCGCTTCATCGGAGCGCTGACCGACAAGGCGATCGGACAGGCGGCCGCGGCTGACTCATCGGGCGCGGCCACGGGACGTGCCAGGACAAACGGATATCCGCTTGCCTTGGCACGGCGTCTTCCAATGCTGCCAATACCGCATGTCGCGGCGTGGCCCGGCTTCTTCAAAGCGGGGCGTTCCGGTAGCGGGAAAAGCCGAGTCGACAGCGACTCAATAAACGAAGCTATGGTAGCCAATGAAAAAGTGTTACTTCTGCTACGTCGACAATCCCGATTCGGCAGTTCGGTGCAAGCACTGCCGAACGGAACTTTTCACCCATGATGCCGCGTTGAAGGATGCAGCGACTGAAAGGGAGATGACCAGGACTTCCGGGAAGGCCGTTGCCTTCCTGGTAGCAGCTATCTTCGCGGCGGTCGCCTATTGGGCCGTTAGAACGGTCGGCTGAAATGGGCATCGTCGCGAGCAGCCATTGTCCAGCGGCGGGGTTCATTATCCTCGCCGGATTCTGGCAACGATGCCGGACCTCGCCATCCATCAAGAATATTCGTCGAAGATTTGCCGGCCGCCGCGACGGCGCGAAACCTCGCCGTCGCGGGGCGATGATCCTCGACAGCCGAAGGCGTTCAGGCTGCTGCCGCCTGAGGAATCGAGTCGAGCTGCTCGCCGCCCAGGATATCGACAAGATCGGTCAGCATCCGTCCCAATTCACCCGTCATCAGCGTGACGTCCGAGTCGAAGCATTCATCGTCGTTCTGCGCGGTGGGATCCGCCGCTTCCTTGATCACGTCGAGCGGCGTGACACGCTTGATCGTCAGCGAAGGCGTCAGCACGAAGGAGATCCGGTCATCCCAGGTCATCGCAAGGCGCATGCATTGTTTGCCGGCTTCGATGTGCCGGCGCATGTCGTCCGCTTCCAGCGCGTGGCCGACATATCGCACCGTGGCGCCGCCTTCGCCGCTCGAGCGCAACTCGGCGTCCTGGTCCACGGTGAATCCACCCGGCGCCTCGCCGGACAGCAGCCAATCCGTCATCGCGGCGACCGGCGAAAGCGCCACGCGAACGCTCGCGAGCGGCAACTGATCGATCGATTTCACGAGCAGGCCGCGAACGTCGTCGGCAACAGCCGGTGCAGCCGCATCGATGACGAGCCAGCCGTTCGCCGTATCGATCCACACGCGGGTATCGCGGCGGATGGTGAACGCGCGAGGCAGCAGTTCGTCGGTAACCTGCTCCTTGAGTTCGCGCAACTGTTTGCGCCCCGGCTTGAAGCCCTGCTGCTCTTCGATTTCGAGCGCCCGGGCCTTGGTCACCTGATTGACGACCGACGCCGGGAGCAGCTTTTTCTCGGCACGAAACAGCAGCAGCATCTGCCGGTTGATCGAATACACGAGCGCGCCGTCGTCGCGCGGCGATGCCCAGCCGACGCTCTGCATCTCGACGCTGCTACCCGGCTGAAACGCGTGGGGCGCCAGCCATTTTTCCATCTGATCGGGGGTTACGGCCCAAGGCGCCGGAAGACGATGAAGCTGAAGATTTTTGAACCACATGGGCGTACAGGCAAAGCGAATCATTCTATATGACGGCGACGCTTCGCGGCCAAACGCAGCCGTTTGTCTTGACTGTCACCCGCCCATTCGAGCGGCTGCTCCGCATCGTACCGCCGACCTTCGGATCCGACCCTGTCGGGTCCGGCCATCGCGCCTTCCGTTCCGTCTCCCTCTTGTAGCCGCCTGCCGCCCCCGATCCCGTTCAGTTCAATTCGAAGTCAGCCGGCGGCGCAGGCTCATCCGCGTATCGGAACACGTTGAGGTCGTCATGCTGGATCGCCGGTTTCTTGCCCGAGATCAGATCGGCGAGCAACTGTCCGGAGCCGCAAGACATTGTCCAACCGAGCGTGCCGTGCCCCGTGTTGAGGAACAGATTCGGCAGGCCTGTCCGGCCGACGATCGGCGTACCGTCCGGTGTCATCGGGCGCAGTCCGGTCCAGAACGTCGCCTTCGCCGTGTCGCCACCGCCCGGGAAAAGGTCGTTGACACACATCTCGAGCGTCTCGCGACGGGCCAGACGCAGCTGTTTGTCAAAGCCAACGATTTCCGCCATGCCACCCACACGGATGCGCTTCTCGAATCGCGTGATGGCGATCTTGTAGGTCTCGTCGAGCACGGTCGACACCGGCGCGGCCGCTTCATTCGCGATCGGCGCGGTGATCGAGTAACCCTTGAGCGGGTAGACCGGAATCTTCACGACGCCGGACAGGAATTTCGTCGAATACGAACCGAACGCAACCACGAATGCGTCCGCATGCACGAGCTTGCTGCCATGCAGCGCACCGACGACCCGGCCACCTTCGACGACAAGGCGATCGATGACGGTGTTGTAGCGGAACGTCACGCCGAGCTGTTCCGCAAGTGCCGCAAGGCGTGTCGTGAAGAGCTGGCAGTCGCCGGTTTCATCTCCGGGCAGGCGCAGCCCGCCGGTCAGCTTGTACGACGTCGCCGCAAGTGCGGGTTCAACCCGCGCGAGATCCGCCGGCATCAACAGCTCATAGGCAACGTTCGCCTCCTTCAGCACGGCGATGTCCTTTGCGGCGCCTTCGAGCTGCTGCTGGGTCCGAAACACCTGGAGCGTCCCGCCAGTGCGGCCTTCGTATTCGATCCCGGTGTCGGCACGCAGTGCCTGCAAGCAATCGCGACTGTACTCGGCCAGTCGAACCATGCGGCCCTTGTTCACCGCATAGCGCTCAGCCGTGCAGTTCTGCAGCATCTGCCACATCCATTGCAGCTGGAATTGCTTGTCTGCGTCATCAGGCCGGATCGCAAGGGGGGCATGCTTCTGGAACATCCATTTGACCGCTTTGAGCGGCACGCCTGGTGCAGCCCACGGCGCCGCGTAGCCGGGGGAAATCTGGCCAGCGTTCGCAAAGCTGGTTTCGAGCGCAGGCCCCGACTCACGATCGATGACCGTCACTTCGTGGCCTGCGCGTGCCAGATAGTAGGCGCACGTCACACCCACAACACCGCTCCCCAACACGACGACTCGCATGCTGTTTCTCCTCAGGTGTCCAAGCACATGAACGTTCCGCCAGCGAATTCCGTGGTGCCGCAGCCTCGAGCCCGTTCGCCCATGTTAATGAACTCGCGGCAGTTTTATTTATCGTTTTCCGTCGATCGACGGCTGAGTCCATTGATCTGCGCAATCGTGTCGAACGGCATCGGCAAGCAGCAGCAACGCCTCCGCCAGCGACAGCACCGTTGTCCGCGAATCGAATGCGGTGGAAAACAGATGTTCGTGCACGACCTGATCCGGGTCATAACAGCAATCCTTGACCGTGTACAGGCGGAAGTCCGCGTCGCTCGCATATGCAACCGACGACAGCACGACGCCGGTCGACGCAATACCGACCATGATCAGCGAATCGACACCTTGTGCGGACAGCCGCACCTCCAGATCGGTGCCGAAGAACACGCTGGCGCGATGCGCGATGACGAGCGGTTCGTTGGCCTGCTTGCCCAACTCCGGCGAGGTCCGATCGTCGACGAAGAGGCCGAGTTGCTTGATTCCCTGCCCGTTCTTGTTCAACGGGCTGACCTCCGGATAGCCGGGGCTGAACCGGAGGTTCGCGAAATAGACGCTGACGCCTTTGGCCCGCGCCGCGTCGCAGAGTTTCCGCGTATTGGCGAGCAAGGCAGGCGCAACCGATGGAAAGAGTCCGAGTATGTCGGTCTGGTAATGCATGACGACAAGCGCGGTTCGCGCCGGCACGATTGCCGGAATCTGCGAACTCATGCGCTGCGCGAACGTGCTGCTGGTCTCGTCGCTTCCGCTGTTGCCGGGACTCATGTTGGTTGTCATTGCGCCACCTGACGGTTTTCCGGATCCGTGACTGACGCCACATGATAGCCGCTGGCAACACGACCGCCGTGTTCGCACGTCTCCTTTACGTCGACACGCGGCTCATTCGAAGACCTGTTGATCGACGTCCGCATGCACCACGCGATGATGCTCGTCCAGACCACCACGTGGGGTATCGCACGCGTTGCAGAGGCGTCCGGCTACAAATCCCGCGCACACTTTACCGAACGATTCCAGGAATGCTTCGGCTATCTCCCGTCGACCGTTCGATAGCCCCGGAACTAACGTGCGGCCCCGGTCAGGACACCCTCTGCGCAATCGATCAATGCCGATGCCGATGATGGATATCCGGGAAATGCGCATGCGAATGCGTGATCGGCAGATGCACGTGCGGATGCGAGTGCGGTTCGGCACCGTCGTACGGGAAATCATGCTCGTGCTGGTGATGCTCGTCGTGACGGTGACGATGCGTATGCTCGAGCGCGTCGTGCGTATGTTCGTGCTCGTGCCGCTCTCGCACGTGCAGCCAGATCCCGAGCGCCATCAGTGCCGCGGCGATCCAGAACGTGACGGCCGGCAGCTCCGGCCAGATCAGCAGCGACAGCGCGACGCCGAACAGCGGCGCGACGGAAAAATACGCGCCCGTGCGCGCCGTGCCGAGATGACGCAGCGCGACGACGAACAGCACGAGACTGATCCCGTAGCCGCCGAGCCCGGTCAGCATCGCGGCGGCGGTTGCCGTCAGCGGCGGCAGCGTCGCGCCGGCCGCCAGCGCGATCGCGATGTTGACGGGACCGGCAATCAACCCTTTCAGGCACGCGATGACCATCGCGTCGTTGGCCGACACCTTGCGCGTGAGGTTGTTGTCGATCGCCCAGCACAGGCACGCGCCGGCGATCAGCAATGCGCCCAGCGGCACGCGCGCTTCGCCGGGCGTCCATGACAGCAGCACGCCGCCCGCGACAATCGCCACCATGCCGAGAAACACCTGCGTATCGACATTCTCGCGGAATACGATCCACGCGATCACGGCCGTCAGCACGCCCTCGAGATTGAGCAGCAGCGCGCTCGTGGCGGCAGGCGTGCTCGCGAGGCCGAGCATCAGCAGCGCGGGCCCGGCTACGCCGCCCGCGGCAATCGCACCCGCCAGCCACGGGATTTCCGATCGCGTCAGCGACTGCCCGGTGCCGGTCGGTGCGGCGGGCCGGCGCAGCCGGCGAATGACGATGCCGATACCCAGGCCGACGCCACTGCCGAGGTAGAACAGGCCGGCCACCATGAACGGCGACATCGTGCCGAGCAGCGCTTTGGCAAATGGCGTCGCGGCGCCGAACAGCGCGGCGGCGGTCAGAGCGATGATGATCGCGTTGAATCTCGAACTCATATATTCAGGGTCGGTGTGCACGGTTCAGGACCGGCGGTCGTGTTGTGATCAACGTTGCAACGCGGGCCCGTACGGCCCGAGGCGCCCGGGGCGGGTTGCCCGGCCGGGCGGGCCCCGGCCGTCCACGCGCAGCCGAACTGTCTCATGCTCCGTTGACGGCGCGTTGAATCCGGGTGGCGTCGACGTATCGGCGCGGACATTATCCGTCAGTCGCTGCTCGATTTCGTCCGATGGCAGCCGACACGCCGCCGCGCACGCAGATGCATGGACAATCCGCCCACCCCTCGACGCGGGTGCGACGTTCGTCGTCGGCGACGATGCGGAAATGCAGGCCTGCGCGGATGCCGCGCGAACGCTGTTCGACGACGTGAAGCAGCACTGGCAGTCGACCGGCGCGGCAGGCACCGCCCTTTACGCGTACGCGGAACGGCGCGCCGCCGAGCTCGGCTGGCGCCTCAACGTGGACATCAAGGGCCATCGCGTATCGGACTTTCCGCATGCGATCTACAAGGCCGGCAACCTCGGCGATTTCGACGCGTGCCCCGACGCCGGGCTGTGGATCCTCGAAATCCAGATCGCCCACCCGAGCCGTCCGTTCGGAGCCTTCTACGAGGATCTGCTCGCCTGACGCGAAACGCGGGCCGGCATCGCTGCGATTCACATCGATTGCGTGACGGCGACACATGCGTCGTCGTCACGATCCACGCAGCCGCCCCCGGCGCACAAAAAAAAACCGCTCCGGAGAGCGGTTTGGCAGCAGACAGGCACGCAGCCCGCCGCAGGGTCAGTCGTCGAGCAGCGACAGGTCGCGCACCGCGCCCTTGTCGGCCGACATCACCAGTTTCGCGTACGCCTTGAGGGCCGCGGACACCTTGCGCGGACGCGGCTTCGCGGGCTTCCACCCCTTCGCGTTCTGCTCTTCGCGGCGGCGCGCCAGTTCCTCGTCGGACACCAGCACGTCGATCGTGCGGTTCGGGATGTCGATGCGGATCTTGTCGCCGTCGCGCACGAGGCCGATCGCGCCGCCGGCCGCCGCCTCGGGCGAGCAGTGGCCGATCGACAGGCCCGACGTGCCGCCCGAGAAGCGGCCGTCCGTCAGCAGCGCGCAGGCCTTGCCCAGGCCCTTCGACTTGATGTAGCTCGTCGGGTACAGCATTTCCTGCATGCCGGGGCCGCCCTTCGGGCCTTCGTAGCGCACGATCACCACGTCGCCGGCCTTGACCTTGTCGTTGAGAATGTTCTCGACCGCCTCGTCCTGCGATTCGGTGACGTGGGCCGTGCCCTCGAACACGAGGATGCTCTCGTCCACCCCTGCGGTCTTCACGACGCAGCCGTCGAGCGCGATGTTGCCCGTCAGCACCGCGAGGCCGCCTTCCTTCGAGAACGCGTGTTCGTATGAGCGGATGCAGCCTTCGGCGCGGTCGAGGTCCAGGCTCGGCCAGCGCGTGTCCTGGCTGAACGCAACCTGCGTCGGAATGCCTGCGGGGCCGGCCAGGTAGAAAGTCTTGACGGCGGCGTCCTGCGTGCGGGCGATGTCCCACTGATCCAGCGCGTCCTTCAGCGTGGGCGCATGCACGGTCGGCACGTCGGTGTGCAGCTTGCCGGCACGGTCCAGCTCGCCGAGGATCGCCATGATGCCGCCCGCGCGGTGCACGTCCTCGATGTGGTACTTGTTGGTGTTCGGCGCCACCTTGCACAGCTGCGGCACGACGCGCGACAGCCGGTCGATGTCGGTCATCGTGAAGTCGATGCCCGCTTCGCGCGCGATCGCCAGCAGGTGCAGGATCGTGTTGGTCGAGCCGCCCATCGCGATGTCCAGCGTCATCGCGTTCTCGAACGCCTTGAAGCCCACCGCGCGCGGCAGCACGCGCGCGTTCTCCTGCTCGTAGTACTCGCGCGTCAGTTCGACGATCCGGCGGCCGGCGCGCTTGAACAGTTGCTCGCGGTCCGCGTGCGTGGCCACCACCGTGCCGTTGCCGGGCAGCGACAGGCCCAGCGCCTCGGTCAGGCAGTTCATCGAGTTGGCCGTGAACATGCCCGAGCACGACCCGCAGGTCGGGCATGCGGAGCGCTCCACCTCGGCCACGTCGGCGTCGGAATAGGCGCTGTCGGCTGCGATCACCATCGCGTCCACGAGGTCGAGCTTCTTGAGCTCGACGGTCTTGGTGACGGGATTCGCGAGGCGCGTCTTGCCGGCTTCCATCGGGCCGCCGGACACGAAGATCACCGGAATGTCGAGGCGCATCGCGGCCATCAGCATCCCGGGGGTGATCTTGTCGCAGTTGGAGATGCACACCATCGCATCGGCACAGTGCGCGTTGACCATGTACTCCACGGAATCCGCGATGATGTCGCGGCTCGGCAGCGAATACAGCATGCCGTCGTGGCCCATCGCGATGCCGTCGTCGACCGCGATGGTGTTGAATTCCTTGGCCACGCCGCCCGCGGCTTCGATCTCGCGTGCGACGAGCTGGCCGAGGTCCTTCAGGTGCACGTGGCCGGGCACGAACTGGGTGAACGAGTTGACGACCGCGATGATCGGCTTCGAGAAGTCGTCGTCTTTCATGCCGGTGGCGCGCCACAGCGAGCGCGCGCCCGCCATGTTGCGGCCGGCGGTGGAGGTTTTGGAACGGTATGCGGGCATTGTGGTTGCTGAATGAATATCGCAGTAAGGAAGCGGGCCACGGGATTGAAGGCCCCACACACGCCCTTGCGAACAACCTCTTGAGCTGCGCTCCGGGCAAAGGCGGCATTATCCCATACGCGCCGGCGGTGCGCCGGCCGCGGGGGTTCTCGACGAAGCCGGCTGCCGCCCGCGTGTCCGCGCTCCGCCGCGCGCGTTGCCCGGCGGCGACATCACGACGGCGAGCGACACGCCGGCCGCATTGCGCGATCCGAAACTGCGCGCGCCGATGGAGATTCCAGCCTGATCATCGCGCACGGAATGCGACTGATTCTCCTTCCGTTTTCGTTGTCCTGTTCGCCGCCTCGTTGGCGTCGCGAGATTGTGATTCGACGGTTCACTGACTATCGTTGAAACGGCACGACGTCACGAAAGTGAACATCGCTCGATTGGGGGACATCGCTATGAAGGGCGACAAGAAAGTCATCGGCTATCTGAACGCGCAATTGAAAAACGAGCTGACGGCCATCAACCAGTACTTCCTGCATGCGCGCATGTATCGTCACTGGCAGCTCGACAAGCTCGGCAAGCACGAGTATGACGAATCGATCGGCGAGATGAAGCATGCGGACGCGCTCATCGAACGCATCTTCATGCTCGACGGGCTGCCGAACCTGCAGGACCTGCACAAGCTGCTCGTCGGCGAGCATACGGAAGAGATCCTCGAGTGCGACCTGAAGCTCGAGCGCGCGTCCCAGGCGCACTGCAAGGAAGCGATCGCGTACTGCGAATCGGTGCAGGACTACGCGTCGCGCGAAATCCTCGAAAACATTCTGGACGAAACCGAGGACCACATCGATTGGCTCGAGACCCAGCTCGAGTTGATCAAGAAGGTCGGCATCGAGAATTACCTGCAGTCGGGGATGACGCCGTTCGAGTCGTAGGCAGCGCAGCGCTCGACGACTAACGTTCGGTCGGCGTCCCGCGTTCGAGCTTCGCTTGCCGCCGCGCGCGGTCATTGACGATCTGGTGCCGCCGATGATCCGTCATCTTCTTCCACGCGCGCGCTTCCTCCAGTGTGCGGAAGCAGCCGATGCAGAATCCCGTTCGTCCGTCGAATGAGCAGATGTCGACGCAAGGTGACTTGACGGCCATCTGTCACGCCCCCGGCTGCACGCGCACGACTTCGACGGTCACGTGCGACAGGCCCTTGAGGCGGCCGAGCAGCGCATGATAGAAGCGCGCATCGCGGCTGCCGTCGCGGGTCGCCACCGACACGACCGCGCTCATGTGACCGGGCCCGAGACGCCACACGTGCAGGTCCGCGATGCGGTCTCCGCCGCCCTCGACCGCGTCGCGCACCCGCTCTTCCATTCGTGGATCGGATCGCATGTCGAGCAGGATGCCACCCGTGTCGCGCATCAGGCCGTACGACCAGTTGGCGATCACCAGCGCACCGATGATGCCCGCGAGCGGATCCATCCAGACCCAGCCGAATGCGCGCGCGAGCACGAGCCCGACGATTGCGAGCACCGACACCGCAGCATCCGCCATCACGTGGATGTACGCCGATCGGATGTTGTGGTCGCGCGCCGCGGCAGCGTGCGCGTCGTCGTGATCATGATCGTGCTCGACGAATTCGAGCGCATGCTCGTCGTCGCCGATTTGCACGACGGCCTTGAACGCGTGCGGCTCCGGAATGGTGTCGAGCGATTCCAGATAACCGCCGCGATCCACCATCGCGAACACCTGCCGGGTGCCGTCGGGACGCACGGTCGTCACCGAGACCGGTTCGCCGCCCGACGTTGCTGCGTCCGTTGCCGGCGCGATCCGGAAGACCGGCGGAACGCCGTCCTCGAACACGGTGACATCGAATACGCCCGCGCGGGTGAAGATCCGCTTCGGCTCGTCGTCGTGCGCGTGCTCGCCATGATCATGGCCGTGCCCGTGATGGTGATGATGACCGTGGCCATGATGATCGCCGCTCAGCAGCCAGACGCTCGCGAGGTTGACGAGCAAGCCAAGCACCGCGATCGGAATGGCCTCGCCGAAATGAATCGGTACCGGGGACAGGAAACGCGACACAGCCTCGTACCCGATCAGCAGCGCGATCATCGCCAGCACGATCGCGCTGGTGAACCCCGCCAGATCGCCGAGCTTGCCGGTGCCGAACACGAACCGCGGATCGCTCGCGTGGCGCCGCGCATACGTATAGGCCATCGCGGCGATCAGCATCGCGCCCGCGTGCGTCGACATGTGCAAGCCGTCGGCAACGAGCGCCAGCGAACCGAACAGGCTTCCGCCGACGATCTCCGCAACCATCATCGCGCTGCACAGCACGATCACGGCCCACGTCCTGCGTTCGTTCTGCTCGTGCGCCGCGCCGAGGAAGATGTGATCGTGCCCGGCGCCGAATGCGGCGTCGTTGAAATCGCTCATGTCGTGTCTCACTTGAAATAGCTGTGCACGACGTCGATCAGCAGCTCGGTCGCGCTGCCTTCGTCATGGCCGTCGTCGTGCTCGGCGTCGACCAGGTGCGTGCGGATATGGTCCTCGAGCACGACGGCCAGCAGCCCGTTCATCGCGCCGCGGCAACTCGTGATCTGCTGCAGCACGTCGTTGCAGCCGCGCTCCTCCTCGAGCGCGCGCTCGATGGCCTCCACCTGGCCCTTGATACGGCGAACCCGATTGAGCAGCTTCTGCTTCTCGCGAACTGTGTGACTCATCACCACCCTCCAGATAGGGTGGGGGAGTATATCTCAATACCCAATTCCATATAGGGTACGGGGGTATATGATCCTGTCGATTGGCTTTCGGGAGCCGTGATGCGCGAAAGTGCCGCATTCCGGACGTGGAGTCCATGCGCGCCCCGCCATCACGGCTGGGCACACGTCCTTCATGCAAGGTCACGCGCCGTCTTCATTTTCGTCGACGGACGACTCGGCAGGCTCCATGGTTAGGAAAACTGATAATCAGAATCGGAAGTCGTGCGAATATCATCGACCTCCTCGTTCGATATCGTTCCCCAACAGCAGGGAGGTATCGTGCCGTGTCGCAAGGCCACCCGTGAGGTTAGCCCGGACTCACACATCGCAATGCGTCCGATAAGACGAACGATGACCGGCGGCTCCGCTCGACATCGTTCGTGAATCGCTCGCTGCCATCGGCGTTGCGCCGTGGCATACGGACTCGCGGAAAGGCAACCTTCAAACATACCGCCAGCGATCCGGGGCATCGCTGGCGGCCACGGCGACGCGTTACTCGGTCTTTGCCGCTTGAGATTCAGCCTGCGCCGCTTGCACGTCGACGTTCTCCGCCTGCGGCGCGACGTCCGCCTGCTGCGGTTCGGCCGTCGCTTGCTGCGATGCGACCTCCGCCGGCTTCGACTCGGCCTTCGCCGATTGCGCAGCGCCCTTCCCCGGGCGTCGCGCCTTCAGTCGTCTGGCGCGCGCCGCGTCGTCCTTCGACACCCGCCCGGCTTCGTTGCCCTGCAGATCGACGCGCACCGCGTCCTCGACCAGGCACGACCAATAGCGGTTGCCCCGGCACCACGTCGCCATCGCTTCGCGCAGCTCGTCTTCGCTCAACCCGACCGCTTGCGCTTCGTTGGCGAGATCCGCCCAGATGCCGACCTTCAGCGGCACCTTCGGCGCCGGATTCTTCGGAAACGCGAGCGGGAAACGGCGTTGCAGTTTGCCGATCGCTACGATGATCGGGTCGACCGGCGTCGACGAGCGGGCTCCGGACGCCCCCTTTGCACCGGACGCCCCCTTTGCACCGGAAGATGCCTTGGCGCCGGAAGGTCCCTTAGCACCGGCAGCCGGTCTGGCCCCGGATGATGCCTTGGCCCCGGACGGCGGCGTGCCGCCGGACGACGGCTTCGCCTCGGACTGCGATCGCTTGGCATTGCGTTCCTGCTTGGCCTTGGCCGCGAGCTGGTTCCGCAATTCGGCAAGTTGTTCAAAACCCATAAATTCAATCCACCAGGAATAGGTAAGGCGTGACTTCCGCGGCGACTCGGCTCGCGCGCTAGTCGACGCGGTGCAAAGCCGTGCCGCGCAATACGCAGCAGCACGTCACGGACGCCTTCGGCGCATCCGTCGTCGACGCGGAACGCACAGCCTGAGCGGCTGGCGCACACCCCGTGTTTCAGGCACCCGGCCGGGATGCCGGATACAACGCAGGAGTGAAGTATACCGGTACGCGGGCGCGACGGCTGACAGGCGTGTGGCAGCGCCGGGGTAGAGACGGTGGCGCGGTCGCACATGTTCGCACCGGATTGCAGCGAATGCGCCGCTCGCGACCACTGCGTTCCGGACGATGGTTGCCGTGCGCCCGTCGTCGCTCGGCAACCGGGACGGCAGCGGCAAGCCGGTCAAGACCGACTGTTGCCATGCGCATGGCGCGTCGCGCGATCTCGTGAAGACGCTGTGGCCCGAATACCATCAGCCGGCACAGGCGGCAACGGCGGACTGACCGGTCCGCGGCGCCGGTCGCGAGCGCAGCGCCCGTATCGGGCCGGCGCTCATGTATTGAACCGGTTCGTCGCCACCCACTCGAGCGCGGCGACGGATTCCGGAAAGCGGCACCAGCGCCGTCAGGCTCGCAGCGCGGTGTGGTACGCCGCCTCCTCCGCGCTGCACGCCTGCCGGTGCCCTCCCCCGTCAGCCAGCTCCCTTCAGTTCGATCAGCAGATCCTTTGCCGCGACCCGCTCGCCGACCTTCACATGCACGGCGGCGATTTCGCAATCGCGCTCCGCCGCGATGTGGGTTTCCATCTTCATCGCCTCGAGCGCGATCAGCGTCGTGCCGGCCGTCACGCGCTGGCCCGGTTGCACCGCCACCGTCACCACCGAACCCGGCATCGGCGCGGCAACGTGCAGCGAATTAGCCGGATCGGCCTTCGGCAGGCTGTGACGCTCCTTGCCCGCGTGCACGGTGGTCTTCTGCTCGACCAGCGCGGTGCGCGATTGACCGTTCAGTTCGAACTGCACCTTCACCACGCCGTCCTGCGCGTCCGCATGCTGCCCCTGCAGCGACACGAGCAGCGTCTTGCCCGGCGAGATGTCGATCGCGACCTCTTCCTGCGGCTGCAGGCCGTACAGGAAAGCGGGCGTCGGCACGACCGACGTGTCGCTGTACGCGCGTACGTGCGCGTAGTAATCGACGGTCTGCTTCGGATACATCAGGTACGACGCGAGTTGCCGGTCGTCGAGCGGCCGCTCGCATGCCGTCTCGGCCTGCACCCGGGCCGCGTCGAGATCGACTGCGGGCATCTGGTCGCCGGGACGATACGGCGCCGGCGGCTCGCCCTTGAGCACCTTGCGCGACAGGTCCGCCGGAAAGCCGTCCGGCGGAAAACCCAGCTCGCCCTTGAACAGCGACACGACCGACTCCGGGAACGCGATGTCCTTGTCCGGATTGCACACGTCGTCGACGTTGAGGTCGTTCGCCACCATCATCAGCGCCATGTCGCCGACCACCTTCGACGTCGGCGTGACCTTGACGATGTCGCCGAACAGCCGGTTCACGTCCGCATACGCGCGCGACACTTCGGTCCAGCGATGGTCGATGCCGAGCGAGCGGGCCTGCTCGCGCAAGTTCGTGTACTGGCCGCCCGGCATCTCGTGACGGTAGACGTCGGCCGTGCCCGCACGGATCTCGGATTCGAACGGCGCGTAGTAGCGGCGCACGCCCTCCCAGTACATCGACGCTTCGTGCAGGCGGTCCGGATCGAGCCCCGGGTCGCGCTCGCTGCCGGCCAGCGCCGCAGCGATGCTCGACAGGTTCGGCTGCGACGTGAGGCCGCTCATCGCGTCGAGCGCACCGTCCACTGCATCGCAGCCCGCGCCGATCGCCGCGAGCACCGACGCCGCGGCGATGCCGCTCGTGTCGTGCGTATGGAAATGCACGGGCAGGCCCGTCTCCTCCTTGAGCGCCTTCACGAGCGTCGCGGCCGCCTGCGGACGGCAGATGCCGGCCATGTCCTTGATGCCGAGCACGTGCACGCCGGCCTGCTGCAATTCACGCGCGATGCCGACGTAATACTTGAGGTCGTATTTCGCGCGCGACGTGTCGAACAGGTCGCCCGTGTAGCAGATCGCGCCTTCGCACAGCATCCCGCTCTCGCCGACCGCATCGATCGCGACCCGCATGTTGCGCACCCAGTTCAGCGAATCGAACACGCGGAACACATCGACGCCCGCCTGCGCAGCCTGCTTCACGAAGAAGCGCACGACGTTGTCCGCGTAGTTCGTATAGCCGACCGCGTTCGAGCCGCGCAGCAGCATCTGGAACAGGATGTTCGGCACGCGCTCGCGCAGCAGCGCCAGACGCTCCCACGGATCTTCCTTCAGGAAGCGCAGCGCCACATCGAACGTCGCACCGCCCCAGCATTCGAGCGAGAACAGCTGCGACAGCTCGCGTGCGTAGAACGGCGCGATCGGCAGCATGTCGGCCGTGCGCATGCGCGTCGCGAACAGCGACTGGTGGGCGTCGCGCATCGTCGTGTCGGTCATCAGCACCTGCTTCTGGTCGAGCATCCAGCGCGCGAAGTTCTCCGGCCCGAGCTCGCGCAGCCGATCACGCGTGCCGGGCGGTGTCGCCGAGGTCGTATCGATCTTCGGCAGCACCGGCTTCGGCAGCGGCAACGCCGGCAGCGTGCGGCCATCCATCTCGCTGTTGCCGTTCACGTTCAGCTCGCCGAGATAGCGCAGCAGCTTCGTCGCGCGATCGCCGCGCTTCGCGAATTCGAGCAGTTCCGGCGTCCGGTCGATGAAGCGGGTCGTGACGTCGCCCGCGATGAACGCCGGATGGTTGATCACGTTCTCGAGGAACTGCAGGTTCGACGTGACGCCGCGAATCCGGAATTCACGCAGCGCGCGGTCCATCCGGTGGATCGATTCGGCCGCCGTCGGCGCCCAGGTCGTGACCTTCACGAGCAGCGAATCGTAGTACGGCGTGATGACTGCGCCGCCGTATGCGGTGCCCGCATCGAGCCGCACACCGAAGCCCGCCGCGCTGCGATACGCAGTGAGCCGGCCATAGTCGGGCAGGAAGTCGTTCTCCGGATCCTCGGTCGTGATCCGGCATTGCAGCGCATGACCGTTCAACGGGATCGCCGGCTGCGCCGGCACGCCGGCCGCACGCTGCACGATCGCGCCGCTGCTGTCCGTCACGTCGTCGTCGAGGCCGATCCGGCCGCCCTCCGTGATGCGGATCTGCGCCTTTACGATATCGATCCCGGTGATCATCTCGGTCACCGTATGCTCGACCTGGATGCGCGGATTCACCTCGATGAAATAGAACTGGCCAGTGTCGGCATCCATCAGGAATTCGACGGTGCCCGCGTGCGTATAACCGACCGCGCGCATCAGGCGCAGCGCCGCTTCGCATAGCGCCTGCCGGCCGTCGTGATCGAGATACGGCGCCGGCGCACGTTCGACCACCTTCTGGTTGCGCCGCTGCACCGTGCAATCGCGTTCGTACAGATGCACGACCGTGCCGTGCGTGTCGCCGAGCACCTGCACCTCGACGTGGCGTGCGTTGCGCACGAGCTTTTCGACGTAGACCTCGTCGTTGCCGAATGCCGCCAGCGCCTCGCGCCGCGCGGCGGCGAGCAACGTCTCGAGATCGCGTTCGCTTTCGAGCACACGCATTCCGCGTCCGCCGCCGCCCCAGCTCGCCTTGAGCATAAGCGGATAGCCGACCGCCGCGGCCAGGCGCTTGCATTCGTCGAGATCGTGCGGCAGCGGCGCCGTTGCCGGCATCACGGGCACGCCTGCGGCGATCGCCGCATTGCGCGCGGCCACCTTGTTGCCGAGCGTGCGCATCACGTCGGGCGCGGGGCCGATCCAGCGAATGCCGGCGTCGATGACGGCCTGCGCGAAATTCGGGTTCTCGGACAGGAAGCCGTAGCCGGGGTGGATCGCGTCGACCTTCGCCTGCCGCGCAACGCGCAGGATATCGTCGATGTCGAGATAGGCGGCGAGCGGTTTCTTGCCTTCGCCGATCAGGTAGCTCTCGTCCGCCTTGAAGCGGTGCAGCGCGAGGCGGTCTTCCTTCGAATAGATCGCCACCGTGCGGATGTTCAGCTCCGCGGCGGCGCGCATCACGCGAATCGAGATTTCCGAGCGGTTCGCGATCAGGATGGACTGGATGGGGGTATGAGTCATGGTAAGCAAGGATCAACGGTCGTCGGACGAAACCGGCCCACACGATGTGTCACGGTCTGAAGCGATGCGGGCCATCTCAAGCAAGTGGCAGGCCAGCGTCGATCGCCACACCTATGTGCTTGATTTGACTATCGAATGGCAGCGCGTTCGATTGCAACACGTTTCAAAACTGCAAGCAGGTTTGCAGTTCTGAACCGTTTGGTCGACCGGACGGACGGTCCAAGTGACCGCCCGTCTGCGGGTCATCGCTCGGTCGTGCGTGCCCATCACATTACTACGCAGCTCAGTACGGACTCCGCGCAAGCGCTGGTATTCCATTGTTATGGAGTTCGAAATGTCAGGGAACAAGCGGTGCCCGCGTTCGAACGGGCATTTCCTGCTATGGATTCGCGGTGAATCGCTGACCGGTGCACGCGAACACCGACGTTGCCGCGTATGGGATCGTGCGGTTCGGAGTGGGTGGTCTGCCGCGACACGCATCTCACGGAGCATGCGTTCCGCGTCGGCACGAAGCGGCGAGGCTTCGCTAGTCGTGTCAATTCACGATGCAGATCGCATCAGCACCGCGCACTCCCGGCGGCCTTTTCGCCAGGTAGCCATTTATGGGAAATGCCGATGTCGGCCGAACCCCACGCGCGACATGGTTGTACCGCGCAATCTCGCCTTCAAAAGACGCCCAGCGCGAGGCCTGCCGCCAGACCGGCGCCGAGTTCAGCGCAGCGTGCGAGATCGTCGGCGTCGATCGACTTGGGTGCCAGAATGCGCTCGGGTGTTTGCGCATGGGTGCAGACGATCAGGCCCGGTGCGACGTTCTTGAGCCGCCATCCGGTCGCGATGCGGTCGATCTGGCGCAGCGCGTTCTGCCCGTCGCTGCCGGCGCAGATCATCACCGCATACGGACGGCCGTTGACGCGATCGAGCGCCGCGTAATAGCAGCGGTCGAAAAAATCCTTCATCAGCCCCGACATCGCGGCAAGGTTCTCGGGTGTCGCGAACAGATACGCATCGGCCGCGAGCACATCGTCCGGGCTCGTCTCGTCCGCGCGTTGCAGCCGGACCGTCACGCCGGGCTGCTCACGTGCTGCGTCGGCGGCCGCTTCAGCCATCTGCCGCGTGCCTCCGGTCATCGTATGGTAGATGATCAGCAGCGTCTTCATTCGTGCTTGCTCACTGTCCGTCCTCTGAATCGCGCCGGCGGCGGCGCGTTGTCGACTCGTTCACGATGCAACCGGCGACGTGTCGACGCGCGGTTCGGTCGTGCGACGTGCATCGCGTGACGCGCGTTGCTTCCTCCAATGTAGGCCAAACGCTCCAATTCCGAGATCGAGCAACGACCAGCGACACCTGGCGACGTGTTCCGGCTGGTACGGCGCTGCATTGCGCTTCAACGCCGGTTCCTTGTGCCGCTCCCGCCCTCACTCGCGTTCCGCTCGTAGTACGCGAGAAACATGTCGGCCGCCGATTCCGCGACCTGCCTCTGCGCCTTTTCGCCAAGCGGCGGTTGCCCCATCGTCACCTGCGGCCAGAACGCAAAAGCCTTCACGACACCCTGCAATTGCTGCGACGCGAATGCGGGATCCGGAACCGCGAGCCGGCCTGCCGCCGCTGCTGCACGAATCCAGACCGTCACGTCCTCCTCACGTTCGCCCAGGCGCTCGACCATGTCGCGCGCGCGTTCCGGCGAATGGATGCCTGTTGCGATCGCGACCCGCGCGAGTGCAAGAAACGCATCGTCGTTGAGCAGGCGCAGCTTGCGCGCCAGCAATTCGACCAGTTGCTCGCGCAGCGGCACGTCGCCGCGATAGGTCGGCGCGTTGCCCGTATGGGTCGCATCCCACAGCTGGCGAAGGATTGCGGCGAACAATGCTTCCTTGCTCGGGAAATGGTTGTAGACAGTGCGCTTCGACACATCCGCACGTGCGGCGATCCGGTCCATGCTGGTCGCGTCGTAGCCGGCCGCGAGAAATTCCTCGATCGCGGCGCTGACGATGGCCGCGCGCTTTCGATCGGTCAGACGTTGATGAGTGATGTTCGTATCCATCTTGAAATTTTACACCCGGCAGTTTACTTTTCTCGAAAACAAACTACACTGGCCGGTGTACTTTCGTTTCCGACGGATTTCCATGACATCGCTCCCCGATTTCATTTATCGTACGCTGGGCTTCGCCGCCGTCGAGCGCGGCCGTGCTCAGTCCGCAGCCTCGCCGCAACACGACGGCGAACGTTTCCGCAATGTCGCACCGCGGCCGGTCGAAGGGTTCGGCAAGATGATGCGCGTCATGTGGAACATGCTGTTCAACAAGCCACGAGAAGCGGTGCCGGCGGGCCCCGTCCCGGTCGATTCGCTGACCCGCGAACAGCTCGAGGCGGCGCCTGATCGCAGCCTGTACCGGCTCGGGCATTCGACGCTGCTGATCAAGCTGCGCGGCGAATTCTGGCTGACCGATCCCGTCTTCGCGGAGCGTGCGTCGCCGTTCCGCCGCGTCGGCCCCAGGCGCTTCCATGCGCCGCCGATCGCACTTGCCGATTTGCCGCCGCTGCGCGGCGTGATCCTGTCGCACGATCACTATGACCACCTGGACCGCGACACGGTGCTCGCGCTCGCCGCAACAACCGGCGTGTTCGTGACGCCGCTCGGCGTCGGCGACCGCCTGATCGAATGGGGCATCGATGCAGCGAAAGTGCGCCAGCTCGACTGGTGGCAGAGCGCAGAGATCGGCGGGCTGACGTTGACCGCCACGCCCGCCCAGCACTTCTCCGGCCGCAGCCTGTTCGACGGCAACAGCACACTGTGGGCGTCCTGGGTAATCGCCGACGAAGATCTGCGCGGACGCTGGCTCGTGCCGATTCACAACGGCACCTTCGATCTGGCAATGCATCGCTGGCAGGAGCCGTTCGAGCGCGTGACGACGCTGGCGGTTGCGCGCGGCGTCGAACTGTCGACGCCGCGTATGGGCGAGCGGCTGGATCTGACCTCGCCGCATCGCGGCGAGCGCTGGTGGCGCAAGGTGGCTGAAATGGCACGTACGCAGAAGTCGCTGTGGCCCGCGGTTTGTGCATCGCGTGCGGCCAAATAGGTTTGTCTGCCTGGAAACGGCGGCCTGCGGGTCGCCCGGTTCGGCCGTCGGGAGAACGGTCGCGACGACCTAGACCGCTTGGGCCGCCCTTGGCGTGTCGGACAGAGTCACGATGTTCCGCCGGTAAACGGCCGGATCGACATGCTGTTTTCCGGATTTCCCCGATTCCCCGCGCCTTTTGGTTGCTGGCTGGCGTCATCCGCACCTGACGATGGTTTGGTGAAGGGTGCATCGTTCCGTATATGAACCCGAGTATCCGCTCGCCTTTCCGCGTCGCAGTGCATGGAGACCCCATCCGTCACGCCCCCTCCCAACCCGACTTTTCCGGTCGGCACTGTTGAGAATTGGCAATCCCATCGCGAGAATCCAATGCGGACGAGCAACGATCCTACGGTTTGGCGAAACCTCCGGCGAATGTGCGGTACAAGTAATCGTTCGGGACGTTTGCTTGCCTGAATCTTCACACGTCCGTAAATGTGCACGATCCGATTCGCAAAAGTTCGATACAACCGCGCGAAGCGAACCGAGGGCAGTGACGTGATAGGGCCGGCGATTGTAGGTCATCGAAAGCGGGACCGCGAAGGGAATCTGCGGCAGGCACTGGTCGACGGGGTGGCGAGGTGGCAGAGGGCGTCGAGCATCCGCCTACCGCGATTCCGAAACTGAGCCTTTACCGAAAGGGGCGCCGACGTCACCGATCCTTCTGGTGGAGTCTTTGCTCACATCGTGCAGGGCACCAAGCGAATGACCCGGAGCACCGAAATCTTATACGACGCCAGTCGCATCCTGATCACCTTGTTCTAGTTGCCCGCGTCGACGTAAGGGCTCGAAGCGAGCCGCGAATGGCCCTACCTCGGATTCGCTCTGAAACTCGACTTGCGGGTAACGACCGAACTGTCGGTCCAGGTCAAGCCGGATCACACGGATCCGCCGGCCGGCCCGCGTCGTTATCGTCGACATGACCGTCCCTTTGTGCGACGCGTTGAACAGACTGCTTGCGCTGCTTGACGCCCCGGATGCGCTTCCCGTTCTCGCACCGTATACCGAACGGGAAATCTGCTGCCTGCTACCGACGAGCGATTAGGGCGCTCGCCTCCACCAGAACGCGCCCATCGGGACGCAAGCCAACACGATGAGCCGCGCCGGCTAATGCTGTCGGTACGGCTCGATGCCGCGTCGGGAAATCGACAATTTGCGCAGTGGCTCGAGCGTTGGACTGCCGACCATATCGTTTGCACGGGTTATTGAATCAATGGATTGTAATGACGCGCGTCGCTTGAATTGCTTCACGAAGTGTCGATCCATTGCTGCAGCTTCATATGCATCACGACTGACCTGACTGCTCGGGCCATGAATCACCGCTGGCGCCTTACAAGCGCTTGCGCTTTGATGACAATTCATTGGACGACCAAGGGCGTTATGCACGGTTGTCACGTGACAACTGCCCTCGTTTCAGCGCGTGCACCCCGGCGTTATCGATTAGCCAGACGGCCGAAACGTATCAAACACTACAAAACACGTTTCAAAATGCACTGTTTCGCCGTTGCCCATCAACTCCTGTGGGAATTAGTCACGGAATAGCACTCACCCCTATCCCGTCGAGTCAAAAACAGGCCGGATGCGTGAAACAACGTGAAGATTTTCCTGTAAACCCTTATCACACAAGGATTTGCGAGCATGCCCCATTTCTCACATTTGTTTCACGATGTGGGTCGCGGCTCTTCCACGTCGGCAACTCAAACGTTTGATCCAGCGCCGCTTCTGCGCGACGCTGCCTTATCGACGTTTGGTGATTGCGACAGAAACTCCCCATGCGGACACTCATCCGTCGACGCCAAGACAAGCGCGACGGATCCATGATCCGACAGACGGCGTATTCACCGCCAACGATGAGGCCAAGATTATTGGGGTCACATCAAACACTGCGAATAGCCTGCGCCGATGAACTTGTTGCCCCGTGCATAACGCACGACCCACACTGCATACGCTGTCAAGCACGCGGCAATCACTCTGTCACCCGGAAGCGGGAAGCACTGAGGCCTACCGCGAAGTGGCGAATCATATTCGACGCATTTCTGGGAATAGGAACCGCACTCCGACCGAATGAACGGGTCAGCTACTGCGCATCCAATAATAGACGTCACTATGCTGTCGGGATACTGTAGCCTCGACCGCTCGAAGAGTTGTCACGTGACAACTCTTCGACCAGCGATAGATTCCGAGTCAACGCTATGTTCTCCGCGTCACTGGAATTTCACCGTGTACGGAAGGCGTCAGCCGTCTTTTTCTTTCTATTACCTGAACAGCTGTTACCACGCCCGCGCCCCTGGGCCGCGGTTGTCACGTGACAACCGGAACCCGCAGTGTCATCAATTCCTCGCACCAAGTGGAGACATCGTCGACGTGTCACCTTGCAGATAAACGATGCTTGCAGTCGCGCCAACTCCCATTCGCGGGTGCATAGTTATTTGTCACGTGACAACTGCACATTCATTAGCCAGCCCCAAACCTCATCGACTCGTTGAGTGCCATCAGACCAGCATCGAGTCATCGATCGAAATTTGTAATGCTTTTCGATAACACTTCCGCTTGATTGAATTTCCCGCTCTTCGATTCCAAGTCGAATTTTCGCAGTGGGCCTTATCGTCGTTTTTTCTCACGTACGTTCTCGAACGACACGCGACGAACGTTGGCCATCTGTCCGATTGTCACGTGACAACCATCTCGATCTAGAAAATTTCGCTGCAAAAGACGTCTTGTCTGGACATTTCTCCAGCAACTGAATATATTACGCAAAACTCCTTGGAGGAATTTAATGGCTTTCAAGATCGCCGTCAGCAATCAAAAAGGTGGAACTGGAAAGACAACCATCTCCGTCAACATCGCGGCAGCCTTTGAGGCCGGCGGGAACAAGGTTGCGCTTATCGATGCCGACCCGCAGGGCACCTCGGTGCGCTGGGTCACGAGCGGCGAGAACACCCTGCCGATGACCGTCCTCTCGCTGGCACCTGCAGGGCGCGGCATCGGCGGAGAGATCAAGAAGCAGGACGCGCATTTCGACGTGATCGTCGTCGACTGCCCCGGCAACCTCGAAGACCCGCGTATCGCGTCGGTGCTCGAAGTCGCCGACTTCTGCCTCGTCCCGCTGTCACCGTCGCCCGCGGATCTGTACAGCACCGTCGCGATGATCCGCATGATCGAATCCATGCGCGCAGTCCGTAACCCGAGCCTTTCTTCCGCATTGATGCTCAATAGTGTCAATGGAAAAACTAAAATGCGTGAAGAAATTCTAAAAATTCTAAAGGCTGAAGAAATAGGGGAGCATCTGCTGGATAGCCAGATCGCCCAACGCGAGGTGTATCGCCAGACCTTCGCGCTCGGAACCACCATTCATCACCACAATCGGTACCTGAAGGGCCTCAAGGAAGCCCGTGCGGAGATCGAGAGGCTGGTCACCGAAATGGCTCAATACATCGCGTCGACGCGAGCTACCGGAACCGCTCATGGCTAAGGACACATCGAAAGAGAAGAAGGCGACGGGCAACCTCCACCTCGCAGCCGGTCTGCTGCGCGGCCTCGCGCAGGAAAACGCGGCGCTGGAAACACGGCTGCCCGAACCGTCGCCGGCCGCACCCGCTGCGAACGAGACGCCGGTGCTCAAGCAGGTCGTGGCAGCGCCCGTCGATGCAACGGATCTCGGTGCACCTCAAAAGGTTGCCGTGAAGGATTGCATCCCGAACCCGTTCAACCCGCGGATCTTCTATTCGGAATCGAGCCTGCACGAACTTGCGCTGACGTTGAAGCGGGAAGGGCAGATCGAGCCGATCAAGGTGACCCGGCTGCCGGAGTTTCCCGGCAAGCTCGTCGTGATCGACGGGCAACGCCGGTTGCGCGCCACGAGCATCAACGGCGACGAATACATCAACGCGACGTTCCGGTCGGATCACACGCCGGAGCAGCTCTATACGATCGCCTACCGCGCGAACCACGATCACGAGCGCCAGACGATCTTCGACGATGCGGTCGCGTGGAAACGGCTGCTCGACGAGAAGGTGTTCCCCGACCAGAACACGCTGGCCGAAAAGATCGGCAAGGACAAGGCGACGATCAGCAAGACGCTTTCGCTCAACGCGCTGTCCAATACGCTCCTCGAGCGGATGGCCGCGGCGAACGACGTCGTCGGCCTGCAGGCTGCGTATTTCCTGAAGCTGATCTTCGAGCGGCTCGGCGAGCCGACGGCCGACCGGCTGCTGTCCGCGGTGATCGACCGCAAGAAGTCCGTGCGCGATCTCGAGAACTTCCTGCGTACGCAGAGCGACGCAAACAAGAAGGCAGGACGGACACGTTACAGTGTTCGTCACGACTTCGCAGTCGATTCGCGCGCAATTGGCCAGTTGAAGACCTACCCCGACGGGCGTCTCGATCTGCAGCTCAAGGGCGTCGACACCGCGCATCAGGAGGCGCTTGCCGACAAGCTCAAGGCGGTGATTGACACGTATGTCGCCGAACTCGCCAGCGCGCAAAAGTAAGGTGCCCAAATAAAGAGGCCTCGCAAATTGCGAGGCCTCTTTTTCAGTTCCCGGCGAGACTGCTTCGGAGCAGGAACTCCAGCAGGTCATCTGAAGTCGGCTCGCCCCAGGTGTCCAGCGCGAGCCACCGGAAGAAGCTCGTTTGCGCGAGCTTGCTCGCCTTCTTCTTCGGCGACAGCGTCAGATCCTTCGAACCTGCCACCGTCTCGTTGTAGCGCTCGATGAGCTTGGTCTGGTCATCGATCTCCAGTTCTCGGAAGTACGCGCCTGCCTCGTCGATCTTGGCCGCAAGATACTTGTCGCGGATCTGTTCCTGCTTGCTCTGCTGGGTTTCTTTCGCAGGGGCGGCCGCGTCAGTCGACTGTCCGTCAGACAATGTGTAGCCGTGCGTCAGCGCCTTGCGGAAATACGCGCCCACATTGTCGATCGGCGCCGCATTCTTCTTCGTGGTCCGATTGAGTGTGTACGCGATGGCGGCCTTGATGCGCTGTACGCCGTATTGCGTAATCAGCCGGCGCGCCTCCGATCGCGGAATGCCGAACTTCGCGACTTCGTCGACGAGCGCCTCGTTCTTGACGTCGCCTTCCTCCACCGTGTCCGCGCTCGTTTTGCGCATCACCTTGAACTGCACCGCTTCCACGCTGCGGCCGGACTTGTGTTCGATCAGTTCCAGCGTGTGGTCCGAAACTTCGTTTACCTCCTGAATGCACGGCACCAGGACCTTGCTCTTGAACAGCTTGTATTCCTTGTACGACTGCGACGCCTTGTCCTGGCCGAGGATCAGATCGCGAAATTTCGGCAGCGGAATCTTCGCGGTGATGCCGATCCCTTCGTAGCGCACGGTGTTCTCCCACAGCGCGAGCGAATGCGAACGCCGGAACTCGCGCGCAATTCGCATATCGATCAGCGCATAGATTTCGGGGTTGAGCAGCTCGCTGCGAATCTGGTCCGAGAAGCTGTATTTCAGTACCGATTGCTCGAGCTCGGCACCGGCCAGCAGGCCCGACGCCTTCCAGACCGTCGAGCGATCCGCGGCCAGATAGTCCCAGTTGACGACGGTGCTGATGAGCGAGTTCACCGTGTCCTTCACGTACTTCGTGTTGTTGCTGTTCAGCCCGCTTTCGTGCGAAAGCGACGCGATCGAAATCGAGAAGCTCGTGCGCCCCGGCTCGAACGCCTCCTGCCGGAGCGCGTTCTTGATCAGCGAACTGAACATCTTGCGCTGCTGCAGGCCGATCTTTCCCGACTTGGGCGCGATGTGAATCGCCTGGACCGCCTTGCGCAGCAAGTCGGGAGGCTCTGGCGTCTGGAACAGAGAGACCTGTTTGTCGGAGCCTTTGCTTGCGGGCTTTCGCGGCATCGTGATGTCCGGATAAGGTTGCCTTGTTGAGAGCGGACTTTATACCTTTTCATCTCCGGGAGCAACGTCCTTGCTCGCATGTCACTTGCACAATCGCAGCTAACTTATCAGCGACAAAGGGTTTTTTTTGACGAGGCGACCCGCGTTTTTCCCCATAACCATCTACCTATCCGCCAATACCCATCCCAAAAGCAGCTACCTTTCGTACGTGGCAATCGTGTTGGGCTTCGCCAGGGCCCGGTCTAAGGTACCCGTTTATGGTAAGCAAACGACTAAAACTGCGGGTTTCAGTGGAATCCGTGGTGCTGTGCAGCACGACGCTGCTTTCCTCCCATAACGGGCTACCTTGAATAGCTCCCATGGATGGGCACCTTCGGAGACGTCCAAATTCTGGAGCGTGCGATCATACAGCGCCGATGCGGCAGGATCGGTCCCATAGAAGGCAACCTTCAAAAATCCCCATAAAAGGGGACCTTTACGGTCGACCGATCCTGTTTATGGGGAACCCCGGTTCGAGCTGCTAGCAGAGACTGGTTGGCGCGCCGGCAACTTCAGCCCATAAGTGGCTACCTTTCTGAGTTCCCATAACTTGCTACCCAAGGACACGCCCGAAGCAATCACCCTCGCCCGATCCCGTCTCGACCTCCCATAAATGGGTACCTCAACAGGCTCCCATAGACGGCTCCCCATGAAGTTTCGCGACCAAAATCCCATAACCGGCTACGCTTGCCCCATATCCACATCCCCGAATCCCCACAGCCTGCTACCCATCTCCCCAAATCCACAGACCTGAGACACCAGACCCTTCTACCTCTGCTCCCATAAATGGGTACCGAACACTGGTCAAACCCTTGCCAGTCAAGGCTGTGAGCCGTCTAAAAGTAGTTAAAGTAGTAAACGTTGCTTTCTAAAGATGTAAACACACGTGCGCTCCAGGAAAGACCACGCCCCCATAAACCGCTACCCAGTAGCTGCCGGTAGCTGTATTTGGTGGCTCCGGAGCCGCGACTGTGGACGCTTCCTCGGGTCGCAACGCACCATCTCGTCGGTATTTCAGCCGCCTGAACGCCAAATCAGGACGTGAGTACCTACTTACAAGCACCGAAACGTAGAAAGTTATGGGAGCAAATCGGGTGAAAAACGCTGATTCCAGTCGATAGGTTCCCTGTTATGGGAGTGCAACCGTCCGTCTCGGTGTCAGGTATCCATCCATGGTTGGCGGCTCGACCACCACTTCAGGTGTGAGCAACATCCGGATCTGCGCCGTCCGACCGAGGGTCTCCCGTGACACAGCGGTGCGCCATTCGAAGCACTCTTCACAGCCTGGCCTGTGAGTGACTCGAATGCTTGCGACGCCTCACAGCAAAATTTGCCGATCGCGGACCGGAAGGCATCAGTCTTGGCGGATCCAGTTGCGCGTTGGCGAATATCCCACGTGCAGACACTCTCGCGCCTGTGCATCGACGCGCCTACGAGATGCCTACATCAGTTCGTATCGACCCTTCATCCATTTCTTCCCACGATCGTTCATGAAACGCTGCATCCCGCGGGCGTACCTCTAACGTGTTTCCTGTGGCGCACGCCCACCTCGTCGTGATTCTTCCGTCGACGTGAGTGGATTGATGCCGCAGCGTCTCACCGAAATCAACGCGACATCCGGTTCCCGAAGAAGCTCACCTTCCTGGCATAGCCGATCCCGGAAAAGCTCACCGTCATGATGTTCTGCACGAATTGAATGAGCCGATTTCTGTGGCGTCTGTCAGCTGGAGTGGAGGCACACAGACTGTCGAATTCCACGACCCCGGAACCCTTACGACGCCGCTCTTCCTGTGAGGTTGTCCACGTTTGTCTCCCGTCGTCGTCGCCTTGATCCCACAGCATTCGACCTCTGTTGTGCGACCTGACGCGCGCAATCACGACACAGTGCGATTGACCGACGCGGTGAATGAAACAACTCGCCCATCTTCACTTCGGCGTCGGCGGCGCACGCAAGGTATCCGGTCATGGTCTGTTCCAGCCAAAGGTATAAAACGGCACGCGCTACAGGTAACGTCGCTCGGACAGGTGTGGTGACCTATTGGTCGAGATGGCTCGTCTGCCTCCCGTCCCTACACGTGAGCCGGAATCGATGCGGCTCGATCACCTTGCTGCGCTCCACCCCGTCGTGCTTTTGCAGGGTCGTTGTCGGTCGCTCGTCGAGTGAGATGTGATCGGAGCGTGCCTGCCTGCATGCCCGAAGTTGTCGCGCGATGCGCATGTGTTGCGATACCGGCCAGCGAACAATCACATGACGATTGTGCCGTCTCTCACGGAGCGTCATGACCTTCTCGCGACACCCTGCGCGACGCTTCACATGGGCGACGCCGACACTGCGAATCGGACATCGCGTCAAACCGTGCTCTTCGCGTCGAGAAGTCAACCTTCCACGCATTGAAACACCCTTTGCAGCGCGTGACGAACGCACCAGTTCGGCCATCGGCGACAACGCCAGCATCGTTCATCGTTCCGGGACAACGACAGTCGACGTGTTTCAACCCAGCATGCCCCGCGGGCCACATCGGTAAATGCCCGGACGATCAATCTCGACGGCACCACGTGCGCTGCAACGCGTTATGATGCAGAAGCCCCGAGTGAGACATGCTCGCGTCGGGGCAGGGGCGGTATCTCTACGTACGTCAAACCGTAACCAATCAGAACAGAGAGTCCAGCGATGCGAATTCAATTCAGAAAGTTCACGCTTGTTGCTGCCGCAGCAGCGTTCCTGATCGGCGGGACGGCCTCGTCGTTCGCACAAACCGCCAGCGAGCCTGCTGCGACCGCCACGCAGGATGCGAAGGCGGCTGCCAAGGCAGCGAAGAGTCAGGCACGCAAGGAAGCGCGCGCGCAGCGCAAGGCTGAGCGCAAGGCAGCGCGGGCAAAGAACACCGCCGAGCTGAAGAAACTCGAAGCCGCGGGTTACAAGCCGGCGGTCAACGACCCGAACTATCCGCAAAACTTGCAGGACGCGCAGAAGAAGGCCAACGCCGCGGCTGGCGCCAGCCAGTAAGCAATGCCTGGGCGATGCGCGGCATTCGTCGCGTATCGCCCGCTTCCACTCGCGATGTCACGCACATCGCGTCTCTTGCGAACCGGTTGTCGAGTCCGCCGTGAGCGCACCGAAAAGACATTGGTTGTCCTTTTGATATTTCATGCGGCTGGCGGCCGGAAAATTTGCTTCGGTATGCTACGCGTTAACGAAATTGCATGAAAATCCAGGATCCACACGGAAGGTGCACCCGTGTGCCGGTCGACTTCATGCCGGAAGCGACATCCGTCGTGTGATTCCCGTCACGGCGACCGCGATGGCGCCGACGGTATCACACGAACGTCCAGCTTGTCGCTTGCATGCGCGACCGATACTTATATCGTTCCGGTCGACGTGATCGCCGACATTGCGAAGCGCCGCACGTCGACGCGCCGTCATCCATCATCAATCATCCGTCGCGCGGCGCCGCGGCATTCCCCGCGTGTGCCAGCCAGTCCTTGAACGCGCGCACGGCGCCGTCTTCTGCGCGCGCTTCGGCGACGTAGGTGAAGTACCGCCACGGCGGCAATGCCGGCGTCTTGAACGGCTGCACGAGCCGGCCTTCGGCGACATCGTCGGCGACGAGCGCAATCGGCCCCATCGCGACGCCGAGGCCGTCGAGCGCACCCTGCAGCGTCAGATAGAAATGCTCGAGCGTCAGCGAATGCCGCGGCGCGAGCTGTGGGTGCCCGGCCGCCGCCAGCCATTCCGGCCACATCCCCGGATAGGTCGCCGCGTGCAGCAGCGTGAAGTCGACGAGGTCCGCGGGTGTCCGCAGCGTCTTCCCTTCGAGCAGCTTCGGCGAGCACACCGGCAGGCGGACTTCGGAAAGAAACTCTTCGGCCACGTACCCGTCGATGGGCAGCGGGCCGCCGCGAATGATCAGGTCGACCTTGTCGCGCAGCTTGTCGATCGGCTCGTTCGACGTGGACAGCCGCACCTCGATGTTCGGATGGGCGACCTGGAACGACGACAGGCGCGGCACGAGCCAGCGCAATGAAAACGTGGCCGGCGCGCTGACGCGCAGCACCTGCTGCTGCCCAAGTCGAAGCTGCTGCGCGGTAGCGAGCGCGATGCGGTCGAACGCGGCGCCGATTTCGGCAAGATATGCGCGGCCGGCGTCGGTCAGTTCGACCCGCCGGTTGTGGCGCTCGAACAGCGGCCGTCCGAGCCAGGCTTCGAGCTGCTGGACATGCCGGCTGACGGCGCCGTGCGTCACGCACAGCTCGTCTGCGGCCAGCGTGAAGCTGCCATGCCGCGCGGCCGCCTCGAACGCACGCAGAGAATTCAATGGAGGAAGTTTCCGGCTCATCGCTTCACGTCATTTCGCGTTAAATAAACTCACGCGATATCTCAGGTTTAATCGTTTGATCACTGCGCAAGGCTCCGCCAATATGGCACACAAACGGCTCACTGGGCCGGAATGGTGTCGAAATTTCTCACATGGAGAGCGGAACATGCCGAATGTCGTGGTGGTGGGCGCACAATGGGGCGACGAGGGAAAGGGGCGTCTGGTGGACTGGCTCGCCGGGCAGGCCGACATCGTCGCGCGATATAACGGTGGCCACAATGCGGGACACACGCTGGTCGTCGACGGGAAGACCTACAAGCTTGCGCTGTTGCCGAGCGGGCTCGTGCGCGGCAAACGCGGCGTGATCGGCAACGGCGTTGCGCTCGATCCCGAGGCGCTGCTCGCCGAGATCGACCGCGTCGCGGCGCTCGGGCTGACGGTAAGCCCGGACAACCTGTCGATCGCCGAGAACGCGACGCTCGTGCTGCCGCTCCACCGGGCGATCGATGCGGCGCAGGAAAAGCTGCGGCGTGAACCGATCGGCACCACGCTGCGCGGGATCGGCCCCGCCTACGAAGACAAGGTCGGCCGCCGCGGGTTGCGCGTTGGCGATCTGGCCGAGCCCGACACGCTCGCGAAGAAGCTCGATGCGCTGCTCGATCATCACAATGCGTGGTTCAGGGGCGTGGGGCTCGACGAATTCCCCCGGGACGCGATGCTGGCCACGCTCGTTGCGCTCGCGCCGAAGGTGCTGCCGTTCGTTCGTCCGGTGTGGGCGGACCTCAACGACGCGCACGATCATGGCAGCAAGATTCTCTTCGAAGGCTCGCAGGCCGTGATGCTGGACATCGACTGGGGCACGTATCCGTACGTGACGTCGTCGGGCACCGTCGCATCGGCGGCCGCGGCCGGCACGGGGCTCGGCGCATCCAAGCTTGGCCACGTGCTGGGCGTGACCAAGGCGTACGCGACGCGTGTCGGCGGCGGGCCGTTCCTTACCGAACTCGACGACGCGGTCGGTCTCCGGCTGCGGGAAAGCGGTCGCGAGTACGGCGTCAATACAGGCCGGCCACGCCGCTGCGGATGGCTCGACGGCGCGCAGCTTCGACAGGCCGTGAAGGTGTCCGGGATCGATTCGCTCGCGTTGACCAAGCTGGACGTGCTGGACGGATTCGACGCGATCCGGCTTTGCGTCGGTTACGAACTCGACGGAATGCGCGTCGACCATTTGCCTGCGAGCCTCGCGGCGCAATCCCGCGCGAAGCCGGTCTACGAGCAGTTCGACGGGTGGGCCGAAGCGGTCGGCGGCAAGCGTCGGCTCGGCGATCTGCCGCCGGCAGCGCGCCGCTTTATCGCACGCGTCGAGGCGGTTGCGGGTGTGCCGATCTCGCTGATCACGACCGGGCCGGAGCGCGACGACACGATCGTGCTGCGGGATCCGTTCGACGCGCCGGTGCGCGCGTAGCAAGCAGTGCTGTCGGTTGGCGGAACTGGACACGC
The DNA here is from genome assembly GCF_053427725.1 of Burkholderia sp. PU8-34. Lineage (NCBI taxonomy): Bacteria > Pseudomonadati > Pseudomonadota > Betaproteobacteria > Burkholderiales > Burkholderiaceae > Burkholderia > Burkholderia sp. PU8-34. The sequence goes on from NZ_JBSAXC010000007.1 coordinate 320,336, forward strand.
CCTGACCGGTGTTGTACTGTTCCGCACCATTCGTTCCGGAGCGGATATCGCCGTCCTGATCGGCGCGGGAGCGGATTCGCCGGGCGCCGCAGCGACGTCGCGCGATCGCACGGCACGCGGTACCTGCCCGACGTCGCAACGACGGTGGCGGCATGTTGCGTCGCATGGCTCGCGCTGCGACGATACAGGAACGGACCGGGGCCCACGCGTCGCGACGCACCGGGTCCGCACGGCGCGAGGCGATGTCATTCCCGAGGGCATGTCGATGGATACGCTACAGATGATGCGGATATTTGTCCGCGTGGCGGAGGAAGGCAGCTTCACGAGTGCCGCCCAGCGCCTCGACATCACGACAGCGTACGCATCGCGCTCGGTCGCACAGCTCGAAACGCACCTGCGCACGCGCCTGCTCAATCGCAGCACGCGCCGCATTGCGCTGACCGACGCGGGGCAGCGCTACCTCGACCGCTGCCAGCGGGTGCTCGCCTATATCGACGAGGCGGAAGCGGAAGCAGCCGATGCGCAGGCCAAGCCGTCGGGCCGGCTGCACGTGCACGCGACGACGAGTTTCGGCCAGGCTTATGTGGTGCCCGCGGTCGTGCGCTATCGGCAGCGATATCCGGCGGTGGCGGTCGAACTGACGTTGTCGCAACACGTGCCGGACATCATCGACGAAGGCTACGACGTGTCGCTGCAATTGAGCACGACGGAACTGCCCGATTCGGGGCTCGTGTCGCAGCGGCTCGGCGCCGTACACAGCGTGCTGTGCGCGTCGCCCGCGTACCTGCGCGAACGCGGCACGCCGCAGACGGTCAAGGATCTCGAGGGGCACGCGTGCCTGCAGATCGTCACGCCGGTGTTTCCGCGCGACCGGTGGCATCTCGACGGACCCAACGGCCGCGAGACGTTCGAATTGCCGCAGCCCGACTTTCAGGTGAACATCGCCGATGCGCTCGGCGCCGCATTGCGTGCGGGTCTCGGCATCGGCTCGCTGCCGATGTCGACCGCGCTGCCCGCGCTGAGCAGCGGGGCGCTGGTTCGCGTGCTGCCCGAATACCGATTGCAGAAGCTGACGGTCTACACGCTGTATGCGTCACGCCAGTACCTCGACGCAAAGATCCGCACGTTTGTCGATTTCCTGCGCGAATGCGTGCCCGAGATGCTGGCTGCCGACGAGGCGGCACTGTGCGCAACCCACGACTGAGCGCGATCGCAGGTATCCCGACCCGGCTCCGCAGAGGTTAGCGGCGGAAAAGCCGACGGTGAAACGGATGGGCGAGGTCTGGCGTGAACCGCGCTCAGCCGACCGCATTTACTGCGTCGGCGGAGCGCGATCATGCGCGCGGAGTCGCGCTTACTTGCTCTGTTCGCTCCAGAGCGTACGACCCAGGAACGTGAGCGTGCGGTCCCACGCCAGCTGCGACCACACCGGATCGAACTGCGTCGCAGCCAGACGCGCCGGGCCGACGGCCGTTTCGTTCGCAAACGCGTGATGCGCGAGGTAGCGGTGGAACTCGAAGCCGACGTGCGCATCGCCGAGCTTCTTCTCCAGCGCGTCGACCTGGTCGATCGTGAAGAATGCGTCCTGCGTCGCCCAATGGCCCATCAACGGGACCTTGATCTTCGACGGATCGATGTAGTCGAGCGGCGGGAGGCCGTACCACGTGATGCCGGCGTCCACGTCGGCGAACTGCATCGACAGCAGCGTGAGCGCGCCGCCCATGCAGAATCCCGTCACGGCGACGCGCGCGGCGCGCGTCTTCAGATACTGGACCGCGCCGGGAATGTCCTGCGATGCGGCGTCGCCGAAGTCGAGTCCGGTCATCAGGTGGTGCGCCTCGGCTTCCTCGACCGTCGATTTGCCGCGGAAAAGATCGGGCACGAGCGCGAAGTATCCGCACCGTGCGAGCCGGTCCGCGACGCCGCGGATCTGGTCATTCAGGCCCCACCATTCCTGGATGACGACGACCGCGGGCGCGCCCTCGGTCTTTTCCGGCGTGGCGAGGTAGCCCTGCAGTTCCTGACCGTCCGGGCGGCGGAAGGTGATCATGGATCCGGATGTTTGAGACATGAAACCGCTCCTTGTGGAAAATTCTCATGGATACAGCGTCAAGACGGCCGGGCGGGCGCGACGGCATTCGGCGTCGCCGCAGATGCCGCTGCGGGCCCGCTTCCGCCCGCATCGACCGGCTCGGCACACGCCGGAATTCTATGCTTAAACGTGCGCGATCGTCGTGCGGCACGCGGTGCTTTTGCGTGGGCCCGATTGCCGATTGCGTGGCGGAAAGTCGACCTTGATATTTCGCCGGGCCGCGTCTTCACCCTGGCCTGCATCGACACGGTACGGAATTGGTACGACGCGTCGAGGGGGCAGGTCGAACAGGCGGCAAACCGGATCTGCAGGATTTTGGTCCAGGGCGTCAATGCTGCGTGCGTTCCTAGCAACCGTGACGACTGGGCGGAGGCGGACGGACGGCAGGGACCGATTCGGCTTCGTGTCGTGTGTCACGTGAGTGGCATGGAGAGATCCGCGAAAACGCAAGCATTCCTGAGCATTTTTATTCCGCGAGCGGCGAATGAGCACCGCCCGCCCAGCCCAGCCCGCGTTGTGCGCGTCAGTCGTTCCCGCGAGATCCTGATCCCGTGACGTCGGGCGCGGCCACAGGATTTTTTCCCCGACGTCGAACGCAAAAACACCACGCCCCCGGTGAACGGGGGCGTGGTGTTCGATCCGCGTCGCGATCCGCGACGCGGCAGTCCGGCTTACTGGCCGAAGTAGGTCGAGCCGGGGCCGTTCTGCGTGACCGGCACGACGCGGCCCGCGCGGACGCCGGCGGCTGCCTGCGCGCCATAACCGGCTGCGTCGGCGTTCGCGACGCGCGCCTGCGCGGTTTGCAGCGCTTGCGGATATTGCAGGTCCGCCACTTCCGGCCGGTAGCCGGCCTGTTCGAGCTGGACGAGTTCCGCGCGAACCTGTTCACGCGTCACCTGGCTCGATTGGGCGAATGCGCCATACGAGGCGGTCAGGGCGGTGGCTGCGACGACAGCGTAAATGATCGACTTCATGGTGACCTCCGGTTTCATTGATTTCGCGCTTCACTGGTTGTGCTGAGCGGTTGATTGCATCGTAGCGATGGCGGCATCGGCCGGAAATACCGATTTCAGTGAAAAATTGTTGCAACCGGGTAAACAATTCGGCGAGGTAAGCGCATTTCGTCTGATTATTTATGGGCGGAAACGAAACGAATGAGCAGAGTCGGACGCGTTGAACCGGGCGTTTCGGATCCGTGCCCAGGAGTGCGACAGGGGGCTCCATTGAATTTCTATGATGTAAATAGTTGTTACGTGACAACTTGGAGACACCCATCAGCGCCTTTATATACTGAATCTCCGCCAAGCCTCGCCGAAGCGAATCTTCGATTCGCCTGACCCCGCGGCCAGCCGCATGGCGTCAGCGCACGTGGCCTTGTCGCATCGATCGCACCCCCGCGTCTCACACGCTTTAGGCAAAACGCCTATACTGATTGGGCAAATTGCCAAGGAGCGGTCATGAGCACCATCGCCTTTCGTCCGACAGGCATCGCGCACCCGCGTCAGGCCGAATTCACGATTCTCGAAGAGCTGCTGGCGATCCGTGTCCGGTCGGGCGCCGATCTCGCCGAGCTGGCAAGCGCGCGTGTCGACGTCGACGTGATCGACCGGCTGTCCGAGCACGGCCTCAAGTCCGACGAACTGGCATTCATCATCCCGCGGCGAACGTTGAGCCATCGCCGCCAGGCGCATGAGCGCCTGTCGCCCGAGGAGTCCGACAAGGCGATCCGTCTCGCGCGGATCGTCGCGCAGGCGGCGGCCACCTTCGGCGAGCAGGACAAGGCGATGACATGGCTGCGCAGCGGGCTCCAGCGCTTTGGCGGCCGCACCGCGCTCGACATGGCGAGCACGGAGCACGGCGCGCGGCTCGTCGAAGAAGCCCTCACGCAGATCGACGAGGGGTACTTCGCTTGACGACGCTGTGGCGGATCAGCAATTACGCCGACCTGAAGGGCATCGGCGGATTGCGTGCCGGCGGACGCTGGCATTTCGCCGGGCAGCCGGTCGTCTATCTTGCCGAGCACCCGGCGCTCGCGCTGCTCGAGACGCTCGTCCACCTGGAAATCGGTTCGATCGCGCAGTTGCCGAGCGGGTATCAGCTGTCGCGGGTGGACGTGCCCGATTCGGTCGCGGTCGCCGAGATCGCCGAAGCCGACGCGCCCGACGATTGGCGCACGAATCCCGACTGGACGAAAGGCGCCGGCACCGAGTGGCTGCAAACGAAGCCGAGCGGGCTGCTGCGGGTGCCGAGCGCAGTCGTGCCGTATGCGTACAACTTCCTGCTGAATCCCCTCCATCCGGCTGCGGCCGACATTCGCATCGCGGAGGTCGTGCAATCGCCTTACGACAATCGAATCCTGAGGCTGATCCAGCCGGTGCCGCGCGGGTAGGTCCGCAACGCGTGCGACACGGCTTCCGTCGCGGTTCACCGCCCGGAAGCGGAACCGCGCGCACATGCGAAGCCGGCGTAAGCGCCGCTTCGCGCGCCGGCGCGCATTGCGTTCGACCAGCGCCTTGCCGCAGCCGGGTACGGCACTAGAATGATTAAAAGCTGGCACCGGGCAAGGGAAGGAGCGTATGCGCTGCGCACATTGCGGATTCGACAATCCCGCCGGGGCCCGCTTCTGCCAGGCGTGCGGCACGATGCTGACGCGCGCGTGTCCGCGCTGCGGCCACGAGTCGGGCCCGACCGCGAAGTTCTGCAGCGAATGCGGCGCGCCGCTTGGCGATTCGAGCGACGTGCCGTCGTCGCGACCGCGGACGGTTTCCGCACCCTCGGTCGCACCGGTCCCGCCGATTCATTACACGCCGCACCACCTCGCCGAGCGCATCCTCGCCGAACAGGCGGCAATGGAAGCGCGGGGCGAGACCGCCGGCGAGCGCAAGACCGTCACCGCGCTGTTCGCGGACATGGCCGGTTCCACCGCGTTGATCCACGACCTCGACCCGGAAGAGGCGCACCGCCTGATCGAGCCTGTCGTCGCGCTGATGATGGAAGCGGTCCACTACTACGAAGGCTACGTGGCCAAGTCGCTCGGCGACGGCATCCTCGCGCTGTTCGGCGCGCCGATCGCTCACGAGGACCATCCGCAGCGCGCGCTGTTCGCGGCGCTGCGGATGCAGGACGCGATGCGCCGGCACGGCGACCGGATTCGTCTGGAGAAGGGCATTCCGCTGCAGATTCGCGTCGGCGTGCATACCGGGGAAGTCGTCGTGCGCTCGATCCGCACGGACGACCTGCATACCGATTACGACCCGGTCGGGCATACGATCCACATTGCGTCGCGGATGGAAGGAATCGCGACGCCGTCGTCGATCCTCGTCAGCGATTCGACCCACAAGCTGGCCGAAGGCTATTTCGAGTTCAAGGCGCTCGGGGCCACCCAGGTCAAGGGCATTCCCGAGCCGCTGTCGGTGTACGAGGTGCTGGGTCTCGGCGCGCTGCGCACGCGGCTGCAATTGTCCGCGCATCGCGGCCTTGCGCGGTTCGTCGGCCGCGACGCCGAACTGGAACACCTGCACGGCGCGCTGGAGGAGGCCAAGGCGGGCCGCGGGCGGGTCGTCGCGGTGGTCGGCGAGGCGGGGGTCGGCAAGTCGCGGCTGTTCCATGAATTCAAGGAACGCTCGCGGCGCGGCTGTCTGGTGCTCGAAACCTTCTCGGTGTCGCACGGCAAGGCGTTCGCGTATCTGCCGCTGATCGAGCTGCTGAAGAACTATTTCCAGATCACCGCACAGGACGACGAACGGCGCTGCCGCGAGAAAGTCATGGGCAAGGCGCTGACGCTCGAGCGCAGCTTCGAGGAGCTCGTGCCGTACCTGCTCTATCTGCTGGGCGCCGGCGAGCCCGGTTCGGTGCTCGCCGAAATGGATCCGCAGATCCGCCGCGATCGCACGTTCGACGCGATCATCCGGCTGCTGACGCGCGAGAGCCGCGACCAGCCGATCGAACTGCTGTTCGAGGATCTGCAATGGCTCGATCGCGAGACCGAGGCGTTCCTCACGTGCCTGATCGAACGCGTCGCGGACACGCGAATCCTGCTGCTCGTGAACTACCGGCCCGAGTATCCGGCAGTCTGGGACGGCGCCGCGCATTGCACCCGGCTGCGGCTCGAGCCGCTGGGCCCGGCCGAGGCGCAAGGATTGCTCACCGCGCTGCTCGGCGACGATCCCGGCCTCGGGCCGCTCAAGGCGCGCATCCTCGACATGACGGAAGGCAATCCGTTTTTCATGGAGGAAGTGGTCCAGACGCTCGTCGAGGAGCAGACACTCGTCGGCGAACCGGGCCGCTACCGGATCGTGCAGACGCCGGCCGCGCTGCATATTCCGACGACCGTGCAGGGCGTGCTGGCGGCCCGTATCGACCGGCTCGCCATCGAGGAAAAGGAGCTGCTGCAGACGCTCGCGGTGATCGGCAAGGAGTTTCCGTTCAGCCTGATCCGGCGCATCTGCGACTCGCAGGTCGCGCAGACCGAAGACGACCTGCGCCGGCTGCTGGCCCGGCTCAACACGGCGGAGTTCATCTACGAGCGGCCCGCGTTCCCGGAAGTCGAATATTCGTTCAAGCACGCGCTGACGCAGGAAGTGGCCGGCCACTCGCTGCTCATGGAGCGGCGCAGTGCGCTGCACGAGCGCACCGCGCAGGCGATCGAGGCGCTGTTTCCGACGCGGATCGCCGATTACTGCAACGAGCTCGCGCATCACTACCGGCTGAGCGGCAACGTGCAGAAGGCCATCGAGTATCTGTACCGTACCGGGCAACAGGCGCTGCAGCATTCCGCACAGCCCGACGCGGTGCGCCACCTCGGTACGGCGCTGGAATTGCTCGAGCGTTTGCCCGATACGCGCGAGCGCGCGCATCAGGAACTGACACTGCGGCTGGCGCTGGGGCCTGCGCTGATGGCCGTGCGCGGCTATGGCGCGCCGGAGGTCGAGGCGAACTACACGCGCGCGCTCGCGCTGTGCGAGCAGGCGGGCGAGACGTCGCAGCTCTTTCCGGTGCTGCTCGGATTGAGGACCTATTACCACCTGCGCGCGGAGTACCGCCCGGCACGGGAACTGGGCGACCGGCTGCTGCGCATGGCGCGGCACGCGCACAAGCCGGGGCTGCTCGTGGAGGGCCATCTCGCGCTCGCTGCCACCCTGTTCTTCGAAGGCGATCTCGGCACCGCCCGCGCGCATCAGGACCGGGCGCTTGCGCTGCTCGATGCGGAACCGCGTCCGGAGCCGATCGCGAACGTCGTGATCGATCCGTGCATCCGTGGCCTGAGTTTCCTCGCATGGACGCTGTGGCACCAGGGTTATGCAGATCAGGCGAACCAGCGCAGCGAGGATGCGCTCGGGCGCGCCCGGCAGACCCCCAACGTCCCGACGCTCGCGTTGACGCTTGCCTATACCGCGCAGTTGCATCATCTCCGGCGCGAGGTCGCGCCGACTCGCGAGCGCGCCGACGCGCTGATGACGCTCGCGACCGAGCAGGGGCTGCCGTTCTGGTCCGGGTGGGGCGCGGTACTTCACGGCTGGGCGCTGAGCGAGCAGGGCAGCGTCGACGCAGGGATCGCGCAGATTCGCACGGGCATCGAGCGGTATCGCGCGACGGGCGCCGCGATGGGCTGCTCGTATTTCCATGCGCTGCTCGCGGACAGTTACCGGAAGGCTGGCGATACGGCAGCGGGGCTAGGCGCGATCGATGAGGGGATCGCGATGGCGGGCCGGTCCGGAGAACGCTGCTACGAGGCCGAGCTGTATCGGCTCAAGGCAGCGCTGCTGCTCGCGATGCGGGACGACGGCAGCGGCGTCGGCGAACCGCCCGGTGCGGAGCAGGCCGAAGGCTGCCTGCACAAGGCGATCGACATTGCACGCGAACAGGGCGCCCGTTCGTTTGAGCTGCGCGCGGTGCGGGACCTTGCCCGGCTGCGCGTGAGCCAGGGGGAGACCGCGGATGCGAGGAAGATGCTGTCCGACGTCTGCGCCGGTTTTGCGGAAGGCTTCGATACGGTCGACCTGCAGGAGGTCAGCGCATTGCTCGAGTCGTTGGCGGCACCCGGCGGGTGAACGATCGGCGCCGACGCGCGCATGAACGCAGGTGGACGCCACGTGTCACGGGCACGGTGCGAATCGGCATCGGCAAGCGCCATCGACAGGCAGCATCGACGACGGGAGACGGGAGATGGCGACGAACAACACGAAACACCATGACAGCGACGAACCCAAGCCGGTCGCGCTCGCGCTGCAGGGCGGCGGGATGCATGGCGCGTTCACGTGGGGCGTGCTGGACCGCCTGCTCGAGGACGGCCGGCTCGCGATCGAAGGCGTGAGTGCCACCAGCGCCGGCGCGATGAATGCAACCGTGCTGGCCGACGGGCTGCTGCGGGGCGGCACGCCCGGCGCGCGCGACGCGCTGCACGACTTCTGGCACGCGATCGCACAGTCCGCCGAGCAATACAACCCGCTGCGCTGGACGCCGTGGCTGAAAGGGACGCACAGCTTCGGGCTCGATCACTCGCCGATGTATGTGTTCGCCGACATGGTGCTGCGCATCTTCTCGCCGTACCAGTTCAATCCGCACAACCTGAATCCGCTGCGCGAAGTGCTCGAGCGTCACGTCGACTTCGACGCGTTGCGCAGGCACTGCCCGATCCGTCTCTACCTGAGCGCGACCAATGTCGAGACGGGGAAGATCCGGATCTTCACGGGCGACGACGTGTGCGCGGAAGCGGTGCTCGCGTCGGCTTGCGTGCCGACGCTGTTCCAGGCGATCACGATCGACGGCCAGCATTACTGGGACGGCGGCTACATGGGCAATCCGGCGATTTACCCGCTGATCTACCACTGCAACACGCAGGATGTCGTGATCGTCCACATCAATCCGCTCGTGCGCCCCGGCGTGCCGAGGACGGCGGCCGACATCCTGAACCGCATCAGCGAGATCAGCTTCAACTCGTCGCTGATGCGCGAGATGCGCGCGATCGCGTTCGTGACCGAGCTGATCCAGCAGGGCAAGGTCAAGCGCGACGAGATGAAGGAAATGCTGATCCATTCGATCCGTTCCGACGAGGAAATGTGCGCGCTCAGCGTGTCCAGCAAGTACAACGCGGACTGGGACTTTCTGTGCAGCCTGCGCGACAACGGGCGGCGCGAAGCCGAAGTGTGGCTCGCGGAGAACTACCGGCATATCGGGCAGCGGTCGAGCATCGACATCCGCAAGGAGTTCTTTTGAACGCCGTCGCGGGACGGCTGCGTGCGGCCGGCATTGCGGTCGGCACTGAGGCGGGCGAGCGCGGGAACGAGGCGGCGCTGCGCTGCCGTGCGCGTCGGATCGACGGAGAGAGGCGACGATGAACCAGACGCAAGCGCGCTTCATCGCACTGTGGTCACGCAGCGGCGGCCGCGATGCCGAAGCCGTCTATGCCGATCTCGCGCAGTGCTATGGCGAAGCGACGCGTCACTACCACACGCTGCGCCATATCCGCCGCTGTCTGCGCGATTTCGACTGGGCGTGCGGCGCAATCCCGCATCCCGATGCCGTGGAACTCGCGCTGTGGTGCCACGACGTGATCTACCGGCCCGGCGCGCGCGACAACGAGGCGCGCAGCGCCGACTGGTTCGTGCAGCGGGCGGCGGGGCGGATCGCATCCGCCGCGCATGTCCGCGACATGATCCTCGCGACCCGGCACCGGGGCGTGCCAGGCAAGCCGGACGACCGCTTCGCCGTCGACATCGACCTCGCGGTACTCGGCGCGGCGCGCGGCCGCTTTCGCGAGGACGGCCTGCGGCTCCGGGCCGAGCGCCCGGATCTCGACGATCGTGCCTACGACGCAAGTGTCCGCGCGATCCTCGGCGATTTGCTCGCACGTCCGCGCATCTACCACACCGACCTGTTCCACGACCGCTGCGAAGCGCAGGCACGACGCAATCTGTCATGGCGGCTCGACTGGCCGCTGCGCTGACGGTGCATGGGCCTCGGCCGCACCGCGCCGGACACGACAGTCAGCGAACCGTACCTGGGTCACCCCCATCGTGGTGCATCGCCGGTGCAACTGGCGTGCATGCACGGACGAGTGGCGGGCATTCGTCCGCGATACGGGCATTTTCACGCGCTGGAGCAGGCCCGGAACTTGCGTTCCTCTTCGGGCGACACACCACGCACGTGACAACGAGAGAGACCCAAAACATGGCCAATCCACAAGCAATCGTCGACCTGACCCATGAAGTGAAGAAGCTGGCCACCGGCAAGATCGGCGACATCAACGACATCAACCGCGAGACGACCTTCCTCGCGTTGAATGCGCTGATCGAGGCTGCCCGCGCAGGCAATGCCGGCAAAGGCTTCGCGGTGGTCGCGAACCAGGTCAAGCACGTTTCGAAACGCATCGGCGACATCACCGATGGGCTCAACAAGGAACTCGCGGGGGCGCTGACACGCCTGACCGAACTCGGCGACAGCATGATCGAGCGGATGCGTTCGCATGAAGGCCAGCGCTGCGCCGATCTCGCGCTGAACATGATCGACATCATCGACCGCAACCTGTACGAGCGCTCGTGCGATGTCCGCTGGTGGGCGACCGATTCGGCGCTCGTCGATTGCGTGATGCGCGAGAGTCCGGAGGCGAGCGCGCATGCGTCGGCGCGGCTGTCGGTGATCCTCGACAGCTACACGGTCTACAAGGATTTGTGGGTCGTGAATGCCGACGGCATCGTGGTGGCGAGCGGGCGCGACGCGACTTACCCGGTGCAGGGACGCGACGTGCACGACGCGCCCTGGTTCAAGGCCGCCATGAAGACGCGCTCCGGGGCCGAGTACGCGGCATCCGACATCGAGACGCTGCCGTGGCTGAAACAGGCGCAGGTCGCGACGTATTCGACCGCCATTCGCGCGGGTGGCCAGGCACACGGCCAGGTGCTCGGCGCGCTCGTCATTTTCTTCGACTGGGCGCCCCAGGCGGCGGCGGTCGTCGGCGGCGTGCGGTTGAGCGACGACGAATGGGCGCGCACCCGCTGCATGATCGTCGACGCGTCGTCGCGCGTGATCGCGAGTTCGGACGGCAAGGGCGTGCTGCAGGAACAGTTCCGCCTGCAGACGGACGGCAAGGCGGCGGGCTTCTATCGGATGCACAACGGTACGATGGTGTCGTTCGCGGCGACGCCCGGTTACGAGACGTACAAGGGGCTTGGCTGGTACGGCGTGATCTGCCAGCAGCCGCCGAACCGATAGGCGCACGCGGTGCGCGCGGTGGTGTTGCAGCGCGTGCCGTTCCTCAAACCCTCAAACGCGCGGGAATCAGCGAGAACGATCGGCAATGCGCGCGCCGGCATCCTGCGCAAGCGTTTGCTGGATCCGGACGACAGTCCGGGACGTGACGAGGCCGAGCATCGCATTCACGTCCGCGTGGCTGCGGCCTGCGAGCAGCTGGCGGCGTGCGTACGTGTTGCGCAGCACGCGCGGGCTCATGTCAGGCGCGTCGAAGCCGATCGCGGCCAGCGCATTGCGAACGACGAGCAGCAGGAACATGTCGTTCATCGCACGTCCGCTGCGCGGCGCCGGAAACAGCAGCGCGGCCGCCGGTTCGCCGGCGACCCGCGCGCGCCAGGCTGCGAGCGGTTTGCGCGCGAAGCGCTCGAGCGGGATCCGCCGTTCGGGCCGCGCGCCATGCCGGCGCACGTCAAGCGTCGGGCTGCGTGCGTCGAGATCGAGCGCATCGATCGTCGTCGTGCGGATTTCCCGGGACGTGATGCCGCAGCCAAGCAGCAGCGCGACGATCGCGCGATTCCTGCATTCGACCGGGCCGTCGCCGGCATGCGGCTGCACGTACGCCTGCAGTGCGTGGTCGGCGGCCGGCGGCAGGCAGACGGGTTCCGGTTCGCTGTCCGGCCAGGCGACGAAGCGCGCGATCCGTTCGGCGGGATTCGTTTCGCGCAGCCCCACGGACGCCAGTTGCCTGCCGATCCGATCGATCAGCTTCGCGTAGCGTGCGCGCGTCGAGCTGTCCGGCGCACAGGTGCGCTCGAGATCCGCGAGGAACCCTTCGACGTGCTCGGGGCCGAACGTCGCCGGCGTCACGCCGCGCGCGAGCAGATAGCGCAGGAAGCGGTCGAACATCGCCACGTGCTGGACGATCGAGCGGGGTGCGAAGGGCCGCCGGTCCGCGCCGGTCGCCTCCGTTTCCTGCCAGGCGCGAAAGGCGCCGACGGGGTCGCGAATCCAGAGATCCTTGTCCATCGCGGTTTTATATACGGATTGCCGCGCGCCCGGCAATAGGGTCAAGCGGCGACGTGGTGATATCCGCCAGCAGGGCAACCGAAATCGGGGAAAACTAGAATACAAAAGTGTCGACACTCTGGTAACCTGAAAGCATCGATCCACTTCGCGCCTGCGCATCGAGCCTGCCCGGATCGCCGAGTTGCCCGCTTGGGGTGACAGGATTGAAGCGATGCGCGGCCGACGCCGCTTTCCAGACCTGATGAACTTTATTGACGCGCATTTTTTTGCGCTAATGTGTCGACACTTGTGTAGTTTATAACCCTCCGCTCAAGAGGTACCACCATGAAGTTTGCGAAAGTGCTGTCCACCAGTGTTGCCGCGACTGTCCTGCTGATGTCGGCCGGCGCATCGCTTGCCCAGACCGTATCCCTGGGTGCCGTGCTGCCGCTCACCGGTGCGAGCGCATCGGTTGGCGACGACCAGCGGCGGGGCGTCGAACTCGCCGTCGAGCAGGTCAACGCACGCAATGGCGTGCTCGGCCGGAAGCTGCAGGTCATGGTGGAAGATTCGGGTGGCGTCGCGGCAACTGCGCTTGGCGCCGCGCGCAAACTGGTCTCGGTCAACAAGGTGCCGGTCGTGATTGGGGAGTTTTCGTCGGGAATCACCATTCCGGTCGGCGAGTATGTGGTCCAGCAGGGTGACGTGCATATCAACATCGGCTCGTCGAGCCCTCAGGTCCGCAAGATCGGCGACGGGTCGTTCAGCGTGATCGGCCTGGATGACCTGTCGGCCCGCTTTGCCGCGACGGACGTGTTTGGTCAGAACCTCAAGGACGTCGCCTTCATTGCCCCCAACAACGCTTACGGACAGGGCGTCGCATCCGAGTTCAAGAAGCGCTTCGAGTCCCTCGGCGGGAAGGTGTCGTCGCTCGTGCTGTATAGCGAAGGACAATCGACGTACCGCCGCGAGCTTCAGCAGATGGGCCGGTCCCAGCCGCAAGCTTACGTCTACACCGCCTACGGACAGGAGGCGGCGACGATCAATCGCGAGGCCTATGAACTCGGGCTCAACAAGAAGAAGTGGTATGGCATCTACCTGACGATGTGTACCAGCGATACCGTGCCGCAGGCGGCACAGGGGCAGCAGGGGCTCGAAGTCGCATCGACCGGCCAGGGCGGAAAGTCGTACGAGGACGCGTATCGCCAAAAGTACAAGGAAGCCCCGAAGTCGTCGTTCGGCAGCTATGCGTATGACGGCGTCATGGTCGCGGCTGCCGCGATCAACCAGGCCGGGTCGACCGATCCCGCGAAAATTCGCGCGGCCATGCGTGCGCTCGGTGCCTATAACGGCGCGACCGGAACGATCTCGTTCGACGCGGGCGGCCAGCGCCAGGAGCAGCCGTACGACAAGGTCAGGTTCGACACGAAGGTCGTCGCCCGATAAGCCCGGCCGCGCATGTGCGCGGCTGGCTCCAGGAGAGCTGCCATGCTGCAATTCCTCATCGACGTGCTGATCCGGACGTCCGACATCATGCTCGTCGCGGTCGGTCTGAGTGTCGTCTATTCGCTCGTCAGGTTTCCCAATGTCGCGCACGTCCAGTACGCGATGCTGGGCGCCTTTGCCACGCTGGGATTCACGAAGGCCGGCCTGCCGTTCCCGCTTGCCGTGATCGGTTCCTGTGTCGGCACCGGGCTGCTTGCGGTGGCGCTGAACGCGCTGGTGTTCAAACGACTGCTGCGTTCTGGCAGTTCGATCGCGATGATCGGTTCGCTCGCGATTTCGATGATCCTGATTGCGTCGATACTCGGCGTCGCGGGTTCGCGTCCGTGGCGCTATGCATCGACCCTGCCGAGCCCGCTGCAGGTCGGCGCGACGACGATCTCGGTCGACCAGATCACGTCGATCGCGTGCGGGTTCGGCTGCGTCGTGCTGCTCGCTATCCTGCTGTTCCGGACCGGCGTAGGGAGATCGATGCGTGCGATGTCGTCGAATCCCGCGCTGGCTGCCGCGACGGGTGTCGATGGCGCCCGCGTGGTGAACGGGATTACGTTCCTGAGTGGCGTGCTCGCTGCGCTCGGCGGGACGATGCTCGGCCTGACCGAGACCGTACACGTCGGACTCGGGAGCAATCTGCTCCTGCCCGTGTTCGCCGCTGCCATTCTGGGCGGGCTCGGCAATCCGCTCGGTGCGGCGGCCGGCGCCCTGCTGATCTCGATCGCGGAAACGCTCGTGACGAATCTGGATTTCGGCTGGATGTTCGGCACGTCGGATGTCTATGTTCCCGTCACGTACATCAGTGCCGCATCGTTCGTCATCCTGCTCGTCGCGCTGCTGCTCAAGCCGTATGGCATCTTCGATCGGGAGGTCCGCCGTGTATAGCTTCGTTCTGCACGTTGCTACCCTCAGCTGCATCTACGCGCTTCTCGCGCTTGGCTTGAACCTGCAGGCCGGTTTCGCGGGGCTGCTCAACTTCGGATTTGTCGCGTTTGCGGGGGTGGGCGCATACGCGTCGGCCATCATGTCGTCGCTGGGTTATCCGATGGCGGTCGGGCTGATGGCGGGTGTCGCGCTCGCCATGGCTGTCGGGTTCGTGATGGCCAATCTGGGCCGCAATCTTGCATCGGACTACTGGGCAATTGCAACCCTGGCGGTAGCCGAATTGATCCGGACGGTCGCGCTGAACGAAAACTGGCTGACCGGGGGTGCGCAGGGAATCAGCGGTGTGCGTCCGATTTTCCCGACGCATTCCGGTGCGCAAGGCGATCTTGCGTTCTTCGCGCTTGCGCTCGCCTTGACCGCGCTTGCCTGCTTCGCATGCCACCGGCTGGCGCGCGGACGATTCGGGCGGGCAATCCGGCTGATGCGCGAGGAGCCGGCGCTCGCCACGAGCCTCGGATATCGGCTGGTTCCGCTCAAGATCAAGGTGACGATGACAAGTGCTGCCATTGCGTCGATCGGCGGAGCGCTGCTCGCGCACTACATGAGCTTCGTGGGGCCCGACTATATGCTCGCGTCCGAGACGTTCGTCGTCTGGACGATGGTCATGATCGGCGGGCTCGGGAACAACGTCGGCGTCGTGCTTGGCGTGCTGCTCGTGCAGGTGATCTACAGCGCCGTGCCGTTTGCCAAGGACTACCTCGACATCGGCAGCGATATCGCCGGTGCCGTGAGGCTCGGCACGATCGGTTGCGTGCTTCTGGCATGCCTGCTCGTTCGCCCTGGCGGCATTGTTCCCGAACGAATCCGGAGCCCGCAATGAGCACCATTCTCCGTTTGCATGACGTCCACAAATCGTTCGGGGGCAATCACGTGCTCACGGGATTGAGTTTCCAGATCCAGGCCGGCGAGATCGTCGGGCTGCTGGGGCCGAACGGATGCGGCAAGAGCACCGTACTCAATGCGATTACCGGCTATTGCGCGATCGAACGAGGGGTGATCGAATTCTGCGGCGCAGCCGTCAACGGGCTGCCACCCCACGGAATCGCCGAGAAAGGCGTGAGGCGCACGTTTCAGCTCCCGTCGATGCCGACCCGGATGACGGTGAAGGAGACCGTCATGGCCGCATCGATTCGTCGTCACGGATTGATGAGTACGCTGGCGGGGTTCGCCGCGACCCGGAAAATCGAGCGCGAGACGCGCGATCGAGCGGATCACCTTCTGGACGAACTGCTCCTGACCCAGGTTGCTCACTTGCCCGCGGCATCGATTTCGGGTGGGCAGAAGAAGCTGCTCGGCATCGCCTGTGCGCTGATGGCGCAACCGGCATTGCTTCTGCTGGACGAGCCGATGGCGGGCGTGCACCCGAACCTGCGCGCAGAACTGGTCACCACGCTCAAGCGGATCAACGCGCAGGGCATTACGTTGGTCATCATCGAGCACGACATGCACTTCATTGCGGAAACCTGCAGCCGGTGCGTCGTGCTGGACAAGGGGAAGACGGTCGCGGATTGTCTGCCCGCGGAGCTGGAAAACCACGAAGGCGTCGTCGAGGCCTATCTCGGCAAGAAGAACCCCCTGAACTATCAAACCGCGGGAGCAGCCGCATGATTTCGGTCAGAAACGTAGTGGCAGGATACTCGCGTGACGTCGACATTCTCCGCGGCATTTCGATCGGCGCGAAGCAGCCGGAGATCGTGACGATCCTGGGCCCCAACGGCTGCGGGAAGTCGACATTGCTCAAGACCGTCGCCGGATACCTGCTGCCGAGACAGGGATCGATCTCGCTGGACGACACGGATATCGGGCAAGTGCCGGTATTCAGGAAGATTCGCCAGCGCGAGATCGGCTTCGTGCCGCAAACCGATAACGTGTTCGGTGCGCTATCGGTCTGGGAAAACCTCGCGCTCGGCGGCCAGTTCGTTCCGGAGCAGGCACGCAGGCTCAGACTCGAGCAGCTTTACGCGATGTATCCCGTCCTCAAGCGCAAATCGGCGGCGCGCGCATCGAGCCTGTCCGGCGGCGAACGCCAGATCCTCTCGCTGGCCCGCGCGCTGATGCCGAGTCCGCGCTTTCTGCTGCTTGACGAGCCTTCCGCGGGGCTCTCGCCGAAGATGCTGTCGGAAGTGTTCGACGCGATAGTCGAACTGCGCGATACGGAGCGTGTCGGGGTGCTGATGGTGGAGCAGAATGCGACGGAAGCGCTGCGTATCTCGGATCGAGCGTATGTCCTGTCGATGGGGCAAGTGGCGCTCGAAGGCAATGCCGCCGACCTGTTGGCCAGCGACGAAATGCGCAAGCTGTACCTCGGCGGACGGACACATTGAACCGGACCTTCCGTGCCCTCGCAGGAAAGCAGGCCACAGCGGCCGCTGACCCGCTTCATTCCCGGACCTGACGATGCCTGATGCAAATCGCGATCTCGACCGCCTCCCGCCGTCGCTGTGGGCAGCGACATCGGCGCCGGCCGTGCCGACCACGCCGCTTCCGGCCGGCACGAGCGTCGCGGACCTGCTCGTGATCGGCGCCGGCTTCACCGGCGTCAGTGCCGCGCTGCATGCAGCCGAACGTGGCGCCCGAGTCGTCGTGCTGGAAGCGGCCGAGATAGGCTGGGGCGCGTCAGGCCGGAACAACGGACAGGTGATACCGGCGATGACGCGCGCAGATCCGGACGCGATCGTCGCGGAACATGGTTCGGACAAGGGGGAATCGCTCGTCTCGATCATCGGCACGTCTGCGGATGCCGTGTTCGACCTCGTGCGGCGGCACCGGATCGACTGCGCGGCCGTACAGGCGGGCTGGATCCAGCCTGCGCATCGCGCGAGCCGCCTCAAGCTCGCGCAGTCGCGCGTCGACCAATGGCGGCGGCGCGGAATCGACGTCGAGATGCTCGACCGGGACCGCACCGCGGAGCTGACCGGCTCGTCGTTCTGGCACGGCGGCTGGCAGAACCCGACCGGCGGGCACCTGAATCCGCTGGCGTTCGTTCGCGGGCTCGCGCAAGTCGCGCAGGACGCGGGCGCGATCCTCCATACACGAACGCCAGTGTCGTCCCTCGCTCGGGCGGGGAGCCATTGGGTGGCCGCGCACGGCGCGGCCCGCGTGCATGCGCGCCGGGTGTTGATTGCCACCCACAGCTACACCGGGCGAGCCACGCGCGCGCCATGGCCCGGCATCGGTCACGCGCTTCTGCCGATGCGGTCATACCAGATCGCGACACAGCCGTTGCCCGACGCGCTGCGTGCCACCATCTTGCCGTTCGACCATGCGATGTCCGACACGCAGGCCGATCTTCATTTCGCGCGTTTCGACCAGGATGGCCGGCTCGTCACCGGCGGAGCGCTCGTCGTACCGGCCGGGTATGAACGTCGACTGCCCGTGCGGATCGGTGCCCGGCTGCGGCGCATGTATCCGCAGCTGAACGATTTTCCGCTTCGGTTCACGCATGTGTGGCATGGCGATTTCGCGATCACGCCGGACCGGATGCCGCGCTTCGTGCGGCTCGACGACGGTCTTTACACATGGTTCGGCTGCAACGGGCGTGGCGTTGCATTGTCGACGGTTGCCGGGCGTGAGCTTGCCGAAGTCGCGCTGACTGCGGATGAGAGCCGATCGCCGCTGCCGTTCTCGCCGCTTCGGACGATTTCCGCGCATGCGCTCGTCAAGCAGCTTGCCATCGGCGCGATGCTCTATTACCGCTGGAACGACCGGCGCGATTAGCGCGACGCCGAGGTGTCCGCTCGGCCGCGCGCCATCAACTGCGGACGACGCCGAAGATCAAATCGAACAAGTGCCGCTCAAGAGGCAAATTTTCCGCCGCAGTGTCGACACTTATGTATTATTAAGTGTGTTGTGAAGACTGCCTTCTGCCACTGGCAGAGGTGCAGGAGGAAATCAGCGAGTTTGCCGGTAACGCTCGTGAAGCAGCAGGAACATCGCAGGAGACACGCATGGATTATTCAATGACCCGGGTGCCGCTTTCGGCCGAATCGACGTTGCCGCGCGGCAGCATCGTGGCGCTGATTACGCCGTTCTCGAAGGACGGCGCGCTCGAGCGTGCTGCGTGAACCTTCAAACGGCCCCGTCGGCGATTTTTGCGGCGGACGGCCTGGATTCGACATGTGGAACAGGAAGGCTCGATCCGCGCATGCGCGCATCGGGGCAAAGGAGTGAACGTGGCACTGCGTAAAGTTACCCTCGACGACAAATATGCGCTCGACAGCGGCCGGATTTTCCTCACCGGCGTCCAGGCCCTCGTCCGGCTGCCGCTGATGCAGCATCGCCGCGACAAGGCCAGCGGACTCGACACCGCCGGCTACATTTCCGGCTATCGTGGATCGCCGCTTGGCACGTATGACGCGGAAATCGGCAAGGCGAAGCCATTCCTTGCCGATGCCAACGTCGTGTTCGTCCCGGGCGTGAACGAAGATCTGGCCGCGACCGCCGTTTGGGGTACGCAGCAGGTCGAGGTCGGCGGCGACGGCAAATACGACGGTGTGTTTGCGATCTGGTACGGCAAGGGCCCCGGCGTCGACCGCAGCGGCGATGCGTTCCGGCACGCGAACCTGGCAGGCAGTTCGAAGCACGGCGGTGTGCTCGTCCTGATGGGCGACGACCACACCTGTGAATCGTCGACGACATGCCACCAGTCCGAGTTCGCACTGGTCGACGCATCGATCCCGATCCTCAGCCCGAGCGGCGTGCAGGAGATTCTCGACTACGGTCTGTACGGCTGGGCCTTGTCGCGCTATTCGGGATGCTGGGTCGGCCTGAAGTGCGTGAAGGACACGGCAGACGCTTCGGCGACCATTGACGTGGACGCTGAGCGCGTGAACGTCGTTCTGCCGGATCACGTGGAAATGCCCCCGGGTGGATTGAATCTGCGCCAGCCCGATACGCCACAGGAGCAGGAATACCGGCTGCACAACTACAAGCTGGACGCGGTGCGCGCTTTCGTTCGCGCCAATCTGCTCGACAAGGTGGTGCTCGGCAATGCCAATCCGCGCATTGGCATCGTTACGCACGGCAAGAGCCATCTCGACGTGCTGCAGGCGATCGACGATCTGAATCTTGCCGAGGCGGAGCTGGCGTCCATGGGTGTCGCGATCTACAAGGTCGCTTGTACGTGGCCGCTCGAACCGGAAGGGCTGCGCGAATTCGCCAGCGGACTGGATCTGTTGTTGGTGGTGGAGGAAAAACGCAGCCTGCTCGAGTCGCAGATCAAGGACATCCTTTATCACGTACCGAACGCGCCCGCGGTGATCGGCAAGCTCGACGAGCAGGGCAGAAAGCTGTTTCCGGTGGAGATGTCGCTCAACTCGGTACAGATCGCCATCGCGCTCGGTGAGCGCATCGCGCCTCTCGCAGGCGCTAACGGACTCGCGGAGCGCGTGGCGTTTCTGCGCGAGTTGAGCCATGTCGCGTTTGCGCCGGAGGCGATGCAGCGCAGCTTCTACTTCTGCAGCGGATGCCCGCACAACTCGTCGACTGTGGTCCCGCAAGGCAGCAAGGCGTATGCGGGCATCGGATGCAGCTGGATGGCGCAGACGATGGACCGCAATACGCTCGGCTATACGCAGATGGGTGCGGAAGGCATGGCCTGGGTAGGTGAGGCGCCGTTTTCCAGGCGCACGCACATGTTCCAGAACATGGGCGACGGCACGTACTTTCACTCGGGGCTGCTGGCCGTTCGAGCCGCGCTTGCCGCGAAGACGAACATCACCTTCAAGATTCTCTATAACGACGCGGTTGCAATGACGGGAGGGCAGCGTCACGACGGCCAGTTGAGTCCGATGACGATCACCACCCAGGTGCGCGCCGAAGGCGTTGGCCGCATCGCGGTCGTCTCGGACGATCCGTCGAAGTATCCGGCCGATGCGGGATGGGCGTCCGGCGTGACCCTTCATCATCGCTCGGAGATTCAGCAGGTGCAGGACGAATTGCGCGGCATCCCGGGTGTGACCGTGCTCGTTTACGACCAGACCTGTGCCGCGGAAAAGCGCCGGCGTCGCAAGCGCAAGCAATTTCCGGATCCCGCAAAGCGCCTGGTGATCAACGATCTCGTCTGCGAAGGGTGCGGCGATTGCGGCGTGAAATCCAATTGCGTGTCATTGGTGCCGCTCGAGACAGAGTTCGGGCGCAAGCGAGAGATCGATCAGTCGGCGTGCAACAAGGACTATTCGTGCAATAACGGCTTTTGCCCGAGCTTTGTGACCGTGCATGGCGGCAGTCTGCGGAAATCCGCCACGATCCGACCCGACGCGACACTTTTCCCGGCGTTGACCGAGCCGGAACTGCCGTCGCTTGAACGGGGCGTGTTTTCGATGATCGTCACGGGTGTCGGCGGTACCGGCGTCGTGACGATCGGCGCGATTCTCGGTATGGCCGCGCATCTGGAAGGCAAGGGCTGCGGCATCCTCGATATGGCCGGCCTCGCGCAGAAAGGCGGCTCGGTATGGTCGCATCTGCGATTCGGCAAGAATCCGGCTGCGATCAACGCGATCCGGATCGCTGCCGGCGGCGCGGATGTCGTTCTCGGCTGCGACATGGTCGTGGCCGCCAGCCGCAAGACGCTCGCGACCACCCGCAAGGGTGCAACGCGCATGCTGGTCAACACGCACGAAGTCATGACGGGCGAGTTCACGCGGCATCCGGACCTCAAGTTCCCGGCTTCAGACCTGCGAGCCGGCATGGTCGCCGCTGTCGGCGAGCATCACGTCGAGTTCGTCGACGCAACGAAATATGCGCTCAATCTGTTCGGCGACACGATTGCCGGGAACATGTTCATGTTGGGTTACGCGTATCAGCGCGGACTGATCCCGGTCAGTGCCGATGCGATCAATTCGGCAATCGAACTGAACGGGGCGGCAGTCTCCTCGAACCAGGAGGCGTTTCTTTGGGGGCGTCGCGTCGCGCTGTCGCCGAGTGCGGCCGAGAAGGCGCTGGTCGCGGCGAAGCCGGTGCGCGAGTCGCTGCAGCTTTCCGTGACGGTCGACGAGATGATCGAGCGGCGCGCCGTGTTCCTCACCGCCTACCAGAACGCCGCCTATGCGCAACGCTATCGTTCGTTGGTGAGCAGGGTTCGCGAATGGGAACGGCGCATCGTGCCCAAGGAGGATGCAGTCACCCGGGCAGCCGCAAGCGCCTACTTCAAGCTGCTTGCGTACAAGGATGAATATGAGGTGGCGCGGCTGCATTCGTCGCCCGCGTTTGTCGAGAGCCTGAGGCAGCAGTTCGAAGGCGACTTCCGGATTGCATTCAATCTCGCGCCGCCGCTGCTGGCCGGCAAGGACGAGCGGACCGGCGAGCCGCGCAAGAAGGAATACGGTGCGTGGATCCTCCCGGTCTTCAGGACGCTCGCGAAGCTTAAATTCCTGCGTGGCACGCCGTTCGATGTATTCGGCCATAGCGCGGAACGCAAGCTGGAACGCAGCCTCATCGTCCGCTATGAGCAGACCGTCGACGAGATCATCCGCCACGGAAATGCCCGGAACCTGCAGGCGGCGCTGCGCGCCGCGTCGATTGCCGAAAAGATCCGTGGCTACGGACATGTGAAGGAGCGGAACTTCGAATCGGTGGACGCCGAATGGCGCGTTGCCGTCGCGCAGCTTTCGCGTCCGCTGGTCGTCGAGCTGAAGCAGGTTGCGTAGATGTCGCAACGGGCGGCCGGACACATCGTCCGGCCGCTCGCATCACGTCGGGCTCCATCGCCCGCGTGACAGGCCGAAAGCCGCACAGGTGCGGCTCGCTTCCATGTGCCGGCGCGGGCGATGGCGAAAGGGCTTAACCGCCGTACAAGTCGAAATCGAAGTACTTCGACTCGATCTTCCTGTAGGTGCCGTCCTTGATCATGTCGGCGATCGATTTGTCGATCCGTGCCTTGAGGTCGCCGTCTTCCTTGCGCAGGCCGATCGCGGCATCCCCCGTCTGGTGCGCCGGGCCGGCGAACGCGAGGCTTGCGTCGCGCGGTGTTTTCAGGAAGCCGAGTGCGTCCTGCAGCGTCGCGTCCAGATGGCCCGACTCCAGGTCCCTGTAGACCTGGTCCTGGTTCTGGTACGACACGACGTTGACGCCCCTCGGCGCCCATTTCTCCTTCGCGTAGGTTTCCTGGATCGTGCCTTGCTGGACGCCTACCGACTTGCCCTTCAGCGATTCGGCCGTCGGCGCCAGATGCGCGTCCTTCCTTGCGACGAGACGTGTCGACGTGTTGTAGAGCTTTTGCGTGAACGCAATCTGTTTGGCCCGCTCTGGCGTGACCGTCATCGATGACAGCACGCCGTCGAACTTCTTCGCTTTCAGGGCCGGGATCATGCTGTCGAAATCCTGCTGGACCCACACGCACTTCGCATTCAGGCGGCGGCAGATCTCGTTGCCGAGATCGATGTCGAAGCCGACGACCTTGCCGTCGGGTGCCTTCGATTCGAACGGCGCATAGGTGGGATCCACGCCGAAGCGGAGGGTCGACCAGTCCTTGGCGTAAGCGCCGCCGGCGGCCAGCGTGACAGTGACAAACAGGGGGAGTTTCTTCATGAGGTTTCCATGATTGGACATGCCGACACGACATATCGTGCAATGCAGGCCTTTCGCTACGATGACGGCGAACTGCGGTGGGCCCGGCGGTAGCGCTAGACGGAAAACAGGCGGCCGAATTGTGGGAGTGTGTCCTTGACCTGACCTAGGCGAAGCGCGTGCCAGGCCATTGCGTGATTGCTCGACGTCACCGGCTTGCCGAGTTCGCGCTCGATCGCCGTGACTTGATCCGCGAGCCGAAGCGACGTGCACGAAACGAACACGGCATCGACATCGTCATGGCGGCCGATCTTGAGAATGGCGTTTCGCATCGAGTCGGCGTCGATCCGGGCCACCTCGTTGTCGTCCGAATGCTCGAACGAACCCATGCGCACGACGTCGATGCCGCGGCCGGCCAGGTATTCACGGAGCGATTCGTTGATCGTGCGCACATACGGCGTCAGGAGCGCGATGCGCGTCGCACCAAGGGCATTCATCGCGACACGGGCGGCCGTGATGGGCGTCGTGCAAGCGACTTCCGGACGCGCCTCCCTGATCCGGTCCATCACCCGCTCTTCCCCCAGAACCATCGACGCGGACGTACAGCCGAAGGCGACGACGTCGAGACGTTCGCCCGGCCGGATCACGGCGACGCCGGGCGCGATGAGCGTGTCCATCTTCCTGAGCGTTTCCGGCGTAATGTCGGCCGAATTGGCAATGCGGCTCTCATACACGCCAACGCCATCGAGCGCCAGGAGCTTGCGCCATTCGTATTCTATCGTATGGTCGGTCGCGAGCACGACCAGCCCGATCGCAGCACGGTGCGAGATGCCTCGATCGAGCGCGAAATCGAGCCGCTCGTATCGCTCAACAGATTCCAGGGTGTCCATTCGAAGGGAGTCCATTCAAGGTGGTTCGATTCGCCCCGTCGTCGCGTCCCCGATACGCCGGGCGTTGACCCGAGGCGTCGTGTGCGCTGACATCCCATACGGCGGCTGCCAGCGCATGCGTGGTCACACCGCGGCGATCACCCCGATCTCGACGGTGTATTGCGGGAACGCGAGCTTCGACTCCACGCAGGCCCGCGCCGGCGCGTCGCCTTCCGGTACCCAGGCGTCCCAAATCGCATTCATGTCGTTGAACGTGGCGTGGTCGGCGAGCCAGATGGTGGCCGACAGGATCCGCGCCTTTTCGGAGCCGACCTGCTCGAGCAGCCGATCGATTTTCGCGAGAATCTGGGCCGTCTGGCCTTTCACGTCCTGGCTCGGGTCGTCGGCGACTTGCCCGGCAAGAAAGGCCAACCCGCCATGCACGACCGCCTGGCTCATGCGTTTGCCGCTTTCGTATCGCTTGATCTGCATTGCTTCTCCTTGAAAAAGTCACGATGACTACCGTCATAGGCTACTGTATGCTACACACAACTGTCGACACTTTTATCGACACATAGGGAAACTCCCGTTCCATCACGATTTTCATGGGACGTTGTTGCCCTCATTGATTTTGTCTTTTGTAAGATATACAGTGCTGTCGACACTTTGGGGTGTGTCGCGACGTTGCGTGACCCACATCGAATACGCTTCGGACTTGAGGACATCATGAGAGTTATTGTGCTGGGCGGCGGGGTAGTCGGCGTCACGACCGCGTACCAACTTCAAAGGGATGGCCACGAAGTCGTGTTGATCGATCGCCAGAAGGTCGTGGCTGGCGAGACGAGCTGGGGGAATGCCGGGATGATTGCGCCGGGCCACTCGTTCGTCTGGTCGTCGCCGAAGGCGCCGCTGACGCTGCTGAAATCGCTGGTCCTGAAGGATCAGGCGCTGCGTTTCAGGTTCTCCGCCGACCCGCGCCTCTACACGTGGTCCTGGCGCTTCCTGATGGAGTGCACGTCGGAAAAGGCTCGCCGCAACACGCTGCTCAAGCACCGGCTTGCCGCGTACTCGCAGGCCGTTCTTCAGCAGGTCGTCGCCGACGATCCACTCGACTATGACAGGAACGATCGAGGCATCCTCTATTTCCACCGGAGTCAGCAGGCATTGGACCGAGGCGTAATGCAGATGAAACTGCTCGAATCGGACGGCCAGATCATCAAGGTGCTATCCCGCGACGAAGTGGTCGCGCTCGACCCGGCGCTTTCGTCGGCGAAGGAGGGGATCGTCGGCGCGATCTATTGTCCGACCGACGAGACGGGCGATCCAGCGAAGTTCACGCGGGCGCTGGCCGACAAGGTCGTTTCGCGAGGCGGGCAGATCCGCACCGGCACCACGATTCGCAGCCTCGAGACATCGGGCAGCGAAATCGTTGGGGTCCGCACCGATAACGGCCTCGTGAAAGGCGATGCATACGTGCTCGCGCTCGGCAGCTACAGCCCCGCTCTCGCCCGACAGGTCGGGATCCATCTGCCGATTTATCCCGTCAAGGGATACTCGCTCACCATTCCGATCGAGGGGCACGCTGCGCCGCCGAACGTCGCTGCGGTCGACGAGCACAATCTTGTCGCCGTATCGCGATTCGGCGATCGGATCCGGGTAACGGCGACCGCGGAATTCGCCGGCTACGACACGAGTCACAAGCCGTCGGATTTCGCGTTCATGAAGCGCGTGACGCAGGAACTCTATCCCGACGGCGCGAACTACGATCGTGCCGAGATGTGGGCCGGCCTGCGGCCGATGACGCCGAACAACCTGCCGTGCTTCGGCCGCCGACGGTATCGGAACCTGTTCCTGAACTCCGGTCACGGTCATATCGGGTGGACGATGTCTCACGGATCCGCGCGGATAACCGCCGATCTGATTGCCGGGCGCCAGCCGGCCATTCCGATGGACGGCCTGATGGCGTGACGGCCAGGTCGCCGCCATTGTCGCCGCGCTCCAAGGCGCGCACTGCGATTCGGATACCTTTTCAAATTGTCTCGAGTGATCTCGAGTGATGGAGTCAGCAAATGCAACGTGCCGATACGCACAGCAGCGACATCAAACACTACATTCATCCGTATACCAACCTGAGTACGCATCAGACGGTCGGTCCGATGGTGATCGACCGCGGCGAAGGGGTATATGTCTACGACGACAAGGGCAACCGCTATCTTGAAGGCCTCAGCGGACTCTGGTGCGCGGCGCTTGGCTTCAGCGAAACCCGCCTGGCGGACGCTGCCGATCGGCAGATGCGCCGGCTCCCGTTCTATCACGCGTTTGGCCACAAATCGTCGGAACCGTCCATCAGGCTCGCCGAGAAACTGATATCGATGGTGCCGGTGCCGATGTCGAAGGTGTTCTTTGCGAACTCGGGATCGGAGGCCAACGATACCGCGATCAAGCTGGTCTGGTATTACAACAATGCACTGGGCAGGCCGAAGAAGAAAAAGATCATCGCCCGTTCCCGAAGCTATCACGGTGTGACGATCGCGACAGGAAGCCTGACCGGATCGCCGACCAATCATCAGGACTTCGATCTGCCGATCGACCGGGTCTTGCACACGGATTGCCCCGACTTTTATCGCTATGGACTGCCGGGCGAGACCGAGGAGGCATTTGCGACCCGATGTGTGAGATCTCTCGAGCAGTTGATCCTGGCAGAAGGCCCGGACACGATCGCAGCGTTCTTTGCCGAGCCGATCATGGCGTCTGCCGGGATGATTCTTCCGCCGGCCACCTACGTCGAAAAGCTCCAGGCCGTGCTGAAAAAGCACGACATACTGCTGATTGCCGACGAGGTCATTTGCGCATTCGCCCGCACGGGCAAGATGTTCGGCACGGAATCGTTCGGGATGACACCCGACGTGATCACGCTCGCCAAACAGCTGTCAGCCGGATACGCGCCGATTTCCGCGGTGATGGTTTCCGAACGGATTCATCGTGCGATGCTTGGCGAAAGCGAGAGGATCGGCACTTTTGCGCATGGGTTCACCTGCAGCGGGCATCCGGTGTGCGCGGCTGTGGCGCTCGAAGCGTTGCGGATCTATGAAGACGACGACATGGTCGGGCGAGTGCAGGCGATCGCGCCGCATTTTCAGGCGCGCGTGGCGGCGCTCGGCGAGCATCCCCTGGTCGGGACGACACGCGGGCACGGTTTGATCGCCGCCGTCGAGCTTGTCGCCGACAAGGACACGAGGAAGTCGTTCCCGCCATCCGCGGGGGTTGCGTCCTACGCAGGCGATCGCGCGCGTGTGCATGGCATGATCACGCGGGCGTCAGGCGACGTCGTGAATTTTTGCCCGCCGCTGATCATCACGCACGATCAGATCGACGAAATGTTCGACGCGGCGACGCGAGCGCTGAACGACACCGCACAGTGGCTTGCCGCGACGCGTGTGAGCGCCGCATGATCCGACGTCGGCCGGGGGCCGGGGAGCCCGGAATGCCGCCGTGGCTTCCGATGGCAACCGGTCGAGCCGCTTCTACTGCGAGAAGAGCTTCACGACCCCGGCGTCGACGACTTTCGTGATCTCTTCCATGCGGCAGGTAATGTGCGTCTCCGTCAGTTCGCGGCAACGCTGCGCATCGCGTGCTTCGATCGCATCGAGAATCTCGAGATGCTCGGCGAACGCATCGTGCCCACGCTGTTCGAGATCGACCCAGCGCACGAAGTGGATGCGTGCGTTCACGCCGTAAAGCGCGCGCACCATCTCGTTGTTGCCGGACAAGGCCACGAGCCGGACATGAAACTCCTCGTCCCGGATGACCAGTTCGGCCGCGGGGGCGTGGGCCTTGTTCTTCATCACGTCCTTCCAGAACTTGCGCAGCGCCCGAATGTCCTTGGCATCGGCGCGCTCGACGGCAAGCTGGACGGCAGACGCCTCGATGCTGCGACGAAACTCGAACAGGTCGAAGATGTCCTGCCGGTTGAGTTCCCGGATAAAGAACCCGCGATTGGGAACGAAATGCAGCAGGTTCTCGGCGACGAGCCGGTTGAGCGCTTCCCGGAGCGGGGTTCGGCTCACCTGGAATTTTTCGGCGAGTTCGAGCTCATTGATTCTTTCACCTGGCCGGATGGTGTAGAGGACGGCCATGGCCTTCAATTGCTCGTACAGGTCGTTGACCGTGAGCCCGGCTCGCTTGGGTGCGTTGGTCTCACGTACGCGCGGTCGCGATTCCCGCAGCAATGACGAGTAGCCTGCCATTTTCCAGATATCCTTCGGGCGCCAGCGGCGCCGATTCATTCAGTGTTTGGCCGCGATTCCGGGTGCGCGCGTCACGGTGTTTGCCGGGTTCGCAGCGGCCCGCACATCGTGCTGCCGACACTCGCCGGATGACATGTGTGCCTGCCAACCGTAACGGCCGCGCGGTAAATCGGGCTCACAAGTGTCGGCATATCTGTATTCTACAACACGGCTGTCCGGTGGCGTCCGCGCTACGCGATCGTGCTGCGCAACCAGGGCATCCGCGCATACGCGGCGGTCTCGACGGTCGACGGGCTCGACGTGCCGTGCGGACGCCCCGGCAGCGACAACCGCTTCAGGCGGAGCGCGCACGGATGGTCCGCGCGGTGTCATCCACGCGTCGACGGAAGCCGTGGACCGGAAAGGCCCTACACTGTCGCCGTTCAATGACGATCGGTGCAGCGCAATGACCACTACAATCTGGCGGTTCCGGAGATGCCGCCCGGACGCCACGGCTGCGGCAGCCGTCCGTCGGCATCGCCTGCGCCCTACCCGAACCGTATTTGAGGAATCGTCGTGAAGTTCATCCACGCGGCAGACATACATCTTGACAGCCCGCTGCATGGCCTGAGTGCCTATCCCGATGCGCCGGCCGCGCAGCTTCGCAATGCGTCGCGCGAGGCGCTGCGGCAGCTCGTCGACCGCGCAATCGACGATGAGGTGGCCTTTCTGGTGATCGCCGGCGATCTGTACGACGGCGACTGGAAGGACCACAACACCGGCATCTTCTTCAGCCAGCAGATGGGGCGCCTGCGCAAGGCGGGCATCCGCGCGTTCGTGCTGTGGGGCAACCACGACGCCGAGAGCGAAATGACGAAGAAGCTGACGCTGCCGGACAACGTCACGGTCTTCAGTCACCGCAAGCCGGAAGTCCACGTGCTGCCCGAATTCAACGTCGCGTTGCACGGACAGAGCTTCAAGGACAAGTCGGTCGTCGACAACCTCGTGCTCGGCTATCCGGAGCCGGTGCCCGGCCACTACAACATCGGCGTGCTGCATACCGCGCTCGAAGGCTATGCGGCCCACGCGAGCTACGCGCCCTGCACGCTTGCGGAGCTGCACGCGAAAGGCTACGACTACTGGGCGCTCGGCCACGTGCACGAATTCCAGCAGTGGTCGGAGCGGTCCACGATCGTGTTTCCGGGGAACCTGCAGGGCCGGCATATTCGCGAGACGGGGCGGCGCGGCGCCGTCATCGTC
The DNA here is from genome assembly GCF_053427725.1 of Burkholderia sp. PU8-34. Classification (NCBI taxonomy): domain Bacteria; kingdom Pseudomonadati; phylum Pseudomonadota; class Betaproteobacteria; order Burkholderiales; family Burkholderiaceae; genus Burkholderia; species Burkholderia sp. PU8-34. The sequence continues at coordinate 349,924 of NZ_JBSAXC010000007.1, forward strand.
ACCGTCGAGAACGGGCACACGCACGTCGAGCGTCTGTATCTGGACGTGCTCCGCTGGGAAGCCGTGTCGGTCGATGCGTCCGACTGCGCGTCGGTCGCGGACCTGTCGCGCAAGATCGGCCAGTCGCTCGAGGCGCTGCTGTCGATCGACGGCCACGTGCCCCGCGCGGTGCGCGTAACGGTGACCGGGCGGACGCCCGCGCATGGTCTCTTCTTCGGACGAGCGACGCAGTTGCGCGCGGAAGTGCTGAACCAGATCGGCATCATCGGCAACGAGCGGCTCTGGCTCGAGAAGGTCAAGCTCGCGACGTCCGCCGCGGACGTGTCGGACGGGGCGAGCGAACAGCTCGAAGCGCTGGAAGACCTGAAGCAGATCCTCGCTGCCGCGGCGCATGATCCGGAGTTCCTCGCGCTGCTCGAGCGCGACCTGCGGCCGTTCGTCGGAAAGGTGCGCAGCGAGGTGAAGGAGGAGGCGCCGCTGCTCGGGCTCGCCAGGTCCGGCGAACTGGCGGCACTGGTGCAGCAGGTGGGCCCCGCGCTGCTGGCGCGCCTGGCCCGGGGAGAATGAGCGATGCGCATCAAGCAACTCGATTTGATCAAGTACGGCAAATTCACCGACGAAACGCTGCGGTTTCCGCAGGCGGCGAGCGATTTCCACGTGATCGTCGGACCGAACGAAGCCGGCAAGTCCACGATTCGCACGGCCGTATCGGAACTGCTGTTCGGCATGAAGCTGCAGACGCCGCTCGATTTCCTGCACAGCACGCCGGAGCTGCGGATCGGCGGTGTGCTGCAAAGCGGTGTCGGCGAACTTGCGTTCCATCGCGCGCGCGGCCGCAGTCCGCTGCGCACGCCTGCCGACGAGAAGTTGCCGGACGATTACCTTGCGGCCGTCCTCGACGGCGCGAGCAAGGAATTCTTCGAGCAGATGTTCGGGCTCGATCACGGGCGGCTCGTCGAAGGCGGCAGGAGCATTCTCGACGCATCGGACAAGCTTGGCCAGGTGCTGTACGAATCGGCGGCCGGCGTCGGCAGCCTCGGGCCCGTGCGCGAGGAGCTCGAAGCGCGCTCGGGCGAGCTGTGGGCGCCGCGGCGCAGCGGCAGCGCGTTTGCGTTGGCCGAGGCGGCCTTCAACGAAGCGGTGGGCGAACTGAAGGCGGTGCAGGTTCGCACGCGCGACTGGGTCGAGCGCAAGGAAGCGTGCGAAGTGGTCGAGCAGGAGATCGAGCGCTTGCGGGCCGAACAGCGCCGGCTCGAATCGCTGCGCTCGAAGCTCGAGCGCGTACGACGGCTGGCGCCATACCTGAAGGAGTTGACGGTCAAGGAGGCCGTGCTGGCCGAGCTCGGCGACGTCGTCGACATGCCGCCGACGGCCTACGCGGATCTGCTGAAGGCGCAGGGCGATCTCGCGGCCGAGCAAAAGGTGCTGGAGGAGCGGCGTGCGGATCTGGCCGGCAAGCGCCAGACGCGCGACGCGATCGACGCGGACGCTGACGTGCTGGCGCTGGCGGGCGACATCGACACGCTCGACACGCTGCGCAGCGCGTGCGCGAACCATCCGCAAGACTTGCTGTTGCGCGAGGCGGAAGTCGAGCGTCACTTGTCGGCCGCTTTCGGTGCGGCCGCCCAGCTCGGCTGGCCGGCAGACGAAGCGGCGCTGCGCGCCGCACTGCCGAAGGCGCTGTCGCTGAAGACGGTCACCAACCTGCTGCGCGAACACGGTGCATTGCATCAGGCGTTGATCGGCGCGCGCGACGCATTCGAGGAGAAGACGCGCGAGCATGCGCAACTGAGCGATCGGCTCGACACGCTGTCGACCGTCGACGTGCCGGAGGCGCTCCGCGCGGCGCTTGCCGACGCACAGGGTTTCAGGAGCAGCGGGCAGCGTGAGCAGGCGCTGGAACGCGAAGTCGTGGCTGCCGGTCGTGCGTTGCAGGACGCGCTCGACGGACTCGGACAATGGCGCCGGCCCTTGGAGGCGCTGCGTACGCTCGATCTGCCGTCCGCGTCCAGATTGGCCGCGTTGCTGAAAGAGGACAGCGAACAGGCGAGCATGGTTGCCGCGGCGCGCGAAGCGCTGGAGAACGCGCAGGAAGAACTCGAGCGGCTCGAGCTGCAGGAAAAGCATTTCACCGAGAACAACAAGGTCGTGACGACCGCGGACGTGCTGTCGGCGCGTGCGCGCCGCGACGATGCGTGGGGCGAGGTCAAGCGCGGGACCGTCAGTGTCGAAGCCGGCGCGCCGGCCGTCGACGATGCGATTCGCCTCGCGGACGAACTCGTCGACGCCCGCCTTGGCACCACGCAGGCGGCGGCGACGCTGCAGTCACTGCGTCAGCAGGTCGAGTCGACCCGCGCGAATCTGACGCGCAGGGAGGTCGCGTTGAGCGAACGCGAGCGGGAACTGGCCGCCGGCCGCGACGCGTGGGCGCAACACGCGGCGGCAGCCGGCGTGCCGGGCATGCCGCTTGCCGACATGAACGACTGGCTGGCAAAGCGCGATGCGGTGATGACCGCGCAAGCGACGCTCGCCCGCCTGCAGCACGAGTTCGACGAGACGCGCGCGGCGCGCGCCGTGGCGCAGGCGGCACTGCTGGCCGCGTTGCGAACAGTCTCGCGCGGGAACGAAACGGACGGGCTGCCGGCGCTGGTCGTCACGGCCGAATCGTTCGTCCAGTCGGCGGAAAAATCGATCGCGCAAAAGGGCACGCTCGAGGACCAGGCGCGGCAGGCCGAACGCGGATGCGCGGGCGCGCAACTGAAGGTCGATCACGCGCAGGCGGCCTACGACGCGTGGCATGTGCAATGGCGCGACGCGCTGGCAGACGCGAATCTCACCGCGAGCGCCGTGACCCTCGCGGCGGCGGAAGGCGCAGTCGAACTCGCGAACGCGGTCGCGGCGGAGCTCGCCGAAGCGGATGCGCCGCGGAACCGGATGGCCGCGATGCGTGCCGATCTCACCGCACTGGAGTCCGGCGCGCGTCGGCTTGCCGAAGTGCTCGATCCTGCGTGGCTGACGGCTGGTGACTGGTTCGAGGTGGCGCGCCGGCTGACGGTGCGTTTGTCGGCCGCGAAGGAAACCGCGAAAGCGATCGAGCGCGCCGATGACGCGATCCGGCACGCGGAGGGCAAGGTCACGGACGCGGTTGCGACGGTCGCGGGCGCGGATGCGCGGATTCAGCCGCTCCTTCAACTGGCCGGCCTGGATTCGGTCGATGCGGCGCTGCCGCTTGCCGAACGTTCCGACCGGCGACGCGAATTGCTGAAGGCGATCGGCGCGGCGCAGGAGGCGCTGGTCCGGGACGGCGACGGGCTGTCGCAGCAGGCGATCGAGGTCGAGGTTGCGGAGCAGGATATCGCCGAGGTGCCCGCGCGCCTCGAGTCGGTGAAGCAGGAACTGGCCGACGTCGGCAAGCGGCTGAACGAATGCGTGCAGAGGCAGGTGGTGGCCGAGCAGGCGTTCGGCGCGATCAGCGGCCAGGCGAACGCGGCCGTGGCCGAGGCGAAGCGGCAGGAAGCGCTGGCATCGATGGGCGATGCCGCCGAACAGTATCTTGAAGCGGCGACCGCGAGCCGGCTGCTGAAGTGGGCGACGGACCGCTATCGCGACCAGAAGCAGGGGCCGATGCTAAGGCGCGCGGGAGAAATCTTTGCGGGGTTGACGCTTGGCGAGTTCGCGAGGCTCACGATCGATACCGAAAGAACGCCGCCCGCGCTATCCGCGCGGCGCGCGAAGGGCACGTCGGTCGACGTGACCGGGATGAGCGAGGGCACGCGCGACCAGTTGTTCCTGGCGTTGCGTATCGCGGCGCTTGAATTGCAGCTCGCGAACCGGATGGCGCTGCCGTTCGTCGCCGACGACCTGTTCATCAATTTCGACGACGCGCGTTCGCGGGCCGGGCTCGAGGCGTTGCGGGACCTGTCCACGCGGACGCAGGTGCTGTTCCTCACGCACCACGATCACCTGCTGCCGATGGTGAAGGACGTGTTCGGCGAACAGGTCAACGTGGTGGCGCTGCAGCGGGAGCCGGCTGTCGCGTAGGTTCGGGCAGGTGGCGTCCCGAACGCACGAACGCACGAACGCCCCGACGCCCTGACGCCCTGACGCACGGATGCACGGATGCACGGATGCACGGATGCACGGATGCACGGATGCACGGATGCACGGATGCACGGACGCCCGAACGCAGCGGCGCGCGTAGGCGGGCCGTCGTCGCGGCGTTCGCGGTATCTGCGAGAATGTGCTGGTGCAGGACTGGCCGGACCACCGGCCGGGCCGGCGGGTCCGGTCACTCAAGGGGAATCATGAACAAGCTGGTAGCAGCGATTGCGTTCGCCGCCGACAGGCATCGCAATCAGCGGCGCAAGGACGGTGACGCGTCTCCGTACATCAATCATCCGATCGCGCTTGCCGACGTGCTGGCCAACGAGGCTGGCATCGAGGACGAGCGCGTGATCGTCGCCGCCGTGCTGCACGACACCGTCGAGGACACGGAGACGACCGAGCAGGAGTTGCTGCGCCTGTTCGGCAAGGATGTCGCGGACATCGTGATGGAGGTGACGGACGACAAGGCGCTGCCGAAAGACGAGCGCAAGCGTCTCCAGATCGAACACGCGGCGCAGATCAGCCGTCGAGCGAAGCTCGTGAAGCTGGCCGACAAGATCTGCAACCTGCGCGACATCGCGAACTATCCGCCAGCGGACTGGCCGCTCGAACGGAAGCAGGCGTACTTCGACTGGGCCAAGTCGGTCGTCGATCGCATGCGCGGCGTGCATCCAGGGCTCGAGGCGATATTCGATGCCGCGTACGACGCGCGGCCGTCGGCATGACCATGCCGGCGCAGCGGGCGGCGTCCGGCACCGTGCGCGCACGGGCTGCGGCGTCGGCGATGCAGGCCGTCGCGGGCGTCGACGTCGGCGGAACCAGGAAGCAATGCGACCTCGTGATCCTGAGGGGCACGTCGATCCTGTATCGCGCCGAGCGGGTCGCGCCGGAGGCGCTGCTCCCGCTGTGTGTCGAACATGATGTCGTGGCTGTGGGCGTCGATTCGCCGAGCCGATGGTGGGCGGGCGACGGTCACCGACCGGCTGAACTTGCGCTGGTGCGCGAGCGGATTTCGTTGTTCTCGACGCCTGCGCGGGAACGGGCGCTTGCCAATACGACGGGCTTCTACGACTGGATGTTCACCGGGGAGCGGGTTTATCGGGCGCTGGCCGATGCGTATCCGCTTCTGAGTGCGCCCGGCTACGCCGGCGGACGTGTGAGTTTCGAGACGTATCCGCATGCGATCACGTGCGCGCTGTTGGGCAAGGACGTTGCATCCGCGAAGCAGAAGCGCGTTCAGCGCAAGCAATTGCTGGCCGGCCTGGGAATCGATGTTGCGACGCTGACTTCCGTCGATGCAAGAGACGCAGCGCTCTGCGCGCTGACTGCACAGTTCGTGCTCGATGGACGCGCGTGCGCTTTCGGCGATGCGGAGGGTGGGTTCATACGGGTGCCGATGGCGGGCGCGAGTGGCGGTCGTATTGCGCCGTAGCTTGGTCGGAGCGGGCGCGTGCAATGGCGTCGATTCGATCGGGTTGTGTCTGTAGAGGCACGGCGGCCAGCACTGGCCAGCATGTTGAAGGCAGTTGTGTTCCGGGACGGCGTGCTCGGCGAGTCTGGATCACATTTCTGAAGCGGCGTGATGCACCGGCGTGATGCACCGGCGTGGAGGAGGTGAGCTTTTACGGGAAGCGCGTCGATATATGTGACGAGCGGTGAAACTGTACCCGACCATTCGTGCCGTCGCATCGGCAAGGGGCAAGCTGAAGCAGTCGTGTCTTCCCGTTGGAGTGGCTGAGACTGCGATGCTGGAGACGTGTGGCCGTATAGCCGGTGCGGGGAGTGGGTGCCGCTTGCGAAGTGAAGTCTGTTCACTGGGTTGCAGCGGCACGTCCGGCAGTTCAATCGTCGAGGAGGGATGGGGGCACGTCTGCGGGATCAGGTTCCTGCGCATGTTCGTAACTTGCCGCAGCGTCGTCGACCATGAAGGCAGCCACGTCGATCAGCTCGTCCAGGCGCTGCAGCAACGCATCGCGCCATTCCGTGTCTTCCTCGCGCACCGGCGTCTTGTCGAGCTGCTCGATAATCGACTCGGCCGTCTGCAGGAAAGGGATCGCCTGCTGATAGTTTTCGATGGATACCAAGGCCGCGTTTCGCGCGCCGACCAGCCATTCCCGGTAATCGTCTGCCTGTTCGGATTGCCCCCCGATGCGAGGCAACACGTCTGAAATGCGCTGCAGGAGAGTCGGAACCTGTTCCTCCAGCATCGTGGCGCGTTGGCGGAGCGCCGTGTATTCGGCGCGGAGGTCTGCTTCGTCGGATTGGGTGGTGCTGTCCATCTTCGGTCTTTGTGCGTGGTGCGATCGCGGCATGATACTCGACAGTGCGCCCTACCTTCAGCCCATAGGCGGGTTCCTATATATAGAGTCGAATTGACGGGCATGTGTGAATGCCTTTGGCAGGTGCAGTGGGATCGGCTTCATCAGCTTAAAAGCCCCCGTGTGCGGCAGCGCACGTGGGGTTTAAAATTTATTTCACCAACCCCCTTGCGCTCGGCGCGGGAGCTGCCTAGAATCACGCCTCTTTCGCGCTGACGGCAACGCCGGGGCGGGAGAGGA
>NZ_JBSAXC010000070.1:0-530 GCF_053427725.1 Burkholderia sp. PU8-34
TGCTCGTATCGGCTGAAGAAACGATCGAAGATCAGATCGTTCTCCAGCAGACCCCGCCGGGCGCGCCAACGCAGGCGCGCGCGGCGGTGCGGGTCGGATTGATGCGAATCGTCGCTCATCGTGACACCCGCCGGGCCGCCCCAAGGGTGTCGACGCCCCCGCGGGGGGCAGCGAACGCAGTGAGCTTGGGGGTCATCATGTCAAACCGCACGGCGAACCATCAGTTCCTTGATCTTGCCGATCGCCTTCGTCGGGTTCAGGCCCTTCGGGCACACGTCGACGCAGTTCATGATCGTATGGCAACGGAACAGACGGTACGGATCTTCAAGGTTGTCCAGACGCTCGCCGGTCGCCGTGTCGCGGCTGTCCGCGATGAACCGGTACGCCTGCAGCAGGCCGGCCGGGCCGACGAACTTGTCCGGGTTCCACCAGAAGCTCGGGCACGACGTCGAGCAGCTCGCGCACAGAATGCACTCGTACACGCCGTCCAGCTCGTCGCGCTCCTGCGGCGACTGCAGACGCTCCTTCTC
>NZ_JBSAXC010000071.1:0-517 GCF_053427725.1 Burkholderia sp. PU8-34
CCAGCAAGCTTTCGTCGATCGAGATCATCGACATCACGGGTACGGGCAACAACACGCTGAAGCTGTCGATGAGCGACGTACTGGAGCTGGGCCACGAAAACCTGTTCCGTGCCGACGGCCATACCCAGTTGATGGTGAATGGCAACTCGGGAGATCGCGTCGAGCTGTCGGGTATGGCTGGTTTCGATGCAGGCCATTGGAGTAATCAAGGAATGGTCGCCGTTAACGGCATGGCCTACGTCGTCTATGAGAACGCGGCCCTGAACGTGGAACTGCTGGTGCAGTCGGCCGTCACGACGCAACTCGTCTGATCCGTCGTCACGCGTCCTGTCGGGCGCGTGATGTTATTAATTAGATAACCGAAATGTCTGGAGCAAAAGCAATGGCAACAGCAAAGGCAGCGACGCGCCCGTCGCGTCCGACGATCGAGTCGGTGATGGACAACGTTCCGCCGTACACCGGTGTAATCGGCCGCAACGGTCTGACGAACGATCCGCGTCCGGTGGTGAATGGCCGC
>NZ_JBSAXC010000072.1:0-515 GCF_053427725.1 Burkholderia sp. PU8-34
CAGGAACTGCGGCAGGAGGAGACTCAGCTTTGACCAAAGATGACCTGATCGCGCAATACGGCCCGCGCGAATCGATGGAATACGACGTCGTGATCGTCGGCGGCGGCCCGGCCGGGCTGTCGGCCGCGATCCGGCTCAAGCAGCTCGCCGCCGAGAAAGGCGCCGAGATCGGCGTGTGCGTGCTCGAGAAGGGTTCGGAAATCGGCGCGCACATCCTGTCCGGTGCGGTGATGGATCCGCGTGCGATCACCGAACTGTTCCCCGACTGGAAGGAGCAAGGCGCGCCGCTGACCGTCGAGGTCACGGAAGACCGCTTCCTGTTCCTGTCCGAGAAAAGCGCGGTGCAAACGCCGAACTGGGCGCTGCCGGACAACTTCAAGAATCACGGCAACTACGTGATTTCGCTCGGCAATGTCACGCGCTGGCTTGGCCAGCAGGCCGAGGCGCTGGGCGTCGAGATCTTCCCGGGCTTTCCGGCGGCCGAGATCCTGTACAACGACGACGGTTCGGTGAAA
>NZ_JBSAXC010000073.1:0-486 GCF_053427725.1 Burkholderia sp. PU8-34
CGCATCGGCGCAGATCGTGCCGACGCCCGGCGCCGGCACGCAGGTCATCCAGACGCAAAACGGCCTCCCGCAGGTGAACATCGCCCGGCCTTCGGGCGCAGGGGTGTCGGTCAACACCTACAACCAGTTCGATGTCCAGAAGAACGGCGCGATCCTGAACAACTCGCCGACGCTCGTCAACACGCAGCAGGCCGGGACTATCAACGGGAACCCGACCTTCGGGGCCGGGCAGTCCGCACGCATTATCGTCAACCAGGTCAACAGCACGGCCGCGAGCCAGATTCGCGGTTACGTCGAAGTCGCAGGCAATCGCGCGGAAGTCGTGCTGGCCAACCCGGCGGGCATCGTCGTCGATGGCGGGGGCTTCATCAATACGTCGCGCGCGACGTTGACGACCGGCCAGCCTTATTACGGCGCGGACGGTTCGCTTGCGGGCTACAACGTCAATCGCGGCCTCATTACGATCCAGGGCGCGGGCCTCAACGC
>NZ_JBSAXC010000074.1:0-457 GCF_053427725.1 Burkholderia sp. PU8-34
GTCGCCCGTCGTCACACCGGCACTAAAACCGCTCGAACTCACATCGAAGTTCGATTGATTCCGAATGTCAGAGAACGAGAGCGAACCCGTCGTCAGCGAATTCTTCGACGCATCCGCGTCGCTCGCAATCACCGCTCCCTTCAGATCGGTGTTACCCGTGACGTTGATATTGAACCCGCCGTCCCCCGCCTGAATCCCCGCCTGCTCATTGACACCCGCATAGCTGCCCGACGCATTACCCTTGCTCTGGCTAAAGTTCGCACTGGCACCGCCTTGGCTGATGCTGAAGCCGCCGCCGGTGCTCGACTGATGCGCGGCGCTCGTCAGCATATCCTGCACGCTTGTGATGTTCAGGTTGCCGCCCACGTCGGCGTTCACCTGATTGCCGCTGACATTCGACCCGATGATGTTCGTATCGCCGCCCGAGATAATCGTCACGGAATTCGCCGCGTTCACA
>NZ_JBSAXC010000075.1:0-444 GCF_053427725.1 Burkholderia sp. PU8-34
ACGAGTTCCGGGCCCGAGCCGTCCGCAGATTGCCGATTTAACCCTTCATCCATTCACAACGGAGCATCGCAATGACCACCGTTACGCTGGAACAGATCCAAGCCGACCATGCGCGCATTGGCGCCTTGATCGAGGCCCTCAAGAAGCAGGCGCAGGCAACGGAATACCGCATCGACACCGTCACGATCCCGCTCGCGGCCGGCGAGCGGATCGCGGGCCCGATCTTGAATGACGACGGCACGCTGAGCCACTACGTGATTCTGCTGCCCGGGGAAGCCGAGTCAGTGAACTGGGCCGATGCCAAAGCATGGGCCATGGAACAAGGGGGCGAACTCCCGACGCGCCGCGAGCAGTCGTTGCTGTTCGCGAACCTGAAGGGCGAGTTTGAATCGGCCTGGTACTGGTCGGGCGAACAGCACGAGGAAGACTCCGGCTGGGCGTGGT
>NZ_JBSAXC010000076.1:0-443 GCF_053427725.1 Burkholderia sp. PU8-34
CAGGGCGGGATCGGCGCGTCGCTCGGCAACATGAGCGAAGACAACTGGCACTTCCACTTCTACGACACGATCAAGGGCTCCGACTGGCTCGGCGACCAGGACGCGATCGAGTTCATGTGCCGTGAAGCGCCGAACGTCGTGTACGAGCTCGAGCACTTCGGCATGCCGTTCGACCGCAACGCGGACGGCACGATCTACCAGCGCCCGTTCGGCGGCCACACCGCGAACTACGGCGAGAAGCCGGTCCAGCGCGCGTGCGCGGCGGCCGACCGTACCGGTCACGCGCTGCTGCACACGCTGTACCAGCAGAACGTCGCGGCGAAGACGCAGTTCTTCGTCGAATGGATGGCGCTCGACCTGATCCGCGACGCGGACGGCGACGTGCTCGGCGTGACGGCCCTCGAAATGGAAACGGGCGACGTCTACATCCTCGAAGGCAAGAC
>NZ_JBSAXC010000077.1:0-434 GCF_053427725.1 Burkholderia sp. PU8-34
GGCGCGCCGTCGTGCATCAGGTGCGAGCTGGACAGGTTCGACACCACCGTCTTCCCGCTCGGCAGGCGCACGTGGTACAGCGAGTAGCTGCCCATGTACGCGATGTCGGTGACGACGCCGCGCGCCCAGTTGTGCTGCGAGTTCGGCTTGGTCACCGACACGTGGATGCGCTCCGGGCGCACCGAGATGCCGACCGGCATCCCGAGCGGGCCCGTGACGCCGTGGCTCACGTACATGCGTGCTTCGAGGTCGTCGCTCTCGACGAAGATGTGGTCGGGCTCGTCCTCGACGACGCGCCCTTCGAACAGGTTCGTCGAGCCGATGAATTCGGCCGAGAAGCGGCTGTTCGGGAATTCGTACACTTCGCCCGGCGAGCCGATCTGCACGATCTTGCCTTCGCTCATCACCGCGAGGCGGCTCGCCATCGTCATCGC
>NZ_JBSAXC010000078.1:0-424 GCF_053427725.1 Burkholderia sp. PU8-34
TTCCTCCTGGTCGTGCGTGACCATCACGCAGGTCACGTCGACCTTCTCGATGATGTTCACGAGTTCGAGCTGGGTCTTCTGGCGGATCTTCTTGTCGAGCGCGGACATCGGCTCGTCGAGCAGCAGCAGCTTCGGGCGCTTCACGAGCGAGCGCGCCAGCGCCACGCGCTGCTGCTGGCCGCCCGACAGCTGGTGCGGCTTGCGCTGCGCGTACTTGCTCATCTGCACGAGCGCGAGCGCGTCGGCCACGCGTTCCTTGATCTCGTTCTTCGGCGTGCCTTCCTGCTTCAGGCCGAACGCGACGTTCGATTCGACCGACATGTGCGGGAACAGCGCGTACGACTGGAACATCATGTTCACCGGGCGGCGATACGGCGGCAGCGACGCGAGGTCTTCGCCGTCAACGTAGATCTTGCCGGAGGTG
>NZ_JBSAXC010000079.1:0-424 GCF_053427725.1 Burkholderia sp. PU8-34
CTCTTCCTGGTCGTGCGTGACCATCACGCAGGTCACGTCCACCTTCTCGATGATGTTCACCAGTTCGAGCTGGGTCTTCTGGCGGATCTTCTTGTCGAGCGCGGACATCGGCTCGTCGAGCAGCAGCAGCTTCGGGCGCTTCACGAGCGAGCGGGCCAGCGCCACGCGCTGTTGCTGGCCGCCGGACAGCTGGTGCGGCTTGCGCTGCGCGTACTTGCTCATCTGCACGAGCGCGAGCGCATCGGCCACGCGTTCCTTGATCTCGTTCTTCGGCGTGCCTTCCTGCTTCAGGCCGAACGCGACGTTCGACTCGACCGACATGTGCGGGAACAGCGCGTACGACTGGAACATCATGTTCACCGGGCGGCGGTACGGCGGCAGCGACGCGAGGTCCTCGCCGTCGACGTAGATCTTGCCGGAGGTC